>NZ_JBFBGZ010000001.1:0-324365 GCF_040684925.1 Arthrobacter sp. NPDC089319 | reverse complement strand
TACGGTCCCGTCCTCCACCAGCTGCTCCCCCGTGTCCGCAACCCGTCCCGTCCTCCACCAGCTGCTCCCCCGTGTCCGCAACCCGTCCCGTCCTCCACCAGCTGCTCCCCCGTGTCCGCAACCCGTCCCGTCCTCCACCGACCTCCCCTTCCCCGATCGTCTTGCCCTCCGGCGGCCTCCCCTTCCCAGATCGTCTTGCCCTCCGGCGCCTGCGCCCCCCGCGGCGGGTCTCTCCGCCGCACGCGTCTCATCCTCCGCCGCTTTGCGGCCTCCAGCCGGGCCTCCCACCTCTTGAAGCAGACCTGTCCTCCACAAGCCGCTCCCGGCCTCTACACCTGTCCTGTCCTACACAGGGCCACGCCGGCCGTCATTTGTGCACATACGTCGAACACCTGTTCTACCCGAAGCTTGCGCTGCGTAGCGTTGAAGCATGGCAGCGGACCCGTTGGACGAGGCGCAGGAGCCGGAGGAACACTCCGGCTCCAAAGCCGCGCCCGACGGAGTGTCGAAAGTTGTGCACGGCGCCGAGCAGGAATCGGAGCATGACTCCGAGCCGGAGGCTGAGCTTGCCGCCGAGCCGGTCCCCAGTCCCGACGGAACCGCCCCTGCTCAATCTGCAGCCGATCCTGCCACAGCGGAGGACGGACTCCCATCAGAACTTGCTGCCTGTGGAACTGCCCCGGCAGCCGCCGATTCTCCGGTCGCCTCCGGCCCGGAAGGTGATATCCCGGAAGGGGTGCCGGCGGGGCGGGAGTTGTGGGAGGAGGACTGGCGGGAGCTGGAACCGGCGGAACTGGCCGGGCTGCTCGCCGGCACCGACCCCGAGGCCCTGGATGACTGGTCAGTCCTCGAATACCTCAAAGCCGTCCGCAAACACGAGGCCTGGACCCAGTCCCGCCGCACCCGCGGCCTGCACCGGATGGCCGTGCTCCGGCCCGCCACCGGCACCGATGCCGGGGCGCCGGACGGGATCTCCCGGCACGCCGCCCAGGAACTTGCCCCCATCCTCGCCCTGCCCTGCCGGCAGGCGGCCGCGGACCTGGCCGACGCGCACCAGATCGCCACCCACCTGCCCGCCACCCTGGCCGCCCTGGATTACGGCGCCATCGACCTGCCCCGCGCCGCGGCGATCGCCCGCAAAGGCGCCGACCTCCCGCCGGACAGCCTGGCCGAGTTCGAGCACACGGTCCTGGACGGCGCCGGGACCATCACCCTCGAATCCGTCCAGGCCCGCGCCCGCACCGCCCGCGACCGGCTCCACCCCCAACCCCTCGAGACCCGGCACCGGGCCGCGATGGAACGGCGCACCGTCCAATACCTCCCGCAGGACGACGGCATGGCCGACCTCTACATCCGCACCTCCGCGGACAAAGCCCTGCTCGCCTACAACCTGTTCCAAGCCCACGCCAGGAAACTGCAAACCGCCAAAGAGAACCGCACCCTCGGCCAACTCCGCGCCGACGTCTTCACCGACATGCTCCTGCGCTACCCCGACCACGCCTACCAACCCGCCCCCACCACCGGCAACGGCACCACCACCGCAGCGCAGACAACAACACCGGAAGCCGCAGCCACGCCCAAACCCGAAACCGCCGCCACGGAGACGGCCGCCCGGGACACTGCCACCGGCAACGGGGCCGCCGGCCAGGGCCACTGCACCTGCTGCGGCGCGAACACCACCGCCTCGGCCGCAGTCACCGCGCCGCTGACCACCCTGCTCCGGCTGGCCGAAGACCCCGGCGAACTCACCGGCTACGGACTCATCCCGCCCGAAATGACCCGCAACCTCACCGCGCTGGCCAAATCCTGGCTCCTCGTGCTCACCGACGACCACGGCCAAGCCATCGCCGCCGCCAAAGACCTGCGGATCCCGCCCGAATGGCTCAAACGCCTCGTCCGGCTACGCGACCGGCACTGCCGCGACTTCGGCTGCACCGTCCCCGCCGACCAATGCGAGATCGACCACACCATCGCCTGGGAAGACGGCGGCAAAACAGTGGCCGAAAACCTCGGCGCCCGGTGCAAACCCGGCCACAAAACCAAACACCACGGCGGCGGAACCGTCACCCAAGACAAGGACGGAACCCTTCACTTCACCACCCGCTCCGGCCACACCCACACCACCACCCCCGACGAAGGCTGGGCCATCACCTACCCCACAACCGAAGACCAAGCCGATACTCCAGCCGAGAACGAGCAGGGCGAACCACCATGCGACGAAACGCAGCCGCCCTTCTGAAAGCCGGATTCGAGATCACGCAGGAAAGGGACCGATAGTGAGTAGACGCAACCAACCTCAGCCGACCGTCGACGAAGTTCTCCGGGACTTCTTCGCACAGCAGCGTCGATCCCGACCGATTCGGGAGGATCGTTCTCAAAGGCTCGAGGCGCATTTACGGAGGTGCATCGAAGCCTGCGGCCCTGCCTACGTCTCCGAGGAATGGTGGTTGATGTTGCAGATTGAACAGTGCTTTGAGCCGAAGGACACGTTTGCCAGGCTTTTGCCAGCAGACTTTCTCCTGCCGCCAATGCACGATTTCTTGTCGCCGGAGTGGCTGCTGGACCATGGCACCGACCGGCTGGTGCAGGTGAATCACAGCTACCGCTTGGTCTGCTGGTTATGCAGCAGCGGCCTGGTCAATCTCCGTGCGCTGCGGCCGAGCATCATCCAATTCATGATCCGGCACGAAGAACTCGCCGCCCGCCCACGGGGCCGCAAAGTACCACAACGCCTGCTCCAACCGGCAGATGCCCCGATCACTCGCGAAGATCTGCCGTAAGAACCTATGCCAGAGGAGGAAGGGCTACCCCGACAGCCTCACACTGCTGGATGACGGCGTTAGAGGCTGCACCCGATCAACAGAGGCTCGGGCTGAAGCCGAATACCAAAGGCATGTTCAACTCCGTCCCGTACCGCACGGGCGATGGCCAGAATGTCTTCTGCGCTGGCTTCACCACGGTTGGTGATTGCCAGTGTGTGCTTGGTCGACAGGGACGCGCGTCCGCCGGCCAAAGCGTCCCCTCTGAGGTCACCGTTTGATGTGCCCTCGAGACCGAAGCCCTTGGAGAAGCCGGCTTGGTCGATGAGCCAGGCCGCGCTCAGCTTGATCTGGTCACCGGCCGGCCACCGCGGTGCACTCGCGGGAAGTCCTTGCGCGGTTGCGGCATCGACAATGGGATTGGTGAAGAAAGATCCCGTGCTGAATGTGTCCCTGTCGTCAGGATCGTGGACCATCCCCTTGGACGCTCGCAGTCGGAGTACTTCCCGTCGAACGTCCGAGGCCTTGGCTGTTCCACCGATCTCGACTCCCAGCACGCGGGCTAATTCGGCGTACCGGATCGGAAGGCTTTGCCGCCCCGCCGTCAGCCGGAACTCTACTTCCAGCACTACGAAGCGCGGCGAACCGTTGACGGTGCTTCGCTTCAAGACCGAGTCCCGATAGCCAAACGCGAGGTCGCTGTTGTCGAATTCCTGGATCGAACCAGCCCGCCGGTCCCATGTTCGGACCCGAGTGATGGTTTGCGATACGTCGGATCCGTAGGCGCCGACGTTCTGTACCGGCGTGGCACCCGTTAGCCCCGGGATACCGGAGAGCGCTTCCAGCCCGGCCCAGCCGTTGGCGACGGTCAGTGCCACGAGGTCGTCCCAGGGCTGGCCGGCTTGAACCGTCAGCGCCACGGTGCCGCCCTGTTCATGAACGGTGTAGCCGGTGTTGGCGACACGAATAACGCTTCCGGGGAAGCCGTCGTCGGAAATCACGAGGTTGGACCCGCCGCCGACGATCAGAAGGTCGTCGCCGGAGCCGTCGGCAGCCTTGACGGCATCGACAATCTGGGACTCGGAGCCGGCCTCGACATAACGCCGGGCCACGCCGCCCACACCAAGCGTTGTCAACGGAGCAAGAATCGTTTCTGTCACGGCGCCGGCCTCTCCGCTGCCGGGTTCAGGGCGAGTCACCAAACCTTGACGACCGCCTGGGCTTTGACCAGCACCTTCACACCCGCAGCGGTGACCGTCAGGTCCACTCGCGCCGTCCCGTTGTCTTCGTCGATGGCTCCGATGGAACCGCTGACTTCGATGTTGGCACCGGGGCCGTCAACATCCTCCACGAGGACTGGCTTAGTGAACCGTGTCTGGTAGTCGACGACGGCGGCCGGGTTGCCGATCCAGTCCGTCACCAATTGCACGGCAGCACCCATCGTGAACATGCCATGCGCTATGACGCCGGGAAGTCCCACCTGCTCGGCGAAGCGCCCGTTCCAATGGATTGGATTGAAGTCGCCCGAGGCACCGGCGTACCTGACCAAGTCTGCGCGGGAGACCTCAATGGCTCGTGAACCGATGTCCTGTCCAACAGTCAGTTCGTTCAGTTCAACGCTCACTGGCCTTCCCCTCTCACCAGGATTGACGACGTGGTGGTGGCCGTTTTCTCGCCGGCCACGGTGCTGATCTCGGCGCGGGTGGTGATCATGGCCCCGCCGCCCATGGCGCGAACTTGGTCCACATGGAGCTCAGCGACGAGCTCGTCGCCGGCGACGATCGGCCGGTGATGGACGAACCGCTGGTCGGCGTGGACGACGCGGGAGAAATCGATGCCGGAGTCCGAATCCTCGATCAGCTGAGCATCTGCCCGTTGGGCCACGATGATGGCGAAGGTAGGCGGCGCCACCAAATCGGCGTAGCCGAGTGCGCGCGCGGCTTCAACGTCGAAGTGCGCGGGGTGCGTGGCTTTCACCGCCGAGGCAAACTCCCTGATTTTCTCGCGGCCCACAGTGTAGGCAGCGCCGGCCGGGTACACGCGGCCGGCGAGGTCGGGGTTGACCCCGGCTTGCTCGGACATGGATCTCCTTCAGGTGGAGCGGGCGGGAATGGACTAACGTCGCTTGGACGGAGGGGTGCTGCGCGGATTTGCGGCCGCCTGCCTGGCACGGGCGTCGCGGAATCGAACCAACAGCCCCGCCAGATGGGTCAGCAGTCCCGTGGCGATGACCGCGATGGCCGCCCAGATCAGCCATTGGATGCTGGCCGAGGCGCCGATGACAGACAGCAGGATCCCGAGGCCGATGAGCGCCATGGCAGAGATCACCAGCTTGCGGTACAGCGGCGAGCCGAGGTCCCAAGGATTCATACTTCAAGGTTACCGGCCGCGCCGCTACCGGCCGAACCGTGGGGCTGTTGGCCGTGCATAGGCCTCGGTCCAGATGGTGGCTAGAACAGTTGTTCCTGCATGGCGGGCAGCTCGGAGACGAAGTCCCCCAGTTCGATCCGGCGGCCCTTGAGTCTCCCGAGGTCCGCCAGGAAGTGCGGGCCACCCTCCGTCAGCTGTGCCGCCGCGACGCTGCCCAGAATGCCCTGCACGGTGAGTCCATGGTCTCCTGAATCAAAGTTGCTCGGGTAGCTTCTCCTGATGCCATCCGCCAGCACCGGCGCCGCGAGCTGCGGCAACGGCCACTGCTCGTCGACGACGTCGAAGCCTTCCAGGTGAGCGGCAGGCAGCAACTTGCGGACAGTAGCGGCGTGGCTCGCGTTAATCCGCTCCAAGTCGTCCACAGGCAGCGGGGTCAGGAGCCCGGCATACTTGGCGGCGCCACGCACGGCTTGGGTCAGCTCAGTAGATCCCGAAACCATGTCCTCCAGCACCCGGACCACCCGCCCATCACGCGTCTTGGCGACGTAACGGGCGACCACGGCGCCTTGCTCGGCCAACCGCAGCGACTTTCGTATGTTGGCCGCCGTGCCCACCTTGCTGGCGCCGTTGGCGAACGTCGCCACGTAGAGCCAGTGTGGCTGCGCGAGGTACAGCAACAGCCCCTCAGGCGCACGGCCGCTTCGATGGCTGTCATGCAGGAAGCGCAAGTCGTCATTGAGGAAGCAGTTAACACACTGGTAGCCGCGCTCGGCCGGCGCCTGCAGCCGGCACGGCACATGTGTCCGCTCGTCTGCGGACTGCACCCGGTGGCTGCCCAGGCAGAAGACCTGTGGATCCAGCACGTGGAAGCCCAGACGCGTCCCGACTCTTACTGGAATGCCCTCCGGGGTGCCATTCGGGGAGGCCAGGCGCAGCTGGGGCCCTGCAGCGGTCCAGACGATGCCGTGGGCAAGATAGAGGGCGGGCATGGCGTCCACTCTAGTAAAGGGATGCGCAGCACGGCCCGGTGGACAGACGGCTGCAGCACGGCCCGGTGGACAGACGGCTGCAGCACGGACTAGCGGACCCCTTAACAAGCTGAAGGACCCGTACGAAACCGTAGTTTCGATCGGGCCCTTCAAGGCTTTGTAGCGGTGCCCGGACTCGATCCGGGGACCTCACGATTATGAGTCGTGCGCTCTAACCAGCTGAGCTACACCGCCACGAATGGGAGCGCCCGCGCTGCGTCTCGCGACGCAGACGCGGGCTTTACCATTCAGAGCCCCCCACCGGAATCGATCCGGTGACCTCGTTCTTACCAAGAACGCGCTCTACCACTGAGCTAGGGGGGCAACGGAGAAATACATTACCAGCAATTTGCCTCGGGATGAAATCGAATTGAGGCCCCGTGGTCAACGCCACACCGCAGACTCCGGACTGGGCTGCGAACGGGCCTCGGATGTACGGTCTTCGACCATGGTTCTCGCCCTTGGAGACGCCGAAAACGGAGCCGGAACCGTGCAGCGGAACGGAAACTGCCGATGCGGAACTCCGCCGGCAAATTGCAGCGAAGATCACATGAAATCAGGCGTGAACCGCGGGCTAGTGGGTAGTCTGGGGACACCATTCGAAAGGAACCCATGCAGGTTTCCCAGTCATCCGCGTGCCGGGATGGAATCGTCTCCCGGCTGCGTGCCGCAGGCTGCGTATTTGCTGAGGAAGAAGCGGACCTGCTGCTGGCCGACGACCGGCACCCGGAAGTCCTGGCTGCAAGGCTGGAACAGCGCGCTGCCGGCATGCCTTTGGAACAGGTCCTGGGTTGGGCTGAGTTCTGCGGCTTGCGTGTTGCCGTGGCTCCTGGGGTCTTCGTCCCGCGCCGGAGAACGGAGTTTTTGGTCCAGCGTGCAGCCGAGGTTGCCCCGGCGGGCACCGCCGTCGTCGTCGACCTGTGCTGCGGCTCCGGTGCCGTGGGAGCGGCACTGAACAAGCTGCTGGCACCGGCCGAACTGCATGCCGTTGATGTGGATCCGGCGGCGGTTACTTGTGCGCGCCAGAACCTGCCGGCCGCGCAGGTGCACGAGGGCGATCTCTTCGACGCGCTGCCCTCGGGGCTGCGGGGTCGGGTGGATGTGCTGGCCGCCAACGTGCCCTATGTGCCCACACGGGAGATCGCCCTGCTGCCGGCCGAGGCCCGCCTGCATGAAACGGCGTGGGCGCTCGACGGCGGTGCGGACGGTTTGGCGGTCATGCGCCGCGTTGGGGCGGGCGCACCGGAGTGGTTGGCACCGGGAGGGTCGGTCCTAGTGGAAACGAGCGAGCGCCAAGCGGAGGCTGCTGCCGGCGTCTTTGAGCGCTGCGGGCTGGCAGCCGCCGTGGCCTACTCCCCCGAACACGGGTCCGCGGTGGTCGCCGGTACCCGGAGGAGCTCCCGTAGCGCCCCCTGGAGCCCCTGCACGCGCTGATGTGAGGACGGCCCGATACCGGAACGCACGGAAGCCGGGACCGTCCGGCGTGCGCTGACTGAGCCGGCGTGCGCAGGCTGAGAGAGCGTGCGCGGGCTGAGCCGGCGTGCGCGGGCTGAGCCGGCGTGCGCGGGCTGAGGGAGGCCGGTCAGTCGTCCGGAAGGCGGGTTAAACGCCTCCGGGGCACCTGTCCATGACAGATGCCCCGGAGGGTGGCTAAGAGATCCGGTGGGGATCAGCCGCGGGTGTGGCGGGGCTTGCGCGGGCCGCCGAAGCTGCGCTCGCCGCCGAAGCCACCGCGGTCGCCGCTGAAGCTGCGTTCGCCGTCGTTCTTCTTGTACGGACGATCCCCGTCAAACTTCTTCTTGTAGGGGCGGTCGCCGTCGGACTTCTTGGTAAACGGCCGGTCTCCCCGGTCGCTGCGGAAGCCGCCGCGGTGGCCACCGCCAAAGTCGTCGCGGTCCCGGCGCGGCTTGCGTCCGGAGTCGAGCTCCAGGTGAATCAGCTCGCCGCCGATGCGGGTCTTGGACAGTGCGCGCAGCTGGTCCTTGCTCAGGTCCGCGGGCAGCTCGACCAGCGAGTGGTCCGAGCGGATGTCGATGCCGCCGATCTGCGCGGCCGACAGGCCGCCCTCGTTGGCGATGGCGCCGACGATGGAGCCGGGCATCACGCGGTTGCGGCGCCCGACGGCGATCCGGTAGGTGGCGTTGCCCTCGGTCAGGGTGCGGGACGGACCGCGGGAATTCATGCCGTCACGTCCGCCGCCGGCACGCTCGCGCTGGCCCTTCGGTGCTTCCGGCAGGTCCTGAACTAGCAGCGGGCGTCCGCCCTGGGCCATGACGGCCAGGGCAGCGGCAATTTCGGCTGCCGGAACGTCGTGCTCGGTCTCGTAGTTCGCGATCAGGTCGCGGAAGATCGAGACGTCTTCGGAGGCCAGGGTCTCGGTGATCTTTTCCGCGAACTTGCGCATCCGCAGGTTGTTGATGGTCTCGGCGGAGGGCAGGTGCATCTGCTCCACCGGCTGGCGGGTGGCCTTCTCAATGGCGCGCAGCAGGTACTTCTCGCGCGGCGTCATGAACAGGATGGCGTCGCCCGAGCGGCCGGCGCGGCCGGTGCGGCCGATGCGGTGCACGTAGGACTCGGTGTCGTGCGGGATGTCGTAGTTGACCACCAGGGTGATGCGCTCCACGTCCAGCCCGCGGGCGGCAACGTCGGTGGCGACCAGGATGTCGATCTTGCCGTCGCGCAGCGCCTCGACGGTGCGCTCACGCTGCTGCTGCGGGATGTCGCCGTTGATGGCGGCGGAGCGGTAGCCGCGGGCCTTGAGCTTGTCGGCCAGGTCTTCGGTGGCCATCTTGGTGCGCACGAAGGCGATCACGCCGTCGAAGTCTTCGGCTTCCAGGATCCGGGTCATCGCGTCGAGCTTGTGCGGGCCCATGACCTGCAGGTAGCGCTGGCGGGTGTTGGTGCCCGTGGTGGTCTTGGCCTTGACCGTGATTTCGGCCGGGTCCTTCAGGTACTTCTTGGCGATCCGGCGGATGGCGGTCGGCATGGTCGCCGAGAACAGCGCAACCTGCTTATCTTCGGGGGTCTTCGAGAGGATCTGGTCCACCTCTTCGGCGAAGCCCATGCGCAGCATCTCGTCGGCCTCGTCCAGCACCATGTACTGCAGTTCGGACAGGTCCAGGGAACCCTTTTCGATGTGGTCGATCACGCGGCCCGGGGTGCCGACAACAACCTGGGCGCCGCGGCGCAGTCCGGCCAGCTGCGGGCCGTAGGCGGAACCGCCGTAGACCGGCAGCACGGTGAAATCGTCCATGTGTGCGGCGTAGGACGAAAACGCCTCCGCCACCTGCAGGGCCAACTCGCGGGTGGGTGCCAGCACCAGGATCTGGGTCTTCTTGGTCGGCGGCAGTTCGGCCATCCGGGACAGCGCCGGAACGGCGAAGGCCGCGGTCTTGCCGGTGCCGGTCTGGGCCAGGCCCACCACGTCGCGGCCTTCAAGCAGCACTGGAATGGTGGCGGCCTGGATCGGCGAGGGCTTTTCGTAGCCGACGTCGGTCAGAGCCGCGAGCACGCGGCCATCGAGGCCGAAGTCGGTGAAGAGTACGGTGTTCTCGTCTTCGACGGCCGGAGCGGCGTCGGTGTTTTCGGGCAGAGTGTTAACAGTGTTTTCGGACACGGGGCAGTTCCTCGTATTCAGCTGGGGACCGGTGGCCGCGGCACATCAATGTCCGCGGTCCTCTGACTCAAAGCCCGGCGCTATTACAATCCCGTGGCAGGGCTTTCCGCCGCTTCGCTGGCTGCCCGCATTGTGCGGGGAACCTGGCGGCGTTTTCTTTAGCCGGCGCTCCCAAACATGAAACTGCCCGCCGTTTAGAGGCGGACCCACACACCAATCAGACGCTTCGACAAGACCATGAGTGGCATTATCGCGCAGAACTAAGGGAATACCGACAGTGGGGGATGCATCCAGTGTACGTCATGCGGGCGGCCCATTTCTGCGGGAAAGCACGACGACGGCCGGTGACGTTCGGCACAGCCGGTTACCTCGGGGCGCCGGTCGCTTGATCGGCCGCCGCTGCAGGCTGCAGCCCCAGGGTTTGTTCGGCCCACTCGATCCACGTCTGCTCGAACATGATCCCGGCCTGCAGCACGGCTCTCTGCAGACGGTTGGCGTCGTCCCAGGTGCCCCGTTGGTCCAGCTGTTGATAGGTGGCCAACTGGGCGCGGTGCAGGCCGAGATGCCGCTCCAGCTCGTCGGCGAGGGGGACATCGCCCAGCACCGAGGAGGCACGCAGCCGGATCATCAATTCCTCGCGGACTGGACGTGGCTCCTGCTGCTCCAGCGTCCAGCGGCTCAATTCTTTCCGGCCGGCGGCGAGCACGGTGTAGTCCTTGGCCCGGCCCCGGCTGGAGTCGCGGCCGCCGGATTTGACCAACCCGTTCAGTTCCAGCTTGGCCAGCTCGCGGTAGATCTGTTGGTGGGTGGCCGGCCAGAAGAAGCCGAAGGACTTATCGAACCGGCGGGCCAGTTCCGCCCCGGAGCCGGGTTGTTCCAGCAGCGCGGTGAGGATGGCGTGCGGCAGGGACATGGTCCAGTTCCTTCCGCTACAGCGCCGCGGCGAGCCGGGTCGCTTGGTTGATGGCGCGTTTGGCATCGAGTTCGGCGGCGACGTCCGCGCCGCCCACCAGATGGACCGGCAGGCCCAGGTCCTCCAGCGCCTCCAGCAATTCGCGCTGCGGTTCCTGCCCCGTGCAGAGCACCACATTGTCCACGGCGAGTATCGAGTCGGTGCCGTCGACTGTCAGGTGCAGTCCGTCGTCGTCGATTTTGCGGTAGGTAACGGCAGAGATCATGTGGACGCCGCGGCTCTTCAGCTCCGCCCGGTGGATCCACCCCGTGGTCTTGCCCAGCCCGGCGCCGATCTTGGCTTCCTTGCGCTGCAGCAGATGCACCGCCCGGGCCGGGCGTGCGGGCCTGGGTTCGGTGAGGCCGCCGCGGACGGCCGGGTCGTCGTCGATCCCCCAGTGCTCCCGGAACCGTTCCGGCTCAAGCGTGGCGCTGGGACCGGCCTGGGTGATGTACTCGCTGACGTCGAAACCGATGCCGCCCGCGCCCAGCACCGCCACCGTTGCGCCGAGCTCCCGGTGGTCGCGCAGCACGTCCTGATAGCCAAGCACGCTCGGGTGGTCCACGCCGTCCAGATCCGGGATCCGGGGCACCACACCGGTGGCCAGAATGATCTCGTCGAACTCTCCGTCGGCCAGTTCCGCTGCCGTCGCCCGGGACTTGAGCCGTACCTCGACGCCGAGCAGCTCCAGTTGGCGGCCGAAGTAGCGGATGGTTTCGTGGAACTCCTCCTTGCCGGGAATCTGCTTGGCCAGGTTGAACTGGCCACCGATTTCTTCCGCAGCCTCAAAGAGCGTGACCCGGTGTCCGCGCCCGGCAGCGGTCACCGCACAGGCCAGACCGGCGGGCCCGGCGCCGACCACCGCCAGCGACTTCGGCTCAGCCGCCGGCGCTATCACCAGTTCGGTTTCGTGGCAGGCGCGCGGATTGACCAGGCAGGAGGTGACCTTGCCGGCAAACGTGTGGTCCAGGCAGGCCTGATTGCAGGCGATGCAGGTATTGATTTCGTCCGCCTGTCCCCGCGATGCCTTGAGCATAAACGCCGGATCGGCGAGCAACGGCCTGGCCATGGAGACCATGTCCGCGGACCCGTCGGCCAGAAGCTGCTCGGCGGTGTCCGGGTTGTTGATCCTGTTGGTCGCCACCAAGGGAATCCCGACGGCGCCCATCAGCCGGCGGGTGACCCAGGAGAAACCCGCCCGGGGCACCGAGGTGGCGATGGTCGGCACCCGGGATTCGTGCCAGCCGATGCCGGTGTTAATGATGCTGGCCCCCGCCGCTTCCACACCGCGGGCAAGCTGGGCAACTTCCTCGAAGGTAGACCCGCCCTCCACCAGGTCCAGCATGGACAACCGGTAGATGATGATGAAATCCTCCCCCACGCGCTGGCGGGTGCGGCGGACGATTTCCAGCGGGAAGCGGATCCGGTTGGTGTAGCTGCCGCCCCAGCCGTCGGTGCGCTGGTTGGTCCTGGCCACGATGAACTCGTTGATCAGGTATCCCTCGGAGCCCATAATCTCCACGCCGTCGTACCCTGCGTCGCGGGCCAGCGCCGCAGCGCCGGCGAAGTCCTCGATGGTCTGCTCAATGTCATCCTCGCTCAGTTCGCGGGGACTGAACGGGCTGATCGGCGCCTGCACCGGACTGGGCGCCACCGGCTCCGGATGCGCGGCGTAGCGGCCCGCATGCAACAACTGCAGCGCGATGCGCCCGCCGTCGGCGTGGACCGCATCCGTGATGCTGCGGTGGCGGGCGGCCTCCTCCGCCGTCGTCATCATCGCCCCGCCGGGCTGCAGCCTGCCGTCGGCATTCGGGGAGATGCCACCGGTGACGATCAGCCCCACGCCACCGCGGGCTCGTTCGGCGTAGAAGGCGGCCATCCGCTCGAACCCGCCGGGCAGTTCCTCCAGCCCCACATGCATGGAGCCCATCAGCACCCGGTTGGGCAGGACGGTGAAGCCAAGGTCCAGCGGTTCGAACAGCTTCGTGTAGGCCACAGCCATACTGCACTCCTTTGCACAACAAGTTGCATAAAGACTACGGCTCGAAGGGTCGGTGAACAACCACTGGATGGCGGGAGATTCATTTGGTCCGGAACGCAACATTCATTTGGGCCCGCGTGGACCGGTGGTCGACCAAGCGAGCGCCAGCGAGCGCGTGGAGACCCGGGTGCAGAGCGAAGGCGGCTAAGCGCGGTCAGGCGTGGATCCGGCCTGGGTCCAGAGCCCTGCGGACCGCTTTGCTGACGTTGCCGTGCAGCACAATTTCGCCGTTGGCCTCGGACTCCCGGAGCGCCTGCGCTTGATCCGGGGCGAGACCCAGCGACGATTCCGCCACGCTGACGCCGTGTCCCGGCCGGAAGAGGATGTGGATTCCATCGCTGGCCGCAAGGGAGCCGGTCGCGATGACTTTGAGGTATGCGCCGGGCAGCCCCTTCTGCAGGAAGCGCTTGACCCACTGGGGCTCGTCCAAGTGCCGGGCGAAGGTGGCGCAGGGAATCCGCGGCATGGTCACTTCGACGACGACCTCCGGGCCGATTTGCCACCGCTCCCCCACCAGCGCGCCGCTGACCTGAACACCGGCGGTCCGCAGGTTTTCGCCGAACAGCCCCGGCGGGATGTCACGCCCGAGTTCGGCAGACCACGCGTCGGCATCTTCCTGGGCATAGGCGTAGAGGGCCTTCAGCTCGCCGCCGTGGTTCCTGCGGTCCGCTTGCACATCCGCGCGCAGCCCCAACGAGTGGACCGGGATCCGCCCGTCGACCGGCCGTTTGTCGATGCCCGTGATTCCTACCTTGCTGGCATCGGGTTTCAGGGCGTGCAGCCGGCAAAGGGCCAGCAGGGATCCGGGATTCATGCAGTGATCATATATTTCGCCGTATGCCTGCCTAGGCGTGGCCTTCATAGCTGACGTCCTGGTCCTTGGCGCCGTTCGAACCGGGCAGCGGCTGCCCGCGGTACTTGCCGAAGGCCCAGAGGTTACCGTCCGGATCGTTGATGGCGAAGCCGCGGTCCCCGTAATCGGTGTCCTGCAGGTCGCGGATGATGGAGGCGTCCGCCGCCTGCAACCGGGCATAGAGGTCATCAGGATCATGGGTGTACACATTCAACTGTGCCGAGCCCGGCTCACGGGCCCACAGTGTGCCTTCTGCGTGGCTGGAGACCATCACCATGCCGCCTTCAGGCCACAGCAGCTCCGCGTGGATCACCACACCGTGCTCCTCGAACCGGGCGTGTTCGACGAACCCGACGGTGCCGGTGAGGTAATCGATCAGTGCAGCCGCCTTGCGCGACTGCAGACCGGGGACAACGCTGGCCGGTAGGTACTGCTTGTTCGCATCCATGGGCACAGTATTCTCCTCCGCCCCGGGACACGCCAGAGGCCCACGGCCCGGTCGCCCGGAACCGCAGGCCTCTGCCCCTGGTCGAGTGTTTCGCCTAAATCGGCTCCGATCTGCCTTAGATCCGCCTAGAGCTGGGCGAAGGCCTGCTCCAGGTCGGCGATCAGGTCCTCGATGTCCTCGATGCCCACGGACAGCCGGATCAAGTTCTCCGGCACGGCCAGCTCGGTGCCCTTCACCGAGGCGTGGGTCATCTCCGAGGGGTAGTTGACCAGCGACTCGATGCCGCCGAGAGATTCGGCCAGCGTGAACACCGTAGTGGACTCGGCTACCTTCCGGGCCGCCGCCTCGCCGCCGGTGAAGGAGACCGAGACCATGCCGCCGAAGCCACGCATCTGCTTCTTGGCCAGCTCGTGGCCGGGGTGGTCCGGCAGCCCCGGGTAGAACACGGCCTCCACTTCGGGCCGGTCCCGCAGCCATTCGGCCACGGCCTGCGCGTTGGCGGAATGCCGGTCCATCCGCACGCCCAGCGTCTTGAGGCCGCGGGTGGTCAGGAAGGCATCCATCGGAGCGGACACTGCGCCCACGGCGAACTGCACGAAGCCGATCTTCTCGGCGAGCGCGTCGTCGTTGAGAACCACGGCACCGCCGATCACGTCCGAGTGCCCGCCGATGTACTTGGTGGTCGAGTGCACCACGACGTCGGCACCGAAGGCCAGCGGGTTCTGCAGGTACGGCGAGGCAAAGGTGTTGTCTACCACCAGCAGCGCACCGGCGGCGTGGGCCAGTTCGGCCAGCGCGGCGATATCGGTGACCTTCATCATCGGGTTGGAGGGAGTCTCCACCCAGAGGAACCGGGCCTTGTGCTCGTTGACGGCGGCGGCGACCCTCGAGGCGTCGGACATGTCCACCACGGTATGGCCGATGCCCCAGGCACCCAGTACCCGGTTGATCAGCCGGTAGGTTCCGCCGTACGCATCGTTGCCCAGCACAATGTGGTCGCCCGGGGCGAGCAGGGCGCGGATCAGCGCGTCTTCGGCCGCCAGGCCGGAGGCGAAGGAGAAGGCGTGCTTGCCGCCCTCCACCGCCGCCAACTGCACCTGCAGCGAGTCGCGGGTGGGGTTGGTGCCGCGGCCGTATTCGTAGCCGTTGCGCAGCCCGCCGATGCCGTCCTGGGCGAAGGTCGAAGACTGGTAGATCGCCGGCACCACCGCGCCGGTGGCTTCGTCCGGCACCTGGCCGGCGTGCACGGCCCGAGTGTTGAAGCCCTGGTTGTTCTCTGCGCTCATTCTTCTCTCCTTCAGCTCGTGAGGTAGGACAGCAGGTCGTGCCGGGTCAGCACGCCCACCGGCGCCCCGGCCAACGTGACCAGCACGCTGTCGGCAGCCTGCAGCTTCTCCCGGGCGGCGGACACCGTCTCCAGCGATCCGACCAGCGGCATCGGCGCTCCCAGATGGTCGCCGACCTTGTCGGTCAGCTTCGCTTCGTTCTTGAACAGCCTGGCAGTCAGATCCCGTTCGTTCACCGCGCCGACCACCTCGCCCATGACCACCGGCGGCTCCTGCGACAGGACCGGCAGCACGGAGACGCCGTATTCGTTCATGATCTCGATGACGTCGCGCACCGTCTCGTAGGGATGGGTGTGCACCAGATCCGGCAGCCGGCCGCTCTTGCCCTGCAGCACCTCGCCCACCGTGGTTTCTTCTCCGCCGGCGATGAAGCCGTAGGACTTCATCCATTCGTCGTTGAAGATCTTGCCCAGGTAGCCGCGTCCGGAATCCGGCAGGATCACCACCACAACGTCCTCCGGGCCCAGGTCCTTGGCCACGTTCAGCGCCGCCACCACGGCCATGCCGGAGGAGCCGCCCACCAGCAGTCCCTCTTCCTGCGCCAGCCGGCGGGTCATCGCGAACGCTTCCGCGTCGTTAACGGCCAGCACCTCGTCCGGAACGGACTTGTCATAGTTGTCCGGCCACATGTCCTCGCCGACGCCTTCGACGAAGTACGGCCGTCCGGTGCCGCCGGAGTAGACCGAGCCCGCCGGGTCGGCGCCGATGATCTTGACCGGACCGCTGGGCCGGTCGGCGGAAATTTCCTTCAGGTAGCGGCCGGTTCCCGTGATGGTACCGCCGGTGCCGGCGCCGATCACCACGTGCGTGACCTGGCCGTCGGTGTCGCGCCAGATCTCCGGGCCGGTTGTCTCGTAGTGACTGGCCGGGGCGGCGGGGTTGTTGAACTGATCCGGCTTGTACCCGCCGTCCACCTCGGTCACCAGCCGGTCGGAGACACCGTAGTAGGACTCCGGGCTGTCCGGGGCCACCGAGGTGGGGGTGACGACGACGTCGGCGCCGTAGGCCTTGAGCACGTCGCGTTTTTCCAGGCCTACCTTGTCCGGGGTCACGAAGATGGACTTATAGCCCTTCTGCTGGGCCACCAGGGCCAGACCCACACCGGTGTTGCCGCTGGTGGGTTCGATCACCGTGCCGCCGGGCTTGAGCCGCCCGTCCTTCTCGGCTTCCTCGATCATCTTCACCGCGATGCGGTCCTTGATCGACCCGCCCGGGTTGAAATACTCCACCTTGGCCAGGACGGTGGCAGCAATACCTTCGGTCACTTTGTTCAGCTTGACCAACGGAGTGTTGCCGATCAGGTCCAGAACAGAATTGGCATATTTCATGGGCCCAAATCTACCCGCCCGCCCAGACCGGGGCACATCCGGCGTAAGACGGGTTCACGCCGGCGCCCGCGACTGGCCTGCGGGCGACCGGTGGATGGCCTGTGGATAGCGGGTGGATAGCCTCGGGGAGCCGGCGGGCCGCAACCGTCCGCCCCGCGTGCGACGATTAATCCATGCTGTCCACTGCCTCTGCGTCCGGTGCCACCGGGCTCACCAGCGAGGTGGAGTTCCCGGAGCCCTACGACCTGCCCGGGACGTTGTCCATCCTGTCCCGCGGCAAGCAGGATCCCACCGCCCGGATTGACGACGCCGGTGCCTGGCTGGCGCTGAACACCTCCTCCGGCGGGGCGACCCTGCGGATCACCCGCCGGCCGCGGCGGGGAAACGAGACCCGCAGCGGGAACGCCGTCGGCCGGGGCAACGACTTCAGCGGGGCACGCGAAGCCACAGTCGAAGCCCAAGGCGCGGCCGAGGCAGGGAGCCGGGGCACCGCCGTCGTTCTGGGACAGGCTTGGGGGCCGGGCGCGGAGGAGGCACTGGCCGGGCTGCCGGCCCTGTTGGGTGCCGACGATGACTGGTCCGGCTTTGACGAACCGGCGTTCCACGCGGGCCTGCCGCGGCTGGTGAGCATACCGCGGCGTCGGCATCCCGGGCTGCGGCTGCCGGCTACCGGGCGGATGATCGATGAACTGGTACCGGTGATCCTGGAGCAGAAGATCACCACCATCGAGGCGCGCTACTCGTACAAATACCTGATCCGGCGGCACGGGACGCCCGCGCCCGGACCGGCACCGGACGGGCTCATGGTCCCGCCGACCGCCCACGGGTGGCGGCGCATTCCGTCGTGGGACTGGCACCGCGCCGGGGTGGACTCGAAGCGCTCGGCCACCATCATCCGCGCCTGTTCCTCCGCCGGCGCCTTGGAGCGCTTGGCGTCCCTGCCTGCCGGCGAGGAGCTGGCCAGCAAGCTGTGCACCATTCCGGGGATCGGCCCGTGGACGGCGGCGGAAACCGCGCAGCGCACGCACGGCGACCCGGACTCCGTGTCCGTGGGCGACTTCCATTTGGCGGCGTTTGTGGGCTACGCCCTTACTGGGCGCAAGACGGACGACGCCGGCATGCTCGAGCTCCTCGAACCGTGGCGGGGCCACCGGCAACGGGTGGTGCGGATGCTGGTGCTCAGCGGTTTCCGCAAGCCGACGTTCGGCCCGCGGCTGTCACCCCAGGACCACCGCCGGCACTGAACCTCCGGGTTACGCCCCGGACAAGCTGGCACAAAGGCACCGAGCGAGTGGACCTTAACGCACCGAGGGAGCAGGGCAGCTGCCCTGCTCCCTCGGGAGGCTCGTGACCGGTGTGACTACTCGGTTGCCGTGCCGTCCTGAGCGGACTGTTGCTGCGCGGCGACCTGAGCGTGGACTTCCTGCATGTCCAGTCCCTTGACCGCGTCCACCAACTGGGTGAACTGGCTGGAGTTCAGTGCGCCGGGCTGGGAGAACACCAGCACCTTTTCGCGAAACGCCATCAGAGTCGGGATCGAGGTGATTCCGGCGGCTGCCGCGAGGCTCTGCTCGGCTTCGGTGTCCACCTTCGCGAAGACGATGTCGCCGTGTTGCTCGGAAGCGGCGTCGTAGACGGGGGCGAATTGCTTGCAGGGGCCGCACCAGTCGGCCCAGAAGTCAACGAAGACAATGTCGTTCTCTTCAATGGTCTGCGGGAACTGGGCCTCGGTGATATCGATGGTTGCCATACCCCCCACGCTACGCGCCGGGCTTCCGGCTGTCGCCCCGTGTTCGCTCTGCGCATGAGCCTCCGGCGTGGCGCGGAGGCCCGCTGGGCTCGGCGGCGGCGGTGGGCCACGGCTGCCGCCGGGCATGACGTCGGGCATGGCGGCCCGCCGGGGATGGAGGGCTCCCCTCCCTTTATCCACAACCTGCGTTCGTGCCTTCCGACGAATGGGCCCGGCTACCTAAGGTCGATTCCACCAGACACCGCTACCGGAGGGAACGCCATGAACCGCTGCACCGTCCTGATTGTCACCGAAGGACTGGAACTCGACGCCGCCATCTCCCAGAGCATCGGTTTGATGGACGAGCTGAACGACAAGCTCCCGTTCGCCAATGATCCGTCGACGAACGAACTGTATGCCGTGGGCGATGGCGCCTCACTCAAGGACAGGATCGGCCTGCCCCACGGCAAGCCCGGCGCCGGCCCGGCGGCCACGTACGTGGGCGACCTGCACTACATCTGGAGCGACGGAAAGTGGTACACGCCGGCCGACTGCCCACCGGCTCCGGCCGACCATAACGACGCAACCGGCTGGCAATGGTTGTACTACAACGTCATGCACAACTCCGGGCCCAGCACGTACTGCTTCCTCTGGGACATCCATCCGCTGCCGCTGTCAGAGGCAGCGTGAGCTCGGGGTGGATGCGCCCCCGCCGCGCCGACGTGGGCAGCGGCTCAGTAGAACGGCTGGTGGCGGCGGCGCACGTAGAGTCCGCGGGCGATCTTCTCCCCCGCAGCCGACCAGAGCTTGTACTTAAGCGGGGAGATCACCTGGTCATAGCAGCCTACAAAGTCGGTGATGGTCTTGGTGAAGCTGGTCTTGAACAGCCCCAGGCCGTAGTACTCATGCTCGGGGTTCTTAAGTTCGGACGCCGGCGGAGTTCCGCACAGGTCGTAACTGGTGATGCCCAGCTCCTTGAGTTGGTTCATCGCGGTCCACTGGATCAGGTGTGAATCGCCGTACTGCTTGCGCCGCGGCAGCGATCCGCCGTCCTTGTAGGTGCCCTTGCGCCCGTAATTGACCACAAACGCGCCCACCGACGGCTTGCCGTCTTCGTAGGTGAACAGCAGCCTGCCCTGACCGGCGGCAATGAAGTTGCCCCAGAACGCCTTGAAGTAGTCGAAGGAGCGGACCTGCACGTTTTTCTGGCCCTGCTGCACCTGCCCCATCAGGTTGAACATGGCCCGGAAGTTCTCCTCCGTCGGCTCCGCCGTGACAACTTCGGCGCCTTCGCGGATCGCGCGGCGCACGGCGTTGCGGCCGCGGGAAGAGAAGCTCTTGAGCACCACCTCCGGATCCGGGGCAATGTCCACGATGGCGGTGTGATCGTTCGGCTGCAGGTCCGGCATCTTGACCAGGTTTTCGCGTGCCAGCAGGGCTCGCGTGTCATCCGTTGCCTCGACGTCGGGTTCGATCCGGATCGCGAAGACGCCGCGCGCCTGCTCTTGGCAGAAGCGCCGGTTCGCTTCGAAAATACCGGGCAGGTCATCGGGGGACGCAACGTCCGGGCCCTTGATCATGTACCAGTACTTGCCCAGCAGCGGAACCTGCTTTTCCAGCACCAGGTTGAAGCTGGTGTAGTCGGCGGTTTCATACGCGAGGTACAGCGGCTTCCACCCGTGCTCCGCTTTCACCGCGGCGTAGGCCTTGGCCTGCAGCATGTTGCCGCCGTTGGGGTTCGCCGTGACATGGCTGTCCCAGGCCTCGATTTCCTCCGGCGTTGCGAAGCGGGCGGTGAATTGTCGCAAGAGAACTCCTCGTTCTGGCGGCCAGTCGCCGCCGGTAACATCCGCGGTCAAGTCTATCGACGCCGGTCCCGGGGCCGTTGTCGCAGGGAGAACCAGCGGCGGCCGGTGAAACCGGCTAGTACGGAAAAACCCCGTCCGACCAGTAAGTCACTTGGTCAGACGGGGTTTCCCGTTCGGTGGCAGATGAGGGATTCGAACCCCCGTAGGCAATGCCAGCTGATTTACAGTCAGCCCCCTTTGGCCGCTCGGGTAATCTGCCGAACGCCTTCTTCAGTAGAAGACCGCTTCCCCGTGAGGAAGCAAGACAACTTTACACAAAGATCGGCCCAAGAATCGAATCGGCGTCCTCGGCCGCTACAAACCGCGCAGAATCCGCTCCTGGATCTGGTTCACAAAGCGGTCGGCCTGGTCCGCGGTGACCATCTTCAACTGCACCGCCTGGTCCATTTCCTGCCGGATGCCGTCCAACCGGGCCGCCGACTCGACGCCGAGGAGTTTGCCTGCATCGGCGGACGCATCGCCCGCGCTGAAGCGGTCGCCGCCCGGGCCATCGATGCCTCTCGTGTTGTCCGTCAGTCCTTGCCCCGGGTACCGCTCCAAGTCCTCTAAATCCCGCGGGAGCAAGGGAACAGCCCCGACGGCCCTGACCGGGGGCTGAACCGATGAGAGGGTGGCGGTGGCCGCCGTGGCCGGCGCGGAGCCCATCACAACCACCGTGGCGACGGCGGTGGCCGTCAGGAACGAACCCGCGGCAACTCTGATCGACGTGACTATGTACCGCGGGCGGGCTCCCATGTGCGCTTCTCCTGAGGATCGGTGATGGATACAACACAGTGATTCTGGCGGATCCGGATGAAGGAACGATGGACGAAAGCTGCGTGGAAGCTGGGAAATCTGCGCCGCCGCTACCCGATTCAGTAGGCTGGTGCCAAGCACAAACGCCCCGACCCAGGAGGAACCATGGCCAGCGAGTCTTCGTTCGACATTGTCAGCAAGGTGGACAAGCAGGAAGTTGCCAACGCTTTGAACCAGGCGCAGAAGGAAATTGCGCAGCGCTATGACTTCAAGGGAGTCGGCGCCGAAGTCGACTTCAGCGGCGAGAAGATCCTGATGAAGGCTAACTCCGAGGAGCGGGTGAAGGCCGTCTTGGACGTGCTGCAGTCCAAGCTGGTCAAGCGCGGCATCTCCTTGAAGTCCCTGGATGCCGGCGAGCCGTTCGCCTCGGGTAAGGAGTACCGAATCGAGGCCGGCATTAAGGAAGGCATCGCCCAGGACCAGGCCAAGAAGATCTCGAAGATCATCCGCGAAGAGGGCCCCAAGGCCGTGAAGGCCCAGATCCAGGGCGACGAACTGCGCGTCACGTCCAAGTCCCGCGACGATCTGCAGGAAGTCATTTCCCTACTCAAGGGCTCTGACCTGGAAGTCGACCTCCAGTTCATCAACTACCGCTGATTTATGTACGACGACGGTCGCGCACCTCAGGTTCGCGGCCGTCGTCGTACTTTGGCTGGGTCTTCTGCCGCTGCTACTGTGCGGCCCTGACGGCCCGCGGGCCGCGCGGCCAACTGTACGAGCCACTGCGCCGCCGCTCTCCCCTGATCCACGACAACGTCATCCGGCAGACCTGCTCCTTGACCAGTGCCCCCACCCGCCTGCTCAAGGCAAAACGACGCGGGGCATCGTCCGCCTGCACCGGTTGGACCAGCCCGGACCTGCGGCCCAGGCTGATGCAGCGCAGCATGAACCCGGCCGACAACTCCTGAGGACTCCGCTGCTGGATCCGGGCGACGACGTTGTCGGCGGCATGGGCACCCATGGGCATGGCGATCGCACAGCTCATCCGCAGGTGCGAGGCAACCGTGTCAGGGGCGTGGACGGCGTCGCCGGCGCCGAAGATTTCCGGGAACTCGGGGCAGGCCAGGGTTGAATCAACGAGCAGCCTGCCCTCGGCATCGGTAGCCAGCCCACTGGCCCGGGCGAGGCCGGGAGCGGTGAAGCCGGCCGCCCAGACGGTGCAGTCGGAGGCCAGGGAGGTGCCGTCCGACAGCGTGATGTGCTGTCCGTCCGACCGGTCCACGCGCTCCCCCTCCATGACCTGCACCCCGAGGCATTGGAGTTGGGCGAGCAAGGCGCGGCGGCCGCCGTCGGAAAGGTCCTCCCCCACCGGACCGCGCGAGACCAGCCGCACCGTCAGCCGCGGCTTCGCCTCGGCAATTTCAGCCGCTGCCTCAATGCCGGTCAGGCCACCGCCGATTACGCTGACGACGGCGCCCGGCGCCAACTCCTCCAACGCCGGGCGAAGACGCTTGGCAGACTCGGCGTCCTGCAGTGCGTAGCCGACGGATCCCGAGGGTGCGGGCTGGCTGGCGCTGCCGGGAGCGTAGACCAGGAAGTCATAGGGCAGCGGGGCGCGGCCGTCGTCGAACTGGACGGTGTGTGCGCGCGGATCGATCCGCGAGGCCTGGCCGACCACCAGCGTGGCGGCCGGGTGCAGCACCGATTCCATCGGAACGGAGGCTGACTCCCGGCTACCCGCCGCCACCTGGTGCAACCGGATCCGCTCCACGAAATCCGCCGCCGGGTTGATCACGGTCACGCCGATCTGGCCTGCCAGTTCCTTGCAGCCGGCCAGCCGGTTCGCGGCCATGACTCCGGCATAACCTGCCCCAATAACGACGATCCGTTGACGTGTAGTCACCGCGAGCTCCCTTGTTTAGTGGTTACAACATAGGACACCGCGGAGTGCTGAACTGTGACATATGGGCGGAAACGGGCCACAGCCGCCGGCGAGGCCCCTCAGCCCGCAGGCCAGGCTCCTCAGCCGAGGAAGGCCCGGGCAGCGAAGGGCGCGTCGTCAGTCCCGGGAATCAGTGGGGATGCGGGCCGGATTGATCGGATCGGCGGTGGGACCGTCGGCGAGCGGGGCGGCCAGTTCGGGCCCGCCCACGGCTTGGCCCATCCAGGTGAGCGCCTCCCAGCCGTCCGTGCCGCCGTCGAGGACCACCACCCCGGTGTTGCTCAACTGATTCTGTGCCACGAACGGGATCGAAAGGTTCGAGGCCCGCGCGCCGGCCCAGCTGCGGATCATGGCTCCGTGGCTGACCACGGCCAGGGTGCCGATGCCGGCGGCGCGGGCCTCGTCGATGACGGCATCGAAGCGGCCGAATGTTTCGTGCCCGTCCGGGCCGCCGGGCATCCGCCGGTCCAGGTCGCCCGATGCCCAGGCGAAGACCGTGGTCATGTAGGCAATGATGGCGTCGCGGTCGCCTCGCATTTCCAGCTCGCCTGCCGAGATTTCGCGCAGCCCGTCGCGGACATCCGTCTCGAGCTTGCGGGCGGCGGCCAGCGGGGAGGCGGTGAGCTGGGTGCGGACGAGCGTGGAGACCAGGAGCGCGTCGATCGGTTCGCCGTCGAGCGCCGTCGGCAGGGCACGGGCCTGCTCCTCGCCCAACTGGGTCAGTTCGGCACCGGGCGCACCAGTATCCAGCAGCCCGCGGACGTTGGAGGGTGTCTGCCCGTGCCGGATCAGCAGCAGTCGCATGTGGGCCTCAGTAGCCCAGCGGCCGTCCGGCCATCCGTTCCAGCCGCGCCACGCGGTCGTCCATCGGCGGGTGGGTGCTGAACATCTTCTTGACGCCGCCGCCCTTGAACGGGTTGGCAATCATCAGGTGGCTGGTGTTGACCAGCTTCTGGTCCTGCGGCAGCGGTGCCTGCTGTGTGCCGTACTGCAGCTTGCGCAGCGCGGAAGCGAGCGCCAGCGGGTCGTCGGTCAGGGTGGCGCCGTCCTCGTCCGCGTCGTATTCGCGGGTGCGGCTGACTGCCATCTGGATCAGCATGGCCGCGATCGGGGCCAGCAGGGACATGGCGATCAGGGCGAGCGGGTTGGCGTTGCGGTCGCGGCCGCCGAAGAACAGCAGGAACTGGGCCACCGAGGTGATGACACCCGCCACGGCCGCGGCGACGGAGGAGGTCAGGATGTCCCGGTTGTAAACGTGCATCAGTTCATGGCCCAGCACGCCGCGCAGTTCGCGCTCGTCCAGCAGGCGCAGGATGCCCTCGGTGCAGCAGACCGCCGAGTTCTTCGGGTTGCGCCCGGTGGCGAACGCGTTCGGAGCCATGGTCGGGGAAACGTAGAGCCGGGGCATCGGCTGGTTGGCCCGCGTGGATAGTTCGCGGACGATTCGGTACATTCCGGGCTGATCCGCTTCGGTGACCGGGTAGGCCTGCATGCTGCGGATGGCCAGCTTGTCGCTGTTCCAGTAACTGTAGGCCGTGGTGGCCACGCCGATCAGGGCCATGATCCAGATCCAGTTGGCGCTGCCGGTCCCGCTGGCCAACAGCGCGCCGATCGCCAGCAGCAGGGCGAAGAGACCGCCCAGCAATCCTGCCGTTTTCAGTCCGTTGAAGTGGTTGTGCACAGCCTGTAAGTCCTCTCCCGCGCCGATGCGGCCCTCTGCCGCTGCGGGCGCAGCATGTCCGGTTTCAGTGTATCTACCGCACACTTAGTCCAACGCCGGATTCCGGCGGCAGGTTCCCAGCGTCCCGGCGGCAGCTATGGCTCCGGGTGCCTATCGTCGTAGCGGGCGAATCTGGGCTGCAACCGGTGCAGCAGCCCGACCAGACAGACGCAGGCGATACCGCCGGCCACGGCTGCGAAACCCTCGCCCAGCCATTCGCCGCCTCCGCCGGCGACGGCATCGCCCAGCCGCGGGCCGCCGGCCACCACCACAATAAAGATGCCCTGCAGCCGCCCGCGCATGGCGTCGGGCGTGGCCGCTTGCAGGATGGTGTTGCGGAAGACGCCGCTGACCGTGTCCGCGCCACCGGCAACGGCAAGGCAGAGGGCCGCGGGCAGCAGCCACTCACTGACATCGCCGGCAGCCGCGGCGTCGGCACGGCCCGCTATCACGACGACGGCGCCGAACCCGGCAACCGCGATCCCCCAGACCACCACGCACCACAGCACCGCGAGCCCTTGCCTCCGGACGCCTCCCAACGGCCCGGAGAACACCGCCGCGAAGAACGAACCGGCTGCCACCGCGGCCAGCAGGATGCCCGCGGTCGCCTCGCCGCCGCCGATGATTACCGCTCCGATGGCCGGCATCAGCGCACGCGGCTGGGCCAGCACCATCGCAGCCATGTCCACCAGGAACGTCATCCGGATGTTCGGACGGGTACGCAGGAACTGCAGTCCTTCCACCACTGATTGCAGGCCGGCCTTGCGTACGTCCCCCTCGGGCGGGATCGGCGGCAGCTTGAGCACCGCCCAAATGGCCGCCGTGAATGTCAGAACGTCCAACGTATAGGTCCAGCCGAAGCCCACATTGGCCACCAGCACGCCCGCGGCCAGCGGCCCGATGGTCATGCCCAGACCGAACGTCATCATGGTCAGCGCATTGGCGGCCGGCAACATCTCCCGCCGCACCAGCCGCGGCACAATCGCACTGCGAGCCGGCTGGTTGATCCCGGCCGCCGCCGAGTGCACCGCAATCACCAGATACAACAACCACACCTGTTCCAGCTGGAACCACGCCTGCAGGGCAAACACCGCGGTGCAGGCCCAGAGCACCAGACCGGAATAGAGCGCTACCTTCCGGCGGTCGTGGGCGTCCACCACCGAGCCGCCGTAGAGCCCGGCCAGCACCAGCGGAATCAAGCCAACGACGCCGACCGCGCCGACCGCCCACGTCGATCCGGTGAGCTGGTAAACCTCCAGACTCACTGCCACCGCGGTCAACTGTGCGCCGATCGCAGAGAGCGACGTGCCGATCCACAACCTGCGGAATTCCGGGCTCTCCGTCAGCGGCGCCGTGTCGGCAAACAGTTTGGGCATGGCGGAAATTCTAGTTGCCCGCGGCACCTTTCCTCGGCTGGCGGGGCGCAGGCGCGGAGCGTGGCGTCCCAAACGCCACGGCGGGTCGATGTGCCGGTCGCTTGCGGCCAGGCCCTGCCGATAGACCAGGGGCGAGCACCGCCGTCGTGCTTGTTCGACACCTCCGGTTCACCGACTATTCTGGACTCGTTCCAGAACATATTCTGGACTGAGTCCAGAAAAGCTGCCAGAATGGCTGTCATGGTCGATATGAGGGAACCCGAGGACATGTTGCGCGAGGCTTCGCTGCGCGTCACCCGTCCGCGGACCGCGGTGCTGGAAGCAGTCCGCGCGCACCCGCATGCCGACGCCGATGCCATCACCGGCATGGTGCGGGACGAGCTGGGCGGGGTTTCGAAGCAGGCCGTGTACGACGTGCTTGCCGCGTTGACCGATGCCCGGTTGCTGCGCCGGATCGAGCCGTCAGGCTCCCCGGCGCGCTACGAGGCCCGGGTTGGCGACAACCACCACCACGTGGTGTGCCGGCGGTGCGGCGACATTGCCGACATCGACTGCACCGTAGGCGAGGCACCGTGCCTCACGGTGGGCGATAACCACGGCTTCTCGATTGACGAAGCCGAGGTAACGTTCTGGGGCATATGTCCCGCCTGCAGTGCCACGAAAGACCTTCAATTGGAAGATCCGACAAGGAGCGATACATAAATGGCTGATAACACCAAGCCGTTGACAACCGTTGCGGGCGCGCCCGTAGCGGACAACCAGGACAGCCTGACCGCTGGTCCCCGCGGCCCGATGCTGCTGCAGGACGTCTGGTTCCTGGAGAAGATGGCGCACTTCGACCGCGAGGTCATCCCCGAGCGCCGCATGCACGCCAAGGGCTCCGGTGCGTTCGGCACCTTCACGGTGACCAACGACATCACCAAGTACACCAAGGCCAAGATCTTCTCCGAGGTCGGCAAGAAGACCGAGCTGTTCGCCCGTTTCTCCACCGTTGCCGGCGAGCGCGGCGCAGCCGACGCCGAGCGTGACATCCGCGGCTTCTCGGTGAAGTTCTACACCGAAGAGGGCAACTGGGACCTGGTGGGCAACAACACCCCGGTGTTCTTCTTCCGCGACCCGCTGAAGTTCCCCGACCTCAACCACGCGGTGAAGCGTGATCCCCGCACCAACCTGCGCAGCGCCGAGAACAACTGGGACTTCTGGACCAACCTGCCGGAGGCCCTGCACCAGGTCACCATCGTCATGTCCGACCGCGGCATCCCGGCGTCCTACCGCCACATGCACGGCTTCGGCTCGCACACCTACAGCTTCATCAACGACGCCGGCGAGCGTTTCTGGGTGAAGTTCCACCACCGCACGCAGCAGGGCATCAAGAACCTCACCGATGCCGACGCCGCTGCTCTGGTCGGCGAAGACCGCGAGTCGCACCAGCGCGACCTGCTCGACTCGATCGACAAGGGCGACTTCCCGAAGTGGAAGCTCATGGTCCAGATCATGCCCGAGGCCGATGCTGAGACCTACAAGTACCACCCGTTCGACCTGACCAAGGTCTGGTCCAAGAAGGACTACCCGCTGATCGAGGTTGGCGAGTGGGAGCTGAACCGTAATCCGGAGAACTACTTCGCCGACGTGGAGCAGGCTGCCTTCACCCCGGCCAACGTGGTGCCGGGCATCAGCTTCTCCCCGGACCGCATGCTGCAGGGCCGCCTGTTCTCCTACGGTGATGCGCAGCGCTACCGTCTGGGTGTCAACCACCACCAGATCCCGGTGAACTACCCGCGCGGCGCCGGCCTGGTCAACTCCTTCCACCGTGACGGCTCCATGCGCGTGGACGGCAACCAGGGCGCAACCCCGGGCATCGAGCCGAACGGCTACGGACGCTGGCAGGAACAGCCGGCGTACCGCGACCCGGCCCAGGCCGTGGGCGCCGTGGCCGACCGGTTCAACTTCCGCGAGGACGACGACAACTACTTCGAGCAGCCCGGCATCCTCTTCCGCGAGAAGATGACCGCCGAGCAGCGCCAGGTGCTGTTCGAGAACACCGCCCGCGCCATCGACGGGGCTTCCGAAGCCACCATCGAACGCCACATCGCCAACTGCACCAAGGCCGACCCGGCCTACGGCGAAGGCGTGCGCAAGGCCATCGAGGCCCTGCAGGCCGGCAAGATCTCCGCGGTGGATGTGAACACCGACTCGGCGTAATCCCCTCGCCTGACGGCATAAAACTGCCCGGGACCAGCCATTGCGGCCGGACCCGGGCAGTTTTTTCGTTGTTAGGATCGATGCCTACTTCTCCAGCAGGTGCTCGCGGCCGAACATCTTGGCCGCATCGCGCGCGGACGGCGTGCCGGCATCCACGTCCGCGCCGGCCGCCAGCAGCTTGGCCACGACCGCGTCCTCACCCTTGAATAGGGCACCGGCAATCGGGGACTGGTCGCGGACGTTGCGGATGTCCGGGTTGGCGCCCCGGGCCAGCAGCATATCCAGGGTCTCTTCCTGCCCATGGTAGGAGGCCAGCATCAACAGGGTGTTGCGGTCCGGGTCCAGCGCATCCACGGGCAGGCCGTGGTCGAGGAACTCAGCCAGCTCGCCGGTTTTGCCCTCGCGGGCCAAATCCATGGCGATGCCAACAATCCGTTGGGTCTGTTCTTCACTGAGCGGCTTTTCGTTGGTCACTCCCCCAGACTATGCGAGCCTGTACCAAACCACGACGGCGGAGCCCGGCTTCTGCCGCTGCGGCACCTTTTGAGGTGGGCGGCGCGCCAGTTCACTTGTCGCGGGCGTCAGGGGGCTGCCTGCAGGAGGCGCTCCAACAACAAGTGGAACGCTGCCGTGGTCCCCTCCGGCGGCTGGGCAGCTGCGACCTGTCCGAACCACAAGCCGCACAGTCCGGCGGCGAAGAGCGTTCCCTCGGCTGCCGATGTCTGCTCGTCTGCCCCGCGTGCGCTGAGCCAGCCTGCAGCGGCTTCGCGCCACATGGAAAAACCCGCCGCCCGGAGTGCGGATCCGTCCGGCGCGGACTGTGCGGCGGCCGCCCGCTGGATGGCCGCCTCAAATCCCAGCCGCTGGAGCACGCGGCTCTGCGGAGTCTGTGAACATTCCCAGACCAGCAGCAACTGCCGGCGCAGTGCAGGGGCGTCCAGGCCCGCCAACTGCTCCGGCGACGGCGCCGAGAGCTGCTCCTGGACCCGGTGCACAATCTCCTCGAGCAGCTGTTCGCGGTGCCCGAAATGGTAGACCAGCATGTAGCTGCTGATGCCCAGGGCTTCGGCCAGCGGGCGGAAGGACAGCTCGGCCAGATTCTTGTCCTGCAGGTAGTCCAGGATGTCTTCGAGCAGCTGGGGCTTGCGCTGCGGGTTCTGCGGTCTGGCCATGCGGTGCGCTTCCTCCTGCTGCTCGGACCTGTGCTGGTACGACGCCGATCGGTTCGCTCCGCGAGCGGTCGTATCCGGCCGGGTCTCAGCTTAGCCGCTGGGTTTGTGTGCGCGCCGGAACGCGCGAATCACAGGCTCTTCCGCGACTTGCCGGAACACCTCGCGCATTTACGGCCCGCGGCTCCCATACTTGGTGAAAGGGCCGACCCAGGGGAATCGGACCGGCCGGCCGCCGGCAGTGAAGCAAGCAAGGAAGCGGGCAACAAGGCGATGGTGGTCCCAGCACAGTCTCGATTGCAGCGGTTCGGAGGGCGGTTCCGGGCCTTACTCAACCGCCAGGCCGCGGAAATTCAATCCGGGACGGAACTTCCGCCCGCGGATCCGTATCAAACGCTGCTCAACAGCCTGCGTTCCACCTACCCCGGTGCGCGCCTCAGTCTAGCCGGCAACGGCAAGGTCCGGGTGGAACTGCCCGGCGGAGACGTGCTGCGCTTCTACGTCAAGGGTTAGGACTCCGCCACCGGCAGGCCGTTCGGGTCTCTACTCGGCGCTGGCGCGCCTCCATCGACCACCGCACTCGGCGCTGGCGCCCCCATCGACCACCGACGGCCCGGCCAGCTTGTCTCAGCGGTGCGAGATGTTGATCATGTCTTCGCGCGCAACTACCTTGACGCGCTCGCGCTCGACGGCGGGAGCACCGCCGTCGTTGTTGTTGTCCGCGACGAAGGAAGCGCCAAGCTCCCGCTCATGGGCGTCCAGCTTCAGCCAGCCTTCCCAGGTCGTGTACGCAACGCCGCGCTCTTCGAGCAGCTTGATGATGGCGTCCTCGTCAGGTTCTTCGGCGGCCGGCAGGTCCAGTCGGTCCTCGAGCAGGAAGCCGATGGTCTCCAGCGCATCGCCCTTGGTGTGACCGATCAGGCCGACGGGGCCGCGCTTGATCCAGCCCGTGGCGTAGATGCCGGGGACGGGGCTTCCGCCCTCGTCGATCACGCGCCCGCCCTCGTTGGGGATCACGCCGCGGCGGGCATCGAAGCCGACCTCGGGCAGTTCGGAGCCGAAGTAGCCGATGGCCCGGTAGACGGCCTGGACCGGGTACTCGACGATTTCGCCGGTGCCGCGGACATTGCCGGTGCCGTCCAGTTCGTTGCGCTCGAACTTGATCGCGGCAACATGGCCGGCGCCGTCCCCGGTGCCCTCGACGATTTCCAGCGGCGTGTGCAGGAAGTGCAGGTGCAGCCGACGCGAGGCACCGGTGTCCTGTTCCTCCACCAGCCAGTTGGTGAGCGTGTTGACCATGGTCTTGGTCTGGTTGTTGGTGCGGATGGCCTCGTCGGATCCCTCGTCGAAGTCGAAGTCCTCCGGGTAGAGCACAATGTCCACGTCGCGGGAATGCGAGAGTTCGCGCAGTTCCAGCGGCGTGAACTTCACCTGGGCGGGGCCACGCCGGCCGAAGATATGCACGTCGGTGACCGGCGAGCTCTTCAGCCCGCGGTAGACGTTATCCGGGATCTCGGTGCTGAGCAGGTCCTCGGCGTGCTTGGACAGGATGCGGGCCACGTCCAGTGCCACGTTGCCGTTGCCGATGACCGCGATCTCCTTGGCGTCCAGCGGCCACTCCCGCGGCACATCCGGGTGGCCGTCGTACCATGAGACGAACTCGGCGGCACCGTAGGACCCGTCCAGCTCAACCCCCGGGATGTCCAGGGCCGCATCCTTGATGGCGCCGGTGGCGAAGATGACGGCGTCGTAAAAGTGCCGGAAGTCGCTCAGGGTCAGATCCTGGCCGTAGTCGACGTTGCCCAAGAAGCGGATGTCGCCGCGGTCCAGCACCTTGTGCAGCGCGTTGACGATGCCCTTGATCCGGGGGTGGTCCGGCGCCACGCCGTAGCGGATCAGGCCGTACGGAGCGGGATAGCGGTCGAAGAGGTCGATGCTGACCTCGAAGTCCCGCTCAGCCTTGGTGAGGATGTCAGCGGCGTAGACGCCGGCTGGTCCGGCGCCGATGATAGCCACCCTGAGGGGACGCTGGGTGATGGCCTCGGCAGAGTTAGACACGGGCAGTCCTTCTTCTTGTGGAATCCTCCTGCGCAATAAGCGCACAGTTTCCTATTCTAAATGCCCGCGGGTTTGCCGCCTAACAGTGTGCCGGGCGTCTCACCGGTCAGCGCATCCGGAGCAGAGCTTCCTAGCTGCCCGCTCCCGGCAGGCCGGCCAGCCGGTTCTGCACGAACTGCAGATCCTGAACGTCGTCCTCGGCAGCAATGGTCCGGTAGACGCCGGCATCGGCCTTATCGAGCTGCAGGCCCTCGGCGAAGTCTGCGTTGTGACCGGTGTAGGAGAGCCGGAAGATGCGCCGGCTGCCATCCATCGCGGTATCGAGGACCCGGAAAGGAAGCCCGTTGAAGGTGCAGGAGACGTTCAGTTCGTAGAGGTCGGTGATGTCCGACAGCGGAACTTTCGCCCGCCAGACCCCGCGCGGGGTCTCCTCGAAACCGGAAACTTCCGCCGGCGGCTCACCGGGCGATGAGAGCACCACGGTGTTGCCGTCATCGACCACGTCGGCAACGAATTCTGCCCCCCGCCATTCGGCACGCCAGCCCAGCAACGACGACGGCGGTACCGGCTTCGGCTCCATCTTCACTGCAGCGGCGACCACCGCCCAGCCCCGGGCTACATCGACATAGACCGCGAGCAGATCCTCCGACCCGTTCCGGCCGATGCGCCAGAGTTCCGCTCCGGCCGGCAGCCGCACTTCATCGAGATAGAACAACGGCGCCCGCCCACCGTCCCAGGAAGTGAATCCGGTTCCGGTAAACGGCTCACGGTCCACAAACTCCGGCGCAAGCGCGTCGTGCAGGTAGTTACCAACCGGGGACTGGAATCGGATCACATCGATGGTTTCCGAATCCCGCTGCCACGGAGACCCTGAAAACCCCAAACCGTGGGCGTCGAACAACAGGTCCGGGGTCCGTGCGTCCAGGACGTCAGCCGCCCGCAACACGTAGCCGGCGACCGTGTCCGCGGAGTTAGCCAGATAGCTATGGCCCAGGGCCGGGCTTACAGCTTTCTGCAGGATTATCCCGTTCATGCTTTTCGCTCCACTCTTGATCACGCTGTGTGCGCCCGCTCGGTGCGTTCGATGTTCAGGTCCTGCAGGGCATGTGGCTCGACCCAGCCGAACACGAAGGCATTCTCATAGCGTTCGAACCCAAACTGATCCATGTACCGCTGCATCGTTGCAAAGGCCATCTGCCCCAAAGTATGCACGGCGAGGCGTCCCTCGTCGTTCTCAGCCAAAAGCTCAACGGAGGCGCTATCCAGCTTCGCCGTCGCCCGCACGGTATGGACTTCGGAGACGGCGGCCGCATCGACATCCTTGTAGTAACGGACTGGTGTCCGGGCGAACCTGTTGGGATAATCCAAGCGCTTCCAGCCCTGCCCTGGTTGCTCTCCTCCATCCTGAACCAGAGTCAGGTTCCCGCGATCACTAGCAGAACTCCACAGCTCACATTCGTGCCCCTGCCAGGTCCCATAAGTACCAGTTAGCTTCGAGCCATCGTTACGCCACATAATCCGATCTCCCCTCCAGTCGTCCTCTAGCCCGTGGTCAGGATCTCGTGCACACCGGCGATTTCGACTTCCGGAACGCGGAAACGATAGCGCACAGGAGTCCGAGCAAACCTGTTTGGAAAGGTGTCCCGCTTCCATTCTGGCCCGGGCTGTTCTCCCCCATCCTGAATAAGGGTGTACTCGCCTTTGAACGAGACCGGAGAGCGCAGTTCCAGTTCACCATTCCGCCACGTACCGTAACAGCCAGTCAGTTTCGTTCCATCAGGCATCCACATGGCCTTGACCCTAACCTAGACTCCCCTGACACCCTGACGAAGATCGACTGGACACTCTGCATTGTGGGACAGTCATCCATCACGCTCTGTACGCTCGATGGTGATATCGACGAGGGCGTGCCGGGGAACCCATCCGAAAACAAAGGCATTCTCGTAGCGCTCAAACCCGAATTCCTCCACGAACCCGTTCATGAAGTTCGGCGCGGCCCCGCCCAAAGTCTGTACAGCGAGGCGCCCTTTGTCATCCTCCGCCAGCAGTTCGACCGACACCCGGTCCAGCTTGGCCGTGGCACGAATGGAATGTAAGTCCGACACTTCGTTCGCGTCTACGATGCGTCGGAAGTGAACCGGGGTCCGGGCAAACCGGTTCGGAAAATGATGCTCAGCCCACTCCGGCCCCGGACTGTCGCCCCCATCCTGGATCAGGACGAGCTTCCCCCTGAGCGGGCGGGTGCTGTCCAACTCGAGCTCTTCACCCCGCCAAGTGCCGTATGATCCCGAAAGCTTGGTTCCGTCACTCATCCACATTTGTTAGACCCTGGCCCATCGGTTGTTAAGCGCATCGTAGACACCCACCAGCGTTTCCTCGCCCGCGCTGTTGATGCGCCACATCTCTGCGCCGTCACGAAGATTCGTTCCACCATTGACTTTGAGTTCTGGTAGGACCGGGGTGCCGTCCACCCGGCTGCTGGTGAAGCCGTGGCCGGTGTTGGGCCAGCTGGCTGCATCCGGTTCGATTGTGTCTCCGCGGGCATTCGCTAGCTCGGCTTTGGCCCGTTCTAGATCCTGGGGCAGTTCCGGCTGATTGGTCTGGCGCGCGTGTGCCCGGTCGTAGCGGAGCTCCCCAACCCGCTCACGGTTGGACCAGTCGGGGATCCCTATGTTTTCCCAAGCCGCATCGTCTCGTGCCTGGAATCGGATGGCCACCACCTCGTCGACCTTGTCGGCCTGGTAGGCGAGCCGACGGCCAGCCGCATCATCAAGCCAGTAGTCGAGCCTAAGCCCGTTGACGATATCCCCGGAGGAGGCCAACCGTGCCGTATCTGCCGCCTGGCTGATGAAGCCGCCCACGGACCCGGGGTAGCTGTCCGTGCGGGCGAGGACCTGGGCGGCATCGTCTACCGACATGACCTTCTGGTAGAGAGTCTCCACATCGCCGGTTCCCATCGCATGGCGCAAGTCGTGGATGAGCGCCGCCTGGTTGTCGGTCAGGTCGTAGTAGTAGCGGTTAGTGAACGGGGCAAGTGCACGCTCGACGGCGCTGGCATTCTCTGGTGGTTTGGGCCAGTTGCCGTCCGGGGCACCGAATTCGCGTTCGATCAGGCCTGCCAATTGGTTGTCGATGACCTCGTTTGGCAGCTTGCCGTCTGGTCCCCGCAGGTCGTCGAGGCGGGCGAGGTCGCTCTCCGGCAGGTGCCGCTGCAGGACAGATTCTGCATCAGCCCAGTTGGCGGGCGTAGTGGAACGCGGGAGCTGGGCGATCTGGTCGGAGCGGGTCGACACCGTGTGGGTCTCGCCATCGATGATGACTTCAGTCGGCTGGCCCGACTCGTCACGGCGGACGATGACTTCGGGCTCGTGTGCCCCCTCCACGGCGGCACCCTCGCTATCGGGAGTGGTCTGCGCGTTGTCCGGCTCCCGTGCCGTCTGGGGAGCTTCGGCATCCGGAGTCTGATGCGGCGCTTCGGCGTCCGGGGCAGTCCGCGGTGCCTCGGCGTCCGGGGCAGTCCGCGGTGCCTCGGCGTCCGGAGCGGTCCGCGGAGCCTCCGCATCGGGGGCAGTCCGCGTCGCCTCGGTTTCCGGCGCGGACCCCCGTCCGGCGTTGGCTTCTGGGGTCTCGATCCGCTGGCCGTACTGCGGCGGTGCGGAGCGGTCCGGGACGGTGTAGCCGGACTGGCCGGAGGGCGGCTTGGGTCCGTCGGCGTCGAAGTTCATGGTGCTGTTGGAGTTCCGGCTGGAGGGCATCTCCGCGTCGAACCGGTGCGGCGTGGTGAAGCCGCCGCCGGCGGTAGCCACACGCGGGCCGCCCAGCGCGTTGGCGAAGTTGTCAGCGCTGGTGCGCACCGACGTCGTGAGGTTATCCAACCCGGTGCGCAGTCCGGTGGAAGCATGCCGGAGCCCGTCGGTGATGGTGTGTCCGGCGGTGCTGACGTACGGGCGGACGGTGTTGCTGACCGTCTTGAAACCGCTGGTGGTGACGTCGATGGCGGTGAACTTGAGGTTGCTGGAAAAGTCGAGGGCCCGCGTGGTGACGCCCGCCGTCTTGGTCAGGCCCGAGAAGTCCAGCACCTTGGAGGCCACGCCGCCGGCCCTGCTGACGGCCGTGACCTTGTTGGCCACGCCACCGACCTTCGCGGCAGCTCCGCCGCCGGCGGTGAGCAGGATGGCGGAGAGATCGAACGCCGTGGCGCCGGCGGCGTAGGCCGGATCGCGCTGCCAGTCGTCCCAGTGGATGGCTGCCTTGCCGACGGCGAGCAGTTCCTCGCCGGCCTTCTTGACCGTGCCCGGTCCGCCGATCTTCTCGGCCACCACCGCCGTGATCGGGCTGGAGACGATGGCAACGTTCAGGGCGATCTGGCCGATGCCCTTCCAAGTGGCCGCAAAGGTTTCCCCGTCGGTGAAGTTGACCATGTTCCACAGGCCGGTCACCGTGCCGGTTATGCCGCTCCAGACGCCTTTGCCAAAGGACACCACTCCGTCCCAGGCATCCCGGTACCAGGGCTTGTCCCACTCCGTGGGCTTGCCCCACGGGATGTGGCCTTCCCCGGTGGCGGAATCCAGCTGTTCGGCCGAGTAACCGTAGGCTTGCTGGCCGGTGCCCGGGCCATCCTGCGTGGTCTCAACCAGGGTGATGCCGCCGTACAGCGCGGTAATGGCATTGTGGCATGCGCGTTCGGCCGCCATGTGCTCTGCCGCCAGTGAATTGGCGTCCTTGAGGAGCTGGTTGTCGTCGTTGACCAGGTCCTCTTCCTTGCGCCAGTCGTCGCCTTCGCTGGCGATCCGCGAACGTATGCCGTGCCAACGGACCACCAGCGCGTCATAGCGGGCCTTGAAGGTGTCGGCCCAGTCGGCAAACGTTTCGATGGCCGATTTGATGGCGGCGGTGTCGGCCTTGATCTCCTCGGCGGTGGTCTTGACCGGTTTGACCGCAACATAGGCTTGGGGCGCTTCCGGCGACTTGTAAACCGCTTCCAGTCCGCTCCAGTCGCCCTCGATCAGCTCGACCGCGTCGACAATGCCCTCGGCCGTCTTATCCAGCGCCCTGGCGTGGGTGCGCAGAAGTTCGGCGTCGGGCCGCGGCGGGTATGCCTCGGCATACGGATCCCAGGCCGTCATGAATTCCCCTTATGTGGTGCGAGCTGTGGTGCGAGAGACGTGTAGTGGTTCGAGCGACTGTGGTGCGGGTTACCGCGCCTAGTGGGTTGGAGACTGCAGCGTCCAGCGCGCCCGGTTCAAAGTGCTTGCGGAACCGGACCGTGCGGGCTGTGCGGGCGCACGGCCTGCTCCTCCTCCGGCAGGGTACCGATCAGGTCCTGCGCGTCGCCGGCCATCCTGGCGTCGCCGAGGACGTAGGCGTTGACCGCGTCCATGGTCCCCTGGAACGTGGTCTGCAAGCGTCCGCCGACACTCTCCAGGCCCGGCTGGACCGTCTTCTCCGCCCAGCCGTTCAGCGCTTCCATCACCGGGCCGGATTTGGAGGCGGTGGCCATCTCGGACAATTCCGTGCCGAGCGCCGGGAAGTCCTTCTCGAAGCCCTCGGTCCGCCCGCTGGCGGTTCTGACGATCGCCTGGACCTTGGTGGGGTCGATATCCCAGCCGTCGAGTGCCACTGCTGTCCGCCTTCCGTACTAGATGTTGCCCTGTGCCCCTGGATGTTGACCGCGCCTTGGTTCTGCGGGCGGTGTTAGATGTTGGCGATCTTTCCGCCGGCGGTCTTGATGGTGCTTCCCGCGGTGCTCTTGGCGTCTTCCAGCAGCTTGTGTACATCGGCCATGATGCCCGCGAAAGCTATACCGGCGTCGGCCCATGCCTGCTCCACACGGTCGTACTGCTCGGCGATGTCAGTGGCCTGGAACTTTGCCTGCAGGTCCGCGGCGTCCTTCTTGCGGGTCTCCACCAGCGCGTTGAGCTTCTTCTTCACCCGGTCCAGGTTGTCCTGGGCCTGCGATGCTCCGCCGTCGGAAAAGGCGAATGAATTCTGGTCTGCCATGATGTTTCCTCCCTCATGCCCGGCCTTCGCCGGAAAGTCTCTGATCGGTGCGTGCGTCTGTTGGCCGCTGCTGCCGGCCGGTTGCCGCTTCACGCGGCGGGAGCGCTAGCCGCGGTTGCGGAAGACGGCGTCGTCCCAGGCTGCCTTGCCCTCGGTGGCGTCGGCGTCGTCGGCCTGCTGCTGCTCGCCCTGCTGCATGGTGGTGTTGACCTCGGACTGGCCCTGCTGGATGGAAACCAGCGACTTCTGCAGTCCCGAAGCCACCATGTTGGCCCGGCCCATGATGCCCTTGAACTTCTCCCAGAAATCACCCGCCGTGTTGCTGCGCATCGGCTCCGGGACCGCCTCGAGTTCCTTCATCAGTGCCTGCAGCTCGGTGTCGGCCGCCGCGCTGGCCTTGCCGGCGTCGACGAACGCGCTCTTCTCCATTTTGATGAACTGGTTGCCGCTCATTGCTCCACCTCCGTGCCCCATCGGGGCTGTAGCTGCCGCTGTCCCGGCGGGCATGGCCCGTCCGCCGAATGCCGGGTTGCCGCCCGGCCGGTTGTCGTGAGGCGGTTCCCCGCCTTTACCATGGAACGCGCTGGCCCATGCCTGCGTCAATCGGCGTTAATGGGTACATCTCCCCATCCTGCGCGGGACAGCAGCGAGTTTGTCCATCAATTGGAACGATAAGCTCGAGAAGCGACACACCGTATTTCGCACCGCTTGGGAGGAGAGGGATGGCACACGATTACGACAATCAGCTCATCGAATCCGTGGCTGTCCGGCGGACCCGCCTGGCCACCGCCCTGCTGTACGGCAACAACCCGTTGCAGCGACGGTGGAAGTCGAGCGTGCGCACTTTCTTCTTCAGCGTGGCTATGGCCGCGGTGATTGCCGCAGTCTGCGTCGGCTATTCGTTTGTGACCAACCTGCTCGAAGACCTGCGTGCGCAACAGCAGCAGCGCGCCCAATCCGCCGTCGTCCTTCAGATCACTGGTGATTTAGCGGACGACGACGACGGCGGCGGCGGTTTCCGTCTCACGCTTACCCCCCATTCAGGAGCCGCCTGACCATGGCCGAAACCTTTACCCGAGTCACCGTGGCCGGGCCGCAGCGCCACGTTGATGTGCTGCTGCCTTCGCAGACCCCTGCCGGCCTGCTGCTGCCCCAGATCCTGGAGCTGCTGGACGACCAGCCGACGTCCGCCGTCTCGGTCAAGACGCTGATTACTCCGGCCGGTGAGCCGGTGCGCGAGGACGCCTCGCTCAGCGACGCCGGGATCGCCGACGGCGCCATGCTGCGGCTGGTGAACGTGTCCGAGGCGCCGCCCGCGCCCGTGGTGTACGACATCACCGACGCCGTGGTGGAGCAGACCGACGACATCAGCGGCCGCTGGACGGAGAAGGTCCGCCGGGCCACGGGGGCCGTCTTCGCTGGCGCGGGACTGTACCTGGGCGTGCACTTGCTGCTCGACGGCGCAGCCACGGGTCTGGCGGCCTCGGTCTTTTTCGGCCTGGCCGCGGTGCTGCTGGGCACGGGCATCTATCTGGGCCGGGCAACAGCCACCGTGCTGGGCCCGCTGCTGGTGGGCACCGGCTGGCTGCTGGCCGTGGGCGGCGTGCTGCGGCTTCCGGCCGGTCCCGGGACGCATGTGCTGCTGGCCGCGGCGGTGAGCGCGGTGGTGCTGGTCTGCGCGGGCCTGATCTCGCAGCGCCCGCGGGCGTTGATGTCCGCCGCCGGGCTGTTGGCCCTGCTCACTCTTTTCTGGGCCGCGTCGCTGGCCTTGTTCAGCACTCCGGTGCAGGCCGCCAGCGTGGCAGCACTGCTCAGCTGCGCCACCTTGGGCCTGCTGCCGCAGATCGCCCTGTCCGTCTCCGGCCTGGCCACGTTGGACGACCGCCGGGCCAAGGGCGGCCGGATCGGACGCACGGACGTGCATGTGGCGATCGGCTCCGCGCACCGCGGGCTCAGCCTCGCCACCGCGCTGGTGGCGCTCTCGGTGGCCGCCGGCTTGTGGATCCTGGGCACGGACATGGCCGGGCAAGTCTGGACCATGCCGCTGGTCGGCTGCCTGGCCCTGGCCACCGGGCTGCGGGCGCGCGCCTTCCCACTGGCGCCGGACCGGATTGCGCTCTACCTGGCCGCGGCAGTGGGCACGCTGGCGCTGGCCCGGTCGGTGTTGGCCTTCGCCCCTGCGCAGGGCTGGCTGGTGGCGGCCGGCCTGTTGGTGCTGGCCGTCGCCGTCGTGATTTCGCTGACCGTGACGCTGCCGGACCATTCCGCCGCGAAACTGCGCCTGCTGGCCAACCGGTTCGAGACGCTGGCCATCCTGGCCTCGGTCCCGCTGGTCATCGGCCTGTTCGGCGTCTTCGCATCGCTGCTGACCACCTTCGACTGACTCAGGCTGGGACCGACTCTATGGAACCGATTTCGCGCAGGGACTTGATTGCCCGGGAGCAGGCCGCCACCGGCCATCTCACCGCGGGCCACGCCCATCCGGGCAGCGTGCCGCCGGGTGCCCCGTCGGGGGCCGGCCGCGCGGGTGCGGCGGCAGCGGCCGATCCGTGGAGCTCACCGGCACCGGCCGCCGGACCGGTGGCAGGCGGACCGTTCGAGTCCGATGCCGAACAGCGCCGCCGCCGGCTGCGCAGCCGCCCGGGCGAGCCGTGGCTGGTCCGCACCGCGCGCGCCGCGAAGGGCCTGGTGTCCTCCGACGACTACCCGCAGCGGCTGGTCGCCGCCACCGCCGGGGCGCAGGCCGCGGTGAGCACCGGGCGCCGGCTGGCCGTGATCGGCAGCCGGGGCGGCGCCGGCAAGACCACGACGGCGGCGCTGCTGGCCTCGCTCTATGCCGCGGCCCGGCAGGACACCATTGCCGCCGTGGACCTGGCCCCCGCGGGCGGCACCCTGGCGCTGCGCCTGGGCGTGCCGGATGCGCCGGCCATCGACGAGGCCGCGGCCGTACTCCAACAGGTACCCGCTGCCAGTGCCGACGAGCTGCGCCGGCAGCTGGCTTCCGCCGGCGCCAACCTGTGGGTGGCCGGTGAGCGGGCGCTCGGCGGCCATGCCGGAAGCGCGGCGCTGTCTGCGGCCGGCCAGAGCATCTCCCGGTACTGCCCGGTGGCGGTCTACGACTGCGCCACCGGGCCGGGCGAGAACCCGGACACCAACTGGGCCATCGGTGCCGCCCAAATGGCCGTGCTGGTGGCGCCCGCGTCGGTGGCCGGGGTCCAGGACGTGCGTCGGACAGCCGCGGCGTGGGCGGCCACCCCGGAGCTGGCCGGCACCGGGCTGCTGGCCGTGCTGACCCAGACCGATGCCGATGCCCCGCTAAACCCGATGTCCGAAGCCAAGGCGCTGGCCCGGGACGGACTCGCCGTGCTGCCGCTGGGCTACGACCGGCATCTGGCCAGCGGCGTGGAGTTCGAACCCGGACTGATGTCCCGCGCCGTCCGGCTGCAGGCGGCGGAGCTGGCCTCCACCGCCTTGGCCCTGGCGATGGAGCACACCGGCCGATGAGCGTGAAGATCATCCACCGGCCGGCCCGCACCACCGCACCGGCCCGCGAGGCTGCCCCGTTCAGCTTGGAAGCACCGCCGCCGATGGCGGAGAAGTCCGGCCGGATGAACGCCATGGCGCTGATTCCCCTGCTGGGCGCCGGCCTGTCCATGACCGTGATGATGCTCTTCCGCGGCAACAGTCTGGCCGCCGTCGGCGCCATCGCGATGATCGTGACCGTGGTGGCATCCATCATCATGATGCTGGGCCAGCGCGGCCGGGCGGCCCGCACCCGGGCCGAGGAACGCGACCGCTATCTGGAGTATCTGGAGGAATCCCGGGCGACGCTGCGCACCGACGAGCAGCGGACCATCACCACAGCCCGCACCAGCAACCCGGAACCCACCGCCCTCTTCGACATCGTCCGCAACAGCCGGCGGCTGTGGGAACGGCGCCGCGGCAACGAAGACTTCCTGCAGGTCCGGATCGGCTCCGGCGAGCGGATCAGCCGGCAGATCACTGTGAACGAACAGGGCCCCGCCACCGCGCAGCGCGACACCTTCATGGACAACGAGGTGCGAATCCTGCAGCGGCGGTACGAAAGGTCGCCGGACCTGCCGCTGACCCTGCCGCTGGACTCGGCCGGCAATGTCAGCATCATTGGTTCCCGCGAGTTCGTGATCAACGCTGCCCGGAACCTGCTCATCGAGGCCTGTGCCTTCCACTCGCCGGAAGACCTGCAGGTGGGCCTCGCGGCCCGCGAAGACCGGCTGCGCGACTGGGACTGGACCCTCTGGCTGCCGCATCTGGCCGACCAGAAGCAGACCCATGCCACCGGCCCGGTGCGCCGGGTGGCGCGCTCCGTGGACGAACTCGGCGCCGTTCTGGCCGACGAGCTGAACCGCCGCGCCGTGGTGGCGGCCGAATCGTCCAAGAACCTCAAGGGCGCCAGCCAGCACCTTCCCCGGCTGCTGGTGTTGGCCGACTGCTACGGCACCCTGCCGGAAGACCTGGTGCTGCCGGACCGGCACGCCGGGCTGGCCCAGCTGGGCATCACCGTGGTGTATCTGGTGGCCGACCGCGGACAGGAACCCGGCGAAGTCAGCGTGCGCGTCAGCCAGGACGGCGCCGCTGCGGACCGCGGCCCGGCAGGCTCCCGCAGCTACCGCGCGCAGGCCGAACGCAGCCAGGCCGGTGCCGGCGCCAGGCCGGGCCGCGCGGCTGGCGACGCAGCAGCGGAAGCTGACGCCCCGCCGTCGGACGCGGGTTTCCTGATCCAGAACTATCGCCAGGATCCGGTGGAACCGGTCGAAGAACGCGGCACCTTGGACGGCCTGGCCGTGGCCACCGCCGAGGCGCTGGCCCGCGAGCTGGCGCCGATGCGGCTTTCCGCGGACTCGCTGGAACACAACACCGCCGCCGGTTCGGACAGCTTCCTGGAAATGCTGGGCCTCAGCCCGGCACTGGACGAAGCGGACATCAGGCGGCTCTGGAAACCGCGCAGCGAGGTGGACTTCCTGCGCATCCCGCTGGGGCCGGACGACCGCGGCCGCCCCGCCCTGCTGGACCTGAAGGAGTCCGCTCAGTTCGGCATGGGCCCGCACGGGCTCTGCGTCGGCGCCACCGGTTCCGGCAAATCGGAAATGCTGCGGTCGCTGGTGCTGGGCTTGCTGGCCACGCATCCGCCGGAGTTGCTGTCCATGGTGCTGGTGGACTTCAAGGGCGGCGCCACCTTCGCGCCGTTCGCCGACGCGCCGCAGGTCTCCGGCGTGATCACCAACCTGGCCGACGACGCCAGCCTGATCGAACGCATCTACTCCAGCCTCAACGGCGAGGTGGTCCGCCGGCAGGAAGTGCTCAAGGCCGCCGGCAACATCGCCAACATCACCGACTACCAGCTGCACCGGCAGGAACGGCTGGCCCGCGGCGAGGCGATGGACCCGCTGCCGCACCTGGTGGTGATCATCGACGAGTTCGGTGAGCTGCTCACCGCCCGGCCGGATTTTATCGACCTGTTCCTGTCCATCGGCCGGATCGGCCGGTCCATCGGCGTGCACCTGCTGCTGAGCAGCCAGCGGATCGAAGCCGGCAAGCTGCGCGGGCTGGAAACCTACCTGTCCTACCGGATCGGCCTGCGCACGCTCTCGGAGTCCGAGTCACGCACCGTGCTGGACACCCCGGATGCCTTCCATTTGCCGCCGGTTCCCGGCTTCGGCTACCTGAAGGTGGACACCACCGTCTACACCCGGTTCAAGGCCGGCTACGTGTCCGGCCCGCTGGAAGACGTCCAGATCCAGGAAGCGCAGGAAACCGCCGACGACGACGGCCCCCTGGTGCTGCCGATGCCCACCTACGCGGCCAGCCTGGCGAAGGCGAACGACGGCGCCCTCTCCGCAGGCAAGCCGGCCCGCACCGGGGCGTCCAAGCGGACCACCGGCCCCACCGTGATGTCCACGCTGATGGACACCCTGGCCCGGTTCCCGCGTGCGGTGGATCCGATCTGGCTCCCGCCGCTGCCGGCCGCGGTGGCGCTGGACACCGCCGCCGGTTCGGTGACCAGCACCAGCCAGGGCATCCGGCTGACCAGCGGAGGGTCGCTGAAGATCCCGGTGGGCCTGCTGGACGATCCGGCCAAGCAGTGGCAGGGCGTCTGGGAGCTGGACTTGAAGTCCGCCGGCGGCAACGTGGCCATCATCGGCGGCCCGCAGTCGGGCAAGAGCACCGCGCTGCGCACCATCGCGGCCTCGCTGGCCATGACCCACAGCCCGCAGGAAGTAGGCATCTACTGTGTGGACCTGATGGGGAACTCGCTGATCCCGCTGGAGGGCCTGCCGCACGTTGGCGGGGTGGCCGTGCGCACCAACCGGGAGGTGGTCCGCCGCACGGTGGAGGAACTCCTCGCCATGCTGACCGTGCGCGAGAACGTCTTCGAGAAATACCAGGTGGACTCGCTGGCCACGCTGCGCAAACTCTGCGCCCAGGGCAGGATTCCGGAGCTGCCCAGCGCCGACATCGTGCTGGTGCTGGACGGCTACGGCCTGCTCACCGACGAGTTCGAGGACATCGAGCCTGCCGTGCACGCCTTGATTGCCCGCGGCGGCGGCTACGGCATCCACGTGGTGACCACCGCCAACCGGCAGAACGAGATCCGGCTGGCCCAGCAGTCCTTCTTCGGCACCAAGATCGAGCTGCGGCTGGCCGACCCGGCGGACTCCTCCTACGGCCGCAAGCTCGCCGAGACCATGCCCGCGGACCGGCCCGGCCGGGCGCTGACCGATGCCAAGCTGTTCGGCCACTTCGCGCTGCCGCGCATCGACGGCGTGGCCGACGCGGACACCGCCACCCAGGGCACCCGGGACATGGTGGCCGCCGTCGCCGCCTCCACCGACGCCCGCGCCATGCGGGTTCGCATCCTGCCGCAGCTGGTGGAAGCCGCCGAGATCGAGGTTCCGCCGCTGCCGGGCTTGCTGCCGCTGGGCCTGCGCGAGACCGATCTGGGCCCGGAAATGCTGGATGTGGTCCGCGGCGAACACCACCTGATCGTGATGGGCGACGAGCAGTCAGGCAAGACCAACGTGGTCCGCTCGCTGGTCTCCTCGCTGGTGGCCCAGTATCCGTCCCGGGACCTGGTCTTCGCGGTCTTCGATCCGCGCCGGGCGCTGGCCGACGTGGTGCCGGACGTCTATTTGGGCGGCTACGCCCCCAGCGCCGCGCAAGCCGAACCGCTGGCCAACGCCATCGCCTCCGAGCTCTCCAAGCGGTCCGCCGGCGGCGACGCCATGCAGGACAGCATCGGCGAGCCGGACAGCATTCCGCGGATCGTGCTGCTGGCCGATGACTACGACATCCTCACCGCCGGCGGCGCCGGGCCGCTGCGGTCGCTGATCGAGTACCTGCCGATGGGCCCGGAACTACAGCTGAACGTGATCCTCACCCGCCGCGTGCGCGGTGCCGGCCGCGGCATGTACGAGCAGTTCTTTGCCGCGCTGCGCGACTCGGGCAGCACCGGCCTAATCCTCTCCGGCGACCGTTCCGAGGGCGGCCTGCTGAACAACGTACGGGCCCGCCGGCTGCCGCCCGGCCGCGGCCTGCTGGTCCGCTCCGGCGGCCCGGTGCAGACCGTGCAGACCCTGTGGACCCCTATGGAGGCAACTGCCGATGTCTAACACCGTCACCGTCGTCGCCCTCGACGAGCCGAACCAGGACGTGGTCATGGTCTCGCTGCTGGCCGTGGTCCCGCAGGAGTACGTCCGGCAGGCCGCGGACAGCACCCTGCTGGAAGTGGAAGACGGCAACGGCACCACCATGTTCGCCGTCGAGCTTCCCCGCCTGATCCGGGTGCCCGGCGAGGTCTCCCGGCTGCTGGCCGGCGCCAGCGTGAATGCCGTCGAAGGTGCGCCGATCCCGTCCGTGTTCTCCGACGACCCGGACTTCGCCGCCGCGGAGCATCAGGACCTGTGGTGGCAGGAGATCACCATCCGCAACGGCATCCCGGACGGCGAGCCGCTGGGCTACCGGCTGGCACAGAACATCGCCGTGCGCTGCCGCGGCGCCGTCGTGGGCCACCAACTGCCCGGATCCGGAGAACAGGGATGACCACGCACGCCTCGGCCTTCGATTTCCACACCGACCGCACCGCCGTCGTCTTCCAGGACAAGCCGATGGCCTTCCTCTCCCCCGCCCTCACCCGCGCGTACGTGGCCGCGCGCGAATCCGAGCGCCAGTTCGTGGTGATGACGCCCAGCGCCAGCAAACTGACCCTGCCGCTGTACCAGCTGCTGCAGCGCGAGGGCTGCATCTGGATGGCCAGCGCGGCCGACGGCACGTTCTACAACGGCTTCACCGGCCAGCAGTACCGCTGGAACGGCGACGTCTTCGCCGCCGAGGAACAGCTCGCACCGGACTACCTGCAGGCCCCGGCCGGATCCGACGGCGTGGTCCAGGGCCGCGGCGAGATCCTGCACCCGGCCAGCGAATCCACCCAGATTGGCGCGTTCACCGCGGCCCTGTTCCGTGAGCTCACCGGTTCCGAGCCGGCCGGCTGGGGCATCCACGAGCCGGTCAGCGAGCCGTGGGACACCGCCGAACTGACCCGCTACTGCTACGAGAACGCGCCGATGACCAGCAACATCATCGTGGTCGGCCGGCCCCGCCCCGGCACCGAGGTGCCCTCCATCGGCGTGCTGACCGTGACCCGATCCTCTACCGGCGTGCATGAGTCCGTAGAACTGTTCTGCGAGTCGGTGGACCCGCTGACCGAGGACGAACTGGCCACCTTCGGCTCCGCCATGCACCGCGCCCACGCCCGCACCGCATTGGCCGGCCACACCATGCTGCTGGACCAGCTGGCGTTTCCCGCCCGCTTCACCGGCGTCAGCGTCCCGGCTTGCTCGTTCTTCGGGCCGGAGGCGCTGCAACTGGTAGGCCCGCAGCAGGCCCTGGCCGCGGCCGGCGAGCGCGCCCGGCTGGTGGGTGTTCCGCCCCTTCAGTCCCTCGCCGTCACCTACCACCGCGACCCGTCCGGCGGGCGCCAACATCCGCTCGACGAGTTCACCGAACTGATTGGAAAGCTGGCCGGCGGAAAGTTCTGACCGCGGCGGCCACCTCGGGATACCGTTGGCAGAGAACCCAGCGGAATAGAACCACGTGACCGGAGGTTGTCCCAGCGTGTCAATGAACGACGGCGGTGCCTCCTCCCAGCCTTCTGCCCCTGCCGCTGTGGCTGCCGAGGCTCGCGCCCGCCGCGGACCCGGCCCTTTCCGCAAGCAGGGCGGCCGCCCCAGCGAGACCGGCGCCGGCATCGCGTACGGGCTCGCCGCCTACGGCCTCTGGGGCACCCTCCCGCTGTACTTCACCGCACTGATACCGGCCGGTCCCCTGGAGATCGTGGCCAACCGGATTGTCTGGTCGCTGCTGTTCTGCTTCCTGTTGATCACGGCGCTGCGCGGCTGGCGCAGCTTCCGGGCAGCGCTCACCAACTGGCGCATCTTCGGAACCCTGTCCCTGGCCGCCGGGCTCATTGCGGTCAACTGGTTCACCTACACATTCGCCGTGCTCAATAACCAGGCCATCGAAGCCTCCCTGGGGTACTTCATCAACCCGCTCGTTTCCGTGCTGCTAGGCGTCATCCTGCTCAAGGAACGGCTGCGCCCGGCGCAGTGGGTGGCAATGGGCGTAGCGTTCATCGCGGTGCTGGTGCTGGCGTTCGGCTACGGCAACGTGCCCTGGATCGCCCTGATCCTGGCCCTCAGCTTCGGGTTCTACGGCCTGGTCAAGAACCGCGTGGGCGGACGCGTCGATGCCGTGACCAGCCTCAGCGTGGAGACACTCGTGCTGGCCCCGGTCTCCGTGGTGATCATGCTCATCCTGTTGGCCGGCAGCCAGGCAACCCTGCTCTCCGAAGGCGCCGGCCACTTCTGGCTGATGGCGGCCAGCGGCCTGATCACGGCCCTGCCGCTCTTGTTCTTCGGCGCTGCCGCCCGCCGGTTGCCGCTGAGCACGGTCGGCATGCTGCAGTATCTAGCCCCGATCCTGCAGTTCATCACCGCCCTGGTCTTCCTGCACGAGCCCATGCCGCTGGAACGCTGGATCGGGTTCGGCCTGGTCTGGCTCTCGCTGGCCATCCTGACTGCCGACATGGTTGTCGCCCGGAAGAGAGCCCCCAAGGCCCGTGCCGCAACCGCCGGCGTGACGTCGCACTAGATATCCCGAAGGCCCTAGGCGCCTCACCCCGAATGATCCCCGGTGGCCCAAGGTGGGTTACAGCTTTGCGGCATCAAGGCCTTCTGGTCTCCGCGTCCAACCGATAGTCTCTGGGCGTTCGGACGCGGCGTCGGCCGCTGACAGCCGCAGGCGTGCCGCCCGGGCAGGTCACAGCCAACCATCTTCAGCTCCAGCAAGAAGCGACACATGACTGACGACCAGGTGGCAGCAAATCTTCAAAGCATGGACACCCTCGATTTCACCGGCTGGAACATCGCCGACTGAAGCCTACGTAGAGTCTGCCGGCGGAAGGACGGAGCGATCGCCGAGGAGTGCATCTGGGCCTAGGCGTCCAACCGTGGCGTCCTCTTCCCTCACGTTTCACTGGCCCGCAGGCGTCCCTGCGGGCTAATAGCGGATCGCGTCGATGACCTTCACGCGGACAGCCACCAGTGCGGGGATCAGGCCAGCCAGCGCGCCGACGGCGGTGGCGGCTCCGATGCCGATCAACGCTGCCTCCACCGGGAACGGCGGCAGTTCGCTGATGCCCTGGGCAATCAGGTCCTGGATCCACGGGCTCTTCACCACCGCGACGGCGAGCATCACCCCGACCACACCGGCCACGAAGGTCGCCACCACCGATTCGAGCATGACGCCGAAGAAGATGCGCCCCGACGTCGCACCGAAGCTGCGCCTGATGCCGATCTCCCGCACCCGGTACTTGACCGTAACCATGGAGATGTTGAGCAGCCCCACTGCCCCCAGCAGCAGCACCAAGCCGGCGATGCCGCCCACCGCCCACTGAATGCCCTCGAACGGGTCACCCCAGGCGGCATAGTCGCTGCGGTAGACCTGCACGTGGGCGGCGGGGAATTGGGCCTGCAGATCACCGGTGATCGCTGCCGTCAGGCCCGGTTCGGCGTCGACCGGGAGCCACATCTCCAACGCGGGAGGAGGCCCTCCTGCCCCGCCCAGGCCCCAGCGTTCGTACTGGGCGGTGAGCATCATGGCTGCCGGCATGGCGTTCTCGTGGCCATCCGGCGTGACACCGACGACCGTGGCTGCGATCGGCCGCTGCTGGAAAATCTGCACCACCGGGTTCACGGCAAGATCGGGTTCGCCCAACTGGCGGTGGAACGCTTCGTTGATGATCACCGCAGGCGCCATCGCCGCGGCGTCGGCCTCGGTGAACCAGCGGCCGGTAGCCAAATTTACCCGCCGCATCTCGCCGTAGCTTCTGTCCACCACCGTGGTTTCGGTCGCTATCACGCCATGCGGAAATTGGAAGGAGACCTGGCCGAACGCGCGCCGGCTCGCGTACTCCACGGCGTAGCGTTCCAGCAAAGAGTCGAAGGCAGCCTTGAGAACGGCCGGGTCCTCATTCCCTGTCTCCGTGAAAACTTCAACCGACACAGTGGCCGCACGGCCGCCGGATTGCTCCTGCGCCTGCACCATGCCCTCCCGGGCCATGTTGCCGAGCCCGACGACGGTGGTCAGCGCCGCGACCGACAGCGCCACCCCGATCAGTGCCAGAAGGATCCTGGTTTTGTGGATGCGCAGCTCGGCCCACGCCTCGACCAGCAGGGCAACGACGCCGGTCATGCCGCCTGCTCCGGGGCGTTGAGGATGCCATCACCCAGCCGGTAGTGCCGCTGGGCCAGCGCGGCAACATTCGCGTCGTGGGTGATGGTCACCAGCGCCGCGCCCGATTCCAGCGCCACTTCGTCCAACAGCGCCATCACGCGCTGTCCGGTCTCGATGTCCAAGGCGCCGGTGGGCTCGTCCGCCAGGATCAGCTTGGGCGAACGCACCAACGCCCGTGCAATCGCGATCCGCTGCTGCTCGCCGCCGGAGAGTTTGTGCGGCTTCTCGCGCAGCCGGTCGCCCAAGCCAACCCGCTCCAGCATCCTCGCGGCCAACCGCTCGCGCTGCCAGAACTGTGTGCCGCGTGCATACAACAGGGGCGTCATAACGTTCTCCAAGGCGGTGCGGCCGGGCAACAGGTTGAACTGCTGGAAGATGAATCCCACCTGGGCGCCGCGGGCGACGGCACGCTGCTTCTCCCCCATCGAGGAGACCGGCCGGCCGTCGAAGTACAGCTCGCCGCTGGTGGGCACATCCAACAGCCCGAGGATGTTCAGCAGCGTCGATTTACCGGATCCGGAACGGCCCTGGATCGAGACATGGTCCCCGATACTGATGCTCAGGTCGATGCCCTGCAGGATGTGCAGCGGGTCGCGGTCCGGGATGTGCACGCTCCGGGTCACACCGTGAAGTTCCAGCAGCGGTGCGCCAGTGGCCGCAGCACTCATCCGCCGATCATCCCGAAGCCGCCCTCCATACCGGGCATCATTTGCTCCCCGGGAGCCCCCGGGATGAACTGCAGAACCATGTCGCCCTCGGCGAGCCCGTCGACGATCTCCACCTGCACGCCGTCGTTCAGACCCAGGGTGACTGAGCGCTCGACCGGTTCTCCGCCGTCGTTGCCCACCACCCAGACCAGCCCGGTGTCCACAGATCCTTGGACGGCGGTGGTGGGAACAACCACCACGTTCTTCGCGGTTCCTGCGGTGATGTCGATGGTGGCGCCCAAGCCGGCGAAAACCTTGACGTCCGCGGGTACGGCGCAAATGACCGTGCCGGTTGCCGCGGCCGCCGGGGCTTCCGGCCCGAACGGACCGACAGCCGCAGGCCCCACCTGCTCCGGCTCCGTGCCGCCCCCGTCCGGCGCTTCCCCGACCGTCACTGCCTTGCAGTCAAACGGCGCCGGGCCGCCGTTGACCGTCACCGTGGCCGAGCTGGGGCGGTCCAGCAGCCGGAACTGCTGGTCGGCGGTTAACGTCCCGGTGACCGAGAACGTGCCGGGCGAAATCGTTGCTGCGTCGGCACCGACCGAGACCTGCTGGTCCACCAGCACGGACAACTCGGTGAGCTTGCCAGCCGCAGGGGAAACCACGTTCACGTACGTGTACACGGGGGCGGGCGGCGGGGCCGGTTCCTCATCCGGATCCGGCTCGACCGCCACCAGGGTGGGGTCAGGTTCCACCAGTTTCTGCACTTGGAACAGCGGGTCGCCCTTGGACACGTTCGCGCCGGCGTCGACAAACAGGAAGTTGACTGTTCCCTCGGCGGTGCTGCGCACGTGCACGGCCGGGTCGCTGGCCACCGACCCCTCGAGCTGCACCACATTGGTCACCGTGCCCACTGTTGCCGGGACGCTGGGCGTGACCAACTGGGCCGTGGGCTGCTCGGTGACCGCCTCGGCGCGCATGCCGTCCACGAAGGCGAGCTTGAAGAGCGCGACGGCGATGACGGCGAAAATCGCCAGCCAAGCCACCGGAAAGACGTAGCGACGCAGAGCGCGCATGCGGAATCCCCTTTGTACGATGCACGCCACGGCGGACGAGACTGCGGGTCTTTCAAGACAATGCCTGCGACAAACTCCGCTTGTGACGGAGGCTACCATTCACCGACAGTGCCGCCGGGACAAGGACACGGCACCCGCCGCGATCGTTACGGCGGGAAACGGCCATCCATCAGCCCGCACTTCGGTATCGATTGATATTCGATAGGAAAGCAGCGATACTCGATGGATGCGAAAGACATATCTGGCGGTCACCGCCCTCAGGATCCTGCTGGTGGTGGCGTTCGCCCTGCTCCTCCTCTTCCAGGTGATGTCGCTGCCGGGCCAATTCGCCCACATGGCGGCGGAGTCTCCGCAGCTGGCCTACCTGCAGTGGCCGTTGACGGTGTTCTCGATCGTGGAGCTGCTGTGCGTCCAGGCGGTGATCGTCAGCACTTGGAAACTGCTCACCTTGGTCAAGCACGACCGGATTTTCAGCAAGGCATCCCTGGCCTGGGTGGACGTCATCGTGTGGGCCGTGGTCGCCGCCTGGATCCTGCTGCTTGGGGTCTTCCTGTTCGTCGGGTTCAATGCCGACGACCCCGGGATGCCGCTGCTGATGTTCCTGTTTGTGGTTGCCGGCGCGGTACTCGGGCTGCTGTTGGTGGTTTTGCGGGCCGTGCTGCGGCAGGCCATCACCCTGCGGACCGACATGGACGCGGTGATCTGATGCCGATCGTGGTGCGCATCGACGTCGAGCTGGCGAAACGAAAGATGAGCGTCGGGGAGTTCGCCGAGCGGGTAGGGCTCACCCCCGCCAACGTGGCAGTGCTGAAAAACGGACGGGCCAAAGCCGTGCGATTCAGCACCTTGGATGCGATGTGCCGGGTGCTGGAGTGCCAGCCCGGGGACTTGCTTGAGTGGGTTGAGGAGTGAGCGGCATCGGCGCCGCGGCCACCGCTCCGCCGCTTCCGGTGCTCCGGCGTGCCGCGTCCGCAACGGGCCAACTGCTCCGGTTCGCCTGGCTTCAGGTGCAGTGCTGCCTGTTCGCCGCCGCGATTTTTGCCGGCCTCGCGGTGAGTACGGCGGTGCCCTTGCCGCTCCCCCGCTACGATGCCCTGCTGGTTTACGGCTTGGCCCTCACCACCGTCTTCTACCTGCTGCGGCTGGAAACGGGCCGCGAGGTGGCGGTGATCTTCGGCTTCCATCTGGTCGGGTTGGCGCTGGAATTGTTCAAGGTCCAGATGGGCTCGTGGTCCTATCCGGAGGAGGCTTGGACCAAGGTCGCGGGGGTGCCGCTCTACGCTGGTTTCATGTATGCGGCCGTGGGCTCCTACATCTGCCAGGCGTTCCGCCGGTTCGACCTGCGGATCAACAGCTTCCCGTGGGTTCCGGCCGCGGCACTGGCCGTGGCAGCCTACGCCAACTTTTACACCCACCATTACCTGCCCGACCTGCGCTGGCTGATTGCTGCCGGCTTCGTCGTGGTGCTCTGGCGCAGCCGGGTGCTGTTCACCGTGGGGACGCGCCGGTATGCCATGCCGCTGAGCCTGTCCTTTGTCCTCATCGGCTTTTTCCTGTGGGTCGCCGAGAACGCCGCCACCCTGCTGGGCGCCTGGCAGTATCCGGACCAGTCCCAGATCTGGCAGATGGTGCACGTGGGCAAGTGGGGTTCCTGGGCTCTGCTGGTCAGCCTCAGCTTCGTTCTGGTCGCGGCCGTGAAATCGCAGGAGGGCCGCTTCTACGGCGGGGCCGGCGCGGTGCCCTCTGTTGAACCGCCACGCTGACGGTAGCCTGTTCACACAGGCGCGCCGCTGATGGCCGCCCTGCCATCAGGAGGGGCAATGCGCGGATCCGGCGGCATCACTGCTTTGATGTTCGGAATCATCCTGGCCATCATCGGACTGCAGGTATCCGGCCATGGGGACTGGGCCGGGTTCGGCATCCAGGGCCTGATGATCCTTGCCGTGGCGACGACCGTGGTCCGCGCGGTCCGGGGCCGCAAGCATAAACCGGTCCGTCCGGTGGCGGACCCGGGAAGCGAGATCAACGATCTCTACCTAGGTACCGTCTACCGCGGGCCGCGGATTGTCGCGCCGCCGCAAGCAAAGCACGTTGAGCTGGTCATTGACGACGCTGAACGCCAGCAGTTCCTCAAGGCTCTCGACGACGCCGACCCTCGGTCCGCGCCGGGACGCACCCACGATGGCAGCCTCTGAGCTGAGCACCACGGTTGGCCTGTCCGCGGCCGGTTTGGGACCATGAAGCATGGTTGACGTCACTACCGGAATGATGATCGGCGTGCCTCGGGAACGTGTTGCCGAGTATGCCTCCGACCCGGACAATGCCCCCGACTGGTACCAGAACATCGATTCGGTCCGCTGGGAGACTCCCGGGCCGCTGTCGGTAGGATCCAGCGTGGCCTTTGAGGCCGCCTTCCTCGGCCGGCGCCTCTCCTACACGTACCAGGTCGTCGAGTTCCGCCCAGCGGAAAAACTGGTCATGCGTACCGCCCAGGGTCCGTTTCCCATGCAGACCACCTACGAGTGGACCGAGGCGGGCAGCCACCGCACGCTCATGACCCTGAGGAACAACGGAGAGCCAGCCGGTTTCTCCCGATTCCTTGCTCCGTTCGTCGGCTTCATGATGAAGCGGGCCAACCGCAAGGACCTGGCGCGGATCAAATCGATCCTCGAGTCGGGCGGACCGACCGAACGCTAGTCCCGCAGTCCGTCGACTTCCCGCGGCACCACCACCATCGGCACCGGCAGTGAGCGGAGGACCTTGTGTGCGGTGGCGCCGAGGAACAGCCGGTTGTGCTGGGCCAGCCGGCTGGAGCCGACCACCACCAGCTCGCCTTCCTCCCAGTCCAGCGAGTCGATGGCCTCCTCGATGTTCCGCCCATGCGCCACGGTCACCGTGGCCTTGCCCGGAGGCAGTTCCGTGGCCGCCGAGGCGAGCACCGAGTTGGCATGCAGGTGGGCGCTGTGGATGGCCTCGCCGCTGTCGGAATCCTCGCGCGTATCCAGTGATACCAAGGAGACCAGCCGCAACTGCAGGCCGCGGCGGGAAGCCGCGTTCAGGGCCACGTCGCGGGCTGCCTGGGCGCCCTGCCGCTCGCCGATGAATGCGGTCAACCGGGTCAAGGGCTCCGTCCGCTGATAACCGCGCGGGGCCAGCGCCACCGGAATGGGCGAGGCATGCAACAGCGCGTTTGCCACGCTGCCCACCGTGAAGCGCTTGAACAAACTGCTGCTGCTGGCCCCGATGACGATCAGCCGGGCACCTGTTTCCTCGCCGGCTGCGATCAGCCCCTCGGCGAAAGAATCGGCCGACCGCACCTTAAATTCGGCATGCACGTCGGACGGAATCAATTTCAGGGCCTCGCGCCGTGCCCTGACGACTTCCTGCTCGCTGGCGCTGACGCGCTTGCCTTCGGGGTTCAGCGCGGCATAGGGAGCACTGTCGGCCACCACATAGACAATATCCAGCCCAGTGCCCTGGGTCCGGGCGATGGCCACGGCCAGCGCCACGGCATCGGCCCCCCGATCGTCCGGCTGGTAACCCACCACATAGCGCATGCGACAACCCCTGTCCGTGTCCATAGAGCAGCGGATGCGACGGTTCCGGCACATCCGCATCCGCTGAGGCGACTGTGGTTCCGACTTTAGTCCGCGAGCGCCCACGGCAACAGGGCGGCACCGCGCGGGAGCCGATACGCCCCTTCCGGACGAATATCCGTCCGGCAGGACGAAGGGATCCGGCAGCCGCCCCGGCGGGACGTAGCGAAAGGCTAGGCCGCAGCTACCTTGCGGATGGCTGCTTCCAGCACGTCGAGGGCGTCGGCCAGCAGCTCGTCGCCGATGACCAGCGGCGGCAGCAGGCGCACGACGTTGCCGTAGGTGCCGCAGGTGAGGATGATGACGCCTTCCTGCAGGCAGGCCGCGGCGATCTCCTTGGTGGCCTCGGCGTTCGGCTCCTTGGTGGTGGCGCCGGTGCCCGGCTTGACGAACTCCATCGCCAGCATCGCGCCGCGGCCCCGCAGGTCGCCGATGATGTCCACTTCTTCGGCCAGCTTCCGCAGCCGGCCCATGACCTGCTCCTCGATGTGGCGGGCCCGGGCGCTCAGGTCCTGGGTTTCCATGGTCTCGATGGCGGCCAGTGCGGCGGCACAGGCCACCGGGTTGCCGCCGTAGGTGCCGCCCAGTCCGCCCGGGTGCACGGCGTCCATCAGTTCGGCGCGGCCGGTGATGGCGGACAGCGGCATGCCGCCGGCAATGCCCTTGGCCATCGTGATGATGTCGGGCACCACGCCGTCGTGCTCGGACGCGAACCAGGAACCGGTGCGGCAGAATCCGGACTGGACCTCGTCCGCAATGAAGACCACGCCCTTCTCCTTGGCCCACTCCGCCAGCGCCGGCAAGAAGCCCTCGGCCGGGACAATGAAGCCGCCCTCGCCCTGGATCGGCTCGATCAGGATGGCTGCCACGTTCTCGGCGCCCACCTGCTTCTCGATCATGGTGATCGCGCGGCGGGCGGCGTCCTCTCCCTTAATCTCAGCTTCCTCGCGGTACGGGTAGCTCATCGGCACGCGGTAGATCTCCGGCGCGAACGGGCCGAAGCTGCCGGCCGGGCTGGACTTGTACGGGTTGGCCTTGGCTGTCAGTCCCATGGTGAGGTTGGTCCGGCCATGGTAGGCGTGGTCGAAAGCGACGACGGCGGTGCGTCCGGTGGCGATGCGTGCCACCTTCACTGCGTTCTCCACTGCTTCGGCGCCGGAGTTGAACAGCACAGAGCGCTTCTCGTGGTCGCCCGGGGTCAGCTCGGCCAGCTTCTCGGCCACCGCAATGTAGCCCTCGTAAGGGCTGACCATGAAGCAGGTGTGGGTGAACTTGGCAACCTGATCCTGCACTGCGGCGACGACGGCGGGGTCCGAGGCGCCGACGCTGGTGACGGCAATGCCGGAGCCCAGGTCAATGAACGAGTTGCCGTCCACATCGGTGATGATGCCGCCGTCGGCGTCCGCCACGTAGACCGGGACGCTGGAGGCAACACCACCTGCCACCACCGCGCTGCGGCGGGCAGACAGTTCTGCAGATTTGGGGCCGGGGAAGCCCGCGGACACATCACGCTTCTGTGCAAGCCGGAACTGGGTCGTCTGAGTGGTCATGGTGTGCCTTTCAGGTTGGGGTGGGGATGCCGTTGGCCATCTGGATGCCCGGCGCACGCATGTCACCGCCGCAGACCAAGGTAAAGGCCGTCCAGCCGGCGAACAGCGCGTGCCAAGGGAAGCCGTGCTCTACAGCGAGATTACGGTTTCCGCGGGAGTGCTGCCTATGGCGGCCCGCACAGCCAATGCGCCATCCCGCCGTGCAATTGGCCAGACATGCGGACGGTGGCGCCCTCCGGCACATCGGCCGGAGGACGCCACCGGGGGAAACGGCAGCCGGGTCAGAGTTCCGGCGCGTGCTCCGCCGGCATTGCTCCATCGTCCTCGGGGTGGCGGTTGAGGTTGACCAGTGCCAGCGCCAACCCTCCCCACACGGTGAGGATGGCGATAATCAACATCACGATCGCTGCGGTGCTCATCGTTGTGCCTCCTGCAAGGTTGCGGAATCCAGTTCCGGATCGTTGGCGGCCGAGTTCCTGCCCCACGGAATCAGCGAGAGCAGGAACGCCACGATGATCAGGCCGCCGGCCATTCCCCAGCCGAAGACACCAACAAACCAGTCGGGCATGGCCGGATCGCCGTACCCTTCCTGGATCCTCTTGATCACTTCGCTGATCAGGATGTAGCCCAGCACAATCGGCGAGACGATGCCGACCATGATCCGCCACCATAGCCCCAGCTTGATGGACGATACCTCGCTGACGTGTCCGCCCAGCAGCGGCAACTTGCGGAAACCATAGGTCACCAGCAGCACCGTCACCAGGGCACACGCCATGATGCCAAAGTTGTTGACGAACGCGTCGGTGACGTCCAGCAGGTTCAGACCGGTGGTAGTCGGGAACAGCAGGATGGAAATCAATGCCAACGGGATGCCCACGCACCAGGTGGTCTTGATCCGACTCATGCCCAGCTTGTCCTGCACCGCCGCGATGATGACCTCGATGATGCTGATCAGCGAGGTGAAGCCGGCGAACACCAGCGAGCCGAAGAACAGCACACCCAGCAGTCCGCCCAGCGGCGCCTCGGAAATGATGGTGGGGAACGCGATGAAGGCCAGGCCGATTCCGCCGGCGGCAACATCGCCGACCTCGGCACCGGAACTGAAGGCCATGAAGCCCACCGCGGCGAAAACACCGATGCCGGCCAGGATCTCGAAGCCGGAGTTTGCGAAGCCCACCACGAAGCCGGAACCGGTCAGATCCGTCTTGTGCTTGAGGTAGGACGCGTAAGTGACCATGATGCCGAAGGCCACGGACAACGAGAAGAAGATCTGGCCGTAGGCCGCGGCCCAGACCGTGGTGTTCGTGAGCGCACCCCAGTCCGGAGTGAACAGGGCATTCAGCCCATCTGCGGCACCGGGCAGGAACAGCGACTGCACCACCAGGATCAGGAACATGACAAGCAGCAGCGGCAGGAAAATGATGTTCGCCCGGCCGATGCCCTTCTGTACGCCGGCGGCCAGCACCAGCAAGGTCACTACCCAGACGATGATCAGCGGGATCAGGACCATGGGCACGAAATCGAAGCCGATGTTCACATCCTCGCTCACCTGAAGGAAGGAGCCTAGGAAGAAACCGGCCGGGTCGTCGCCCCACGCCTCCGTGACCGAGAAGATCATGTACATCGCGGCCCACGCGATAATCACCGCATAGTAGACGCAGATGATGAAGCAGATGGCCACCTGCCACCAGCCCAGCCCTTCGGCGCCGCGGGCCAGCCGGCGGTAGGCCAGCGGGGCGGAGCCACGGTGGCGGTGCCCCACGGCGTAGTCGAGGAACAGCAGCGGGATGCCCGCCGTCAGCAGGGCCACCAGGTACGGAATGATGAAGGCGCCGCCGCCGTTTTCGTAGGCGACATACGGGAAGCGCCAGATGTTGCCCAGGCCGACGGCGGAGCCGATCGCCGCAAGGATGAACACCTTGCGGGTGGACCACATCTCGCGCTTGGGCTTGGCGCCCGGCACGGCCTGCGGTGTAGGGGTACTCATGAATGGACCTCAAAGGGTAGGGATTTCGGTGCTGTGACGGCTGTTACGCCGCGGACCATCCTAGCGGCGCTGCCCCGCCGCCGGAAACCGCGAAGGCCCGCCCGGTCGCCGTAGGGCGACGAATCCTTTCAGCAAGCAGCTACTGCCCTGTGCCACAGCCGCGGGGCGCCAGCGCCTGCATAGTGCGTCTGCACAACGGGCAGCCGTATAGTGGCAGCATGGCTGTCACTCTCGCCAAACTCCTGGCCTCCCCTGCGCTGCACCTGAAACTGGTGGGCACCGCGCAGGGCGATCCGGACGCGCCCATCACCTGGGTGGCTTCCACGGAACTGGAGGATCCGCTGCCTTTCCTGAGCGGCGGCGAGGTGGTGCTGACCACCGGTCTGCGGCAGAAGACCGCGGCCGCGCAGCGCAAATTCGTGGCACGCGTCCATCAGGCCGGCGCAGTGGGCATGGGCTTCGCGCTGGGGCTCACGCACCGCAAGGTGCCGCCGGGGGTGCTGGCGGCAGCCAATGAGCTTGAGCTGCCGGTCTTTGAAGTGCCCTACGAGACGCCGTTCGTGGCGATCAGCAAAATGGTGGCCGATGCGATTTCCGCCGATCACTACAACCGGTTGGAGCGCCTGCTCAAGGACCACCAGGCGTTGGCGGCCTCGTTGCTGGGCGGCGGTGGTCTCCCCGCGCTGCTGCGCAAGCTCGCCGCAATGGTGGGCACCGACGTCGTGCTTTCGCAGTACGGCACGCGGCTGTACGGAACCGGCGGCAAGCGCACCAACTGGCATGAGGTTCCGATCGCCACGGGGCTGAAGGACCGCTGCACGCTGGCGCTGGCCGAACCGTACGAGCGCAACGCCATCGTGGACTACGCGCAGAGCCTGATCAGCCTGGAGTTGAGCAACCAGGCCCACCGCCGCGCGGCCGACCGACGCTCCGTGGGACAGGTGCTGCTGGACGTGGTGGGAGGCGTGCTGCAGGGCGGGGACGCGTCGCTGCGGCTGAGCAACGTGGGGATCGACGCCGGACGGCGGCAATTGGTGGTCATGGTGCAGGTGGCCGGGGCCCAGCGCCGGGCATTGCCCACGTTGCCGCTGCCGGCCGCGTTCGACGGCGTGGTGACCGGCCTGGTGGACGAGCGACTGGTGCTGGTGGTGCAGGGCGCCGAATCGGGTGAATCGCTGGGCCGCGAGCTGAGCACCTACCTGCAGGACGCGGGCCTCACCGCAACCGTGGGCGTGGGCGGCAGCTACGCCCAGGCTAACGGGCTGCGTTGGAGCTACTTCGAGGCCAAGGAAGCGGTGGGCCGGGGCGGCCGGCTGAACGTGCCGCAGCGGCTCTCGCTGACCTCCCTGCTGCTGGCGTCCGAAGACGTTCCGCTGGGCGATCTGGCGGCCGAAGCACTGGACCCGCTGGCCGACTTCGACGCCGCGCATGATGCCGCCCTGCTGCCCACCTTGCAGACCTATCTGGAGCTGAACGGGTCGGTAGCCGCAGTGGCGGAGGAGCTGGGACTGCACCGGAACTCCGTTCGCTACCGGCTGTCCCAGATCGTGGAACTGACCGGCTACGACCCCGCGCTCACCGCGGACCGGGTGCACCTGTGGCTGGCCCTGACGGTGCGCCGGCTGGGTTCCGACTCGGGGTCGCAAGGCTAGCTACGTCGGCCGTCCCGAACCCTTGTCATAAGAGGGCGCAGGCACAAGGCTGGGGGGCATGGGACACGAGACGCACGAGAGCCGCACGGTGACCTGGCTGGGAACCGATGATCCGCAGCGCGCCGACACGGCCACCATCAACCTGGAACCCGAACGGCTCAGCGCCCACGGTGCCTCGCGCACCGCCGACTACGCCGCGAGCTGGTCCCTGACCACCACCGGCAATTGGTTCACCGAGAACCTCACGGTCTCCGTGCACGGTCAGGGCTGGAGCCGGTATCTGGTGCTGGACCGCGCCACCGACGGCAGCTGGCGCGCGGCCACGAAGGTGTCCGGCGACGCCCACCTGCCGGAGCCGGGCATCGACGATCCGGCATCGCTGACCGGGGCGGTGGACTGCGACCTGGGCCTGTGCCCGGCCACCAACACCATGCCGATCCTGCGCCTGGGACTGGTCCACGACGCCGAGGCCGCCGCGGAGCTGACGGTGGCGTGGGTGGAGATGCCGAGCCTGCGGGTGCTTGGCCGGCAACAGATCTACAGCGGCTCCCGCGCGTACGACGACGGCACCGGCACGGCCGCTGTCACCTACAGTTCCGGCGACTTCAGCGCCGAGCTTGAGGTGGACTCCGACGGCATCGTGATCGACTACCCCGGCCTGGCCACCCGCCGCCGGGACTGACGGGGCTAATGGGCTGACAGGACTGAACGACGCGAGGTAAGCACCGTCGTCGTCATCGGTTCGAGCCAGTCGGTGCCGCCACATAGGATGGTAGCCAAGCCCGCCTACCAACCGTTCCAGGGAGAAACCATGCCCGAAATGTTCGTGGACAAGTTCCGTGCCCTCGTGCCCAAGTACCTGGACCGGACGTGGACCGAAGACGACGGCATCTCCTACGACGAACTCGAGGGGCTGCTGGGCGAGCACAAGTTTCAGGTCCCGCAGGCGCTGGTGGAGTTCTACCACGCGCTCGGCGGCTGCGAAGACCTGATGGAAGCCCACGATTTCTTCTTCGATCCGAACGAGCTCGAGATCGAGGACGGCTACCTGCTGTTTCTGGACGAGATGGACGAAGAAGCGAACTGGGGTTTCAAGTCCGAGCACCTGGATGTGCCCGACCCCATCGTCTGGATCCGCACCAACGGCCCGAAGCAGCGGTGGCAGAGCGAAGACGCCACCTTCAGCGAGTTCGTCTTCGACATGTTCGAGTGGGTCTTCGGGGACGAGGAAGAAGAAGAGTGAGCAACTCCGCCTAGCGCGCCTCCGCCGCCAGCGCCACGCCGAAGCCGACCAGCACGGTGCCGGTGATCCGGTCGATCGCGCGCACCACGGTCGGGGTGCGGAGCCATTGGCGGGCAACATGCGTGCCCCAGATGATGGCCGAGAAGAACACCAGCCCCTCCAGGTTGTGCACCATGGCCAGCGCGGTGCCCATGAGCGCCGGCGAGACATCCGGCGGGATGAACTGCGGGATCATCGCCATGTAGAACACGCCGACCTTGGGGTTCAGCAGGTTGGTGCCCATACCGGTGAGCCACGCCTGGGCGTAGGAGCCTGGAACCTCCGGCTCTGCCGCTTCGGGCGCGTCTGCGGGCCGCCCGCGGAACGACTTCCACAGCATCCGGCCGCCCAGCCAGACCATGTAGGCGGCGCCGGCAACCTTCAACACAGTGAACGCAGTCTCCGAGGCGGCCAGCACGGCGGATGCCCCGACCGCTGCCGCGATGCCCCAGACCAAGGCCCCGGTATTGATGCCCAGCGCGGTGGCGTAAGCCCTGCCCCGACCTTGGCTGACGGCCGATCGGAGCACCAGCGCGGTGTCCATCCCGGGCACCAGGGTCAGCAGTCCGGCCACCAGGGCAAAGGACAGCAGCGCCTGTTCCACGCTCATCGGCTCACCGGTTCACTCACCGGCAAAGGTCGGAGCGCGCCGCACCGGTTAGACCTCGCGGTCCACGACGGCTTCGGCGAAGGCCGTCAGCGCGAACTTCACCGTGCTCTCCGGCAGCGGGTCCAGCGATGCCTTGGCGGCGTCGGCCCATTCGCCGGCGATGGACCAGGCCTTCGCGGTGACCGGGTGTGCGCGCAGTGCGGTGACCGCCTCGGCCAGGGCGTCGTCGGAGGTCAGATCGGCGTCCACCAGTGCCAGCACCGAGGCGGCGGAAGCATCGCCGTCGGCCGCGGCCTGGCGCAGCAGCAGCACCGGCAGCGTGGGCACGCCCTCGCGCAAGTCGGTCCCCGGGGTCTTGCCCGACTTGACCTTGAGCCCGGTCACGTCGATGACGTCGTCGGCCAACTGGAAGGCAACACCCACCTTCTCGCCGTATTCCAGCATCACGTTGACGGCCTGCTCGCCGGCGCCGGAGAACATGGCGCCCAGCTGGCCCGAGGTGGCAATCAGCGAGGCCGTCTTGTCCGCGATGACGGACAGGTAGTGCTCCACCGGGTCTTCGTCGTCGCGCGGGCCGACGGTTTCGTGCAGCTGGCCCAGGCAGAGCCTCTCGAAGGTCCGGGCCTGGATGCCCACAGCCTCCGGGCCCAGCTGGGAGACCAGCAGCGAGGCGCGGGCAAAGATCAGGTCGCCGGCCAGGATGGCCACCTGGTTGCCCCACACCTCGTGCGCGGTCGGGGCGCCGCGCCGGTACGGGGCCGAGTCCATCACGTCGTCGTGGTAGAGCGTGGCCAGGTGCGTCAGTTCAACCACGACGGCGGCCTGCACCACTTCGGGGACCGAGCCGTTGCCCAGCTGCGAGGCGAGGATGGTCAGCAGCGGGCGGATCCGCTTTCCGCCGGCTTCCACCAGGTGTTTGCTAGTGGCATCGGCGAACGGATCGGAATGCGCAATGGCCGCGCGCAGCTGCTTCTCCACCCGGGCCAGCGCGGTGGAGACCTCGGGACCGAGCACAGCGTCTTGGGCCACCGGGTCGAATCCGGCCGGCAGGTTCAAGCTGGTGGCAAGGGCGGCGGTTGCTGTATCCAGCTCCGGCGACTCCGGCGGGTTCTGGCCGGCAGGAGTCCAACTCGGTTTAGCGTCAGTCACGGTTCAACACTAACTAATCGTCGGGGCGGTATGGCTGATCGGCTTGCGGCCGCCAGTCTGGTTGGATGCCGGCGGCGTGAGCTGCTCCAGCAGATGAATAACTCTATCCTCAAATCCCTTGCCGCCTGAGTCTGTCAGATTGGCCAGCATCCGCACCACAAAGCGCATCAGCGGCGGGACCGGCATTCCGGTTCGCAGCGCCAGCTTCATGACGGCCGGTTTGCCGATCAGCTGGGCGAAAATCCGGCCCAGGGTGAAGTGGCTGCCCCAGTGGCCGCGGATGATCGCAGGGTAGGCGGACAGTGCGGCGTCGAATCCGGCCCGGCTGAGCAGCTGGCCGCCGGATCCGGACAAGCGGGAATGGGCGTCGGCAATCAGCTCCGCTGCGTAGCGGGCCGACTCCATCGCGTAGGAGATACCCTCGCCATTGAACGGGCTGACCATGCCGCCGGCGTCGCCCAGGAGCAGCAGTCCGGGGCTGTAGTGCGGAGTGCGGTTGAAGCCCATCGGCAGCGCCGCGCCGCGGATCTCGCCGACCTGGTTCTCCTCGGTGAAGCCCCAGTCCGCGGGCATTCCGGCGGTCCACTCGCGGAGCACTTGCTTATAGTCCAGCTTGCCGAAGGACTTGGAGGAGTTCAGAATGCCCAGGCCCACATTGGAGGTGCCGTCCCCCACGCCGAAAACCCAGCCGTAGCCGGGCAGCGGGTTGCCGGCTGCGTCGGGCAGTTCCAGCCAGCCTTCCATCCAGTCGTCGTCGTGCCGGGGCGAGTTGAAGTAGGTGCGCACGGCCACACCGAGCGGCCGGTCGTCGCGCTTCTCGATGCCCAGGCTCAGCGCGGTGCGGGTGGAGTTGCCGTCGGCGGCGAGCACCACGTCGGCGAAGAAGTCCTTGGTCACGCCGGTCTTGCGGCCGCGCTCGTCCAGCAGGTTGGCGCGCACGCCGATGACCCGTCCGTCGCCGTCCCTTAAAGCGGTGGAGACAGAATGGCGTTCCAGCACCACGGCGCCGGCCACCTCGGCATGCCGGGCCAGTGCCTCGTCAAAGCCCAACCGGGTGCGGATCAGCCCGTAGTCCGGGAAGTCGCTCAGTTCCGGCCAGGCAAGCTCAAGCTGCCGGCCGCCGGCGATCAGCCGCAGCCCCCGGTTCCGGCGCCAGCCGGCCGATTCCTCGTGCGGCAGGCCCAGCAATTGCACCTCGCGCACCGCGCGCGGCGTCAACCCGTCGCCGCAGACCTTTTCGCGCGGGAAAGCCGTCTTTTCCAGCACGGTCACTTCAACGCCGGCCGCCGCCAGGTAGTACGCCGCGGTGGCTCCTGCCGGACCGGCCCCAACAATCAGAACTGACATGGCTACAGGGTGCGCCTGCTGCTTTGGTGCTTCAGCGAAGCCTGCGCACCGGTGTTGGCCACATCGTCCCTGCCGGGCTTGGTGGCCCGGTGGACGGCCACGATGCCGCCGGACAGGTTACGGTAGGCCGCGGCCTGCCAGCCTTCGCCGGTGATCCATTCGGCCAACTGGTCCTGGTTCGGCCAGGCGCGGATTGACTCGGCCAGATAGACGTAGGAGTCCGGGTTGGACGAGATCTTGGAGGCGATCGCCGGCAGCGCCCGCATCAGGTACTCGGTGTACACGGTGCGCCACGGCGCGAAGGTCGGCTGCGAAAACTCGGCGATCACCATCCGGCCGCCGGGCTTGGTGACGCGCAGCATCTCGCGCAGCGCCAGCTTCGGATCGCTGACGTTGCGCAGGCCGAAGGAAATGGTCACCGCGTCGAAGGAGTTGTCCGCGAAGGGCAGCGCGGTGGCGTCGCCGGCCACAAAATCGATGTCCGGGCGGCGGCGCTTGCCCACGCGCAGCATGCCCAGTGAGAAATCGCACGCCACTACATGGATGCCGGCGTCGGCGTATGGCTCGCTGGACGTGCCGGTTCCGGCAGCCAGGTCCAAGACCTTCTGGCCGCGCTCGGCGCCCACCGCCTCCACCACGATCCGGCGCCACCGGCGGGTCTGGCCCATCGACAGCACATCGTTGACCAGGTCGTACTTCGGCGCCACGTCATCAAACATGGCGGCTACTTCATCCGGGCGCTTCTCCAGCGATGCACGATTCACCGCTTCATTGTCTCAAAGACCGGCACCCGCCCGCGAACCCGGGCGGGCGCGCCCGGTGTCCGCCGGCGTTCTGTGCGCGGCCGGGGTTCTCGGCGGGGCAGAGTAGGCTTAATGTCCATGACCTCCGCGCTCTCCCCCTCGTCCGGCCTGCCCGGAACCCGGCCGGCCGCCGCTGCCGTCGGCACGGCCCCTGAGGCGGCGGCGCCATCGCGTTCAGGCATCCTGCGCGGCATTACGGTTGAGTGGCCTGCGGTCCCGGACACCCAGGGACTGCTGGAGTATCTGGTGCGCGACGATGTGCTCTGCTGGGTGCGCCGCGAGGGCGGCCTGGCCGGCTTCGGCGAGGTTGCGCGCTTCACGGCCAGCGGGCCGGACCGTTTCCAGCAGGCGGCCGCGTGGTGGCGAGGCCTTCAGACCGGAGCGGACATCGACAACCAAGTGGGCGGCCCCGGCACCGGACCGGTTGCCTTCGGCTCCTTCGCCTTCTCCTACACCTCGGCCCACAGCTCCCGTCTGGTGGTGCCGGAGGTGCTGGTGGGCCTGGACGGGGACCGAGCCTGGCTCACCTATCTCACGTACGACGGCGATGCCCACCTCAGTGCCGCGACCGCCGAGGCCGCGCTGGCGGCGTGGGTGGAGGAAATCTCGGTCGAACGCAGTCCGGACCCGGCCGACTCTTTGGTGCCGGGACAGGTGTCCGAGCAGGCCTACATGGAGGCCGTGGCGGCGGGCGTTGAGCGCATCCAGGCCGGGCAGCTGAGCAAACTCGTGGTGGCCCGGGACGTGGTGGCCAACCTGTCCACGCCCATCGCCACCGCGCAGGTGCTGCGCGAACTGGCCGCACGGTACACAGACTGCTGGACGTATTCGGTGGACGGGCTGATCGGTTCCACCCCGGAGATGCTGATCAAGGTGGAGAACAACGTGGCCCGCGCCCGCGTACTGGCCGGCACCCTGGACCGCTCGCGGACGCAGAACCAGGCCGGTGAGTCGGACACCGACTACGCCCAGCGGGTGCTGGCCGGTTCGGAGAAGCAGCGGCGCGAGCACCAGATCGCCATCGACTCGCTGACCCGCAAGCTGGAGCCATTCACCACCGCGATGACCTCGCACAGCGAGCCGTTCGTGCTGGAACTGCCCAATGTGTGGCATCTGGCCTCCGATGTCTCAGCTGAGCTGGCACACGACGGCGGGCAGCCGCCGTCGTCGTTGGAACTGGCCGAAGCGGTGCACCCCACTGCAGCCGTCTGCGGCACACCCACCGAGGTTGCCGGAGCCCTGATCCGCGAACTGGAACAGATGGACCGCGGCCCCTACGCCGGTCCGGTCGGCTGGACCGACAGCGCGGGCAACGGCGAATGGGGAATCGCGCTGCGCGGCGCCGTCGTGGAAAGCCCGCAGCAGGTCCGGCTGTATGCCGGATGCGGCGTCGTGGATGGCTCCGATCCGCAGGCCGAATTGGCCGAGACCTGGGCGAAGTTCCGGCCGATGATCGAGGCGCTCGGCCTGCGCCGCTGATAACTATTCGCAGACAATCGGCGCAGCCGAATCAAAGTGCCCCCTTGGGCGACTACGCTGTTTCCCTATAGGCAAATCCTGTAGCCTGTGGTGTATATCACTTGCGACGGATGTGTTCCCGCTACACTTAAGCCGGATTTCCAACGAGACAAAGGTAGTAACTATGCGCAAGAAGGCATCCAAGGCGGTCCAGGGGCTCTCCCTCCTGGCCGTCGCGGCACTCGCATTGACCGCCTGCGGCGGTTCTGACAACGCCGGCGGCAACGGCGGCACCGGCAGCGCCAGCGGCGCGGCTAGCGACCTGCCCCTGGTTCAGGCCGGCACGCTGACCGTCTGCTCAGACATCCCCTACCCGCCCTTCGAGTTCGAAGAAGGCGGGAAGTACACCGGCTTCGACATCGATCTGATCACGGACATCGCTTCCGAAATGGGCCTTGAGGTGTCCGTCCAGGACGTCGGCTTTGATGCCCTGCAGTCCGGTGTCACCCTGGCCGCCGGCCAGTGCGACCTCGGCGCCAGCGCGATGACCATCACCGAGGACCGCAAGAAGAACATCGCCTTCTCCGACCCGTACTATGACTCGCTGCAGTCGCTGCTGGTTCCGGAGGGCTCGGACATCAAGTCAATCGACGACCTCGCCGGCAAAAAGGTAGGTGTCCAGCAGGGCACCACCGGCGAGTCCTACACCCGGGAGAACGCGCCCAGCGACGCCGAGATTGTAGCGTTCCCGTCCGACGCCGAGATGTACCAGGCCATCCAGGCCGGACAGGTCGACGCTCTGCTGCAGGACCTTCCGGTGAACATCGGCCACACCAAGGACGGCAAGTTCACCTTGGTGCAGGAGTACAAGACCGACGAGACCTACGGTTTCGCGGCGAAGAAGGAAGGCTCCGAGGCCCTGATCTCGGCGGTCAACGATGCCCTCACGACGCTGCGCGACAACGGCAAGTACCAGGAAATTTACGACAAGTACTTCACCGAGTAGTACGCCGCCCTCCGGCCCTCGTCCCCGAGCCTGATCGCCGGGGACGAGGGCCGCCGACTTACAGCTGGAAGGCATCACCAGTGAAACCTTCGACCCGCCGCCGACTTTTCCGCGGGGTCCTCTACGCCATCTTCATCGCCGCCGTGGCGGCCGTCGTCCTGGTCGCCGATTGGCAGGCTATCCAGACGAACTTCCTCAATCCGGAAATCTTCAGCGAGCAATTCCCGGCGATCATTACCACCGCGGCCAAGAACACGATCGTCTACACGGTCATCGCCTTCATTGGCGGCCTGCTGCTGGGCCTGACCCTGGCACTGATGAAGCTCTCACCGGTCGCGCCCTACCGTTGGGTGGCCACGGCTTATATCGAGCTGTTCCGTGGACTGCCTGCCCTGCTGGTCATTTTCGGCTTCGCCTTCGCGGTCCCGATCGCTTTCCAGTGGCGTCCGCCGGGAGGCAGCGCAGGTGCGGGCCTGATCGCGCTGATCATCGTCTCGGCTGCCTACATGGCAGAGACCATCCGCGCCGGCATCGAGGCTGTTCCGAGCGGCCAGCGGGAGGCCGCACGCTCGCTGGGCATGAACCCGAGCTGGACCATGGTCTCCGTGGTGCTGCCGCAGGCGGTCCGCATCGTTACACCGCCACTGACGAACGAGCTGGTCATCCTGATCAAGGACACATCGCTGCTCTTCATTGCCGGCATGGCCCTGAACCAACGCGAGCTCACCACCTTCGCGCGCGACGGCGTATCCCAATTCGCCAATGCCACTCCCCTGGTTGCCGCTGCCCTCATGTACCTGATCATTACCTTGCCGCTCACCCAGCTGGTCGCCTGGCTGGAACGCCGCAACAAGAGAAGCCGGTAACCGCCATGACTGAACAATCCCTGCGCCCGGATGCACCCGCCATCGAGGTTAAGGACCTCTGCAAGAACTTCGGCAGCAACGAGGTCCTCAAAGGCATCGACTTCCACGTGAACCAAGGCGAAGTGGTCTGCGTGATCGGACCGTCGGGGTCGGGCAAGTCCACGCTGCTGCGCTGCGTGAACCGGCTCGAAGAGCCCACCAGCGGCACCATCCTGGTGGAAGGCGTGGACATCACCGACCCGGAGACGGACCTGGACAAGATCCGTACCCGAATCGGCATGGTCTTCCAGCAGTTCAACCTGTTCCCGCACCTCAACGTCCTGGGCAATCTCACGCTGGCCCAGCGCCGAGCGAAGAGTCGTGGCAAGGCAGAGGCTATGGACGTTGCCCGGAAGAACCTGGAGAAGGTGGGCCTGGCCAACCGCGAGAACGCCTACCCCGCCCAGCTCTCCGGCGGCCAGCAGCAACGCGTCGCCATCGCCCGCGCCTTGTCCATGAACCCGGACATGATGCTCTTCGACGAGCCGACGTCCGCGCTGGACCCCGAACTGGTGGGCGACGTCCTGGGCGTCATGCGCCAACTGGCTGACGAAGGCATGACCATGATGGTGGTGACCCACGAAATGGGCTTCGCCCGCGAGGTCGGCGACCGCGTGGTCTTTATGGACGGCGGCGTGGTGGTGGAGCAGGGCAAGCCCGAGGATGTGCTGGGCAACCCGCAGCACGAACGCACCAGGGCGTTCCTCTCGAAGGTTCTCTAGGCCAGCTCAGCTCAGCGGCTCAATGGTTCAGCTCAGCTCGGCTCGCTCAGGCCCATAGCTACGTCTCAACCAGCTACACCTCAACTCAATAGCTCGGACGTGGCGGCCGCAATAGCGGCCGCCACTTCTGCATGCAGGCTGCGCAAGCGGCTGCGGTCCGTCCGGACTTCCACCACGCTGCGCCCGATCACCGGCTCGGACAGGACGGTGTCCAGCTCGTCCGAGTCCTTGACCAGCCGGTGCTGAACGCCATAGCCTGCTGCCAGCGAGGCAAGGTCCGCCCGGTGCGGGGTGCCGAAGAGGCGCTCGACGGCGGACGTGTACGACGCCTGCTCCCCCACCTTCCCGTGTTCCAGGGTCGAGAAGATCCCGCCGCCTGAATCGTTGAGCACCACTATCTGCAGGTCGGGCTCGGGCTCCCCTGGTCCGAGCAACAGCGACCCGGCGTCGTGCAGGAACGTCAGGTCTCCCATGAGTGCCCGGGTCCCGGTTGCCGTTCCCAGCGCGATGCCCGACGCCGTGGCCACCGTGCCGTCGATGCCAGCCAGCCCGCGGTTGGCGTGTACGAAGGCATCCGGTGTGTCGATGGGCGTACCCGCCAAATCCACGTCGCGGATCGGGTTGGAGGAACCCAGCAGCAACCGGCCGCGGGTATTCAGCCACACCGACCGGCCCACCCGCAGCCCGGTCAGTCCCGGTTCGGCATCCAGCACGTGGATCAAGGCAACATCGGCTGCTCCGGCCGCCTGCCGCCACAACTGCAGCCAGTCGTCCGGGCCCGAACCGGCGAAAAGGGACAGGTCCTCCGGCTCGGAGATGACACGCTCGCGGCGCCGCCCCGGCTCGTACCAGGCGACAGGTTCGGGCTGGTACAACGCGGTTTGTACGTCCCGGCGGGCCAGCAGCGCGGCGACCGGGCGGGACAGCGTGGGCCGTCCAAAGACCACAGCCCGCTCAATCTGTGTTCCGAAACGGCCCAGTAGCATGCGGTAGGGACCAATCGCGTTCGGTCCGAAGCGGGCGTTGGAGGACGGCTCCGCCAACAACGGCAGGCGGTGGGCCCGGGCGAAGGCCTCGGCCACCGCTCCGGCACCGTGACCGGCGACCACCACGGTGCGGCGTTCCTCGGTGGCGTGGACGGCCGGTTCGATCAGGCTCACAGGCCAGATGGTGGCCCAGCCGGGTTCCCCCGCATCCTTTGTCGGCGGCACGTCGCCCGTGGCATTCCCGCCCGGTTCCGCTGCCGCCGTGACCGAAGCACCGACGTCGTTCTGGCCGTTGACGTCGAGTCGCTGCTGGTCCGGTTCGGTCACCGATGCCAGGTCCTGCTCCGGCTCTGGCTCTGGCTCTGGCTCTGTCTCTGGCTCTGGCTCTGGGAACAGGGGGTCGCGGAACGGCAGATTGATGTGCACCGGACCTACGGCGCCCTGGTGCGGGCCCAGGTCTGCCGACGCCATGAGCTGTCCTGGCGACGGTGTGGCCGCCATCGCGCGAAGGTCGTCCAGCAACGGAGCCAGCGGGATGCCTTTGGCGCTGAGCAGGCTGGTGCGGATGGCATCCGTCGGATCGTCGCCGGCCGGAATGTCAACGGCGGAGCGCACGTGGATGCCGAAGAGGCCGGGTTGGACCGTGGTCTGGTTGGCGCCGGTGCCGCGCATTTCCTCCGGCCGGTCGGCGGAGATCACCAGCAGTTCAACACCGGCGTGGTTGGCTTCCATCACGGCCGGCAGCAGCTCGCCCACGGCCGTTCCGGAGGTGGTGACTACCGGGACCGGGCGCAGCGATCCCAGCGAGAGCCCGAGCGCCGTGAAGGCCGCCCCGCGCTCGTCAATGCGTACGTGCAGCCGCAGCTCGTCCCGGGCTTCCGCTTCGGCGAGCGCATAAGCGAGCGGTGCGCTGCGGGAACCGGGGGCTATGACGACGTCGCGCACGCCGCCCCAGACCAAGGCACTCACGGCCAGTCGGGCGGCTTCCATGGAGCTCAGCTGCGCAGTCACCCCCTCATGGTAAGCAGACGGCCATGTCCGGGTGGACATGGCCGTCTGTTATCTCTTGTCGCTGCTGGCAGTGTCTGGCTGCCGCTTCACTGCTGTGTGGGCTAGCGCTTCACGTGCCCGTTCTTGCCCTTGAACATCTGGATCACGGCCGGGCGGGGCAGCGCCGCGTCGCCACGCTTGGCACGGCGGCCTTCCTGGACGTAGTCCGGGAACAGCGAGCGCTGGGCTCCCCAACTGCCGTCCTCGCCCGGGTGCTGGACCGCGACGAAAACCAGTCCGTCGTCGTCGTGAATCAGCGGGCCGCAGGTCTCGGCATCGATCGGCACAGCCATGAACTGCTCCACCTTGCCGCGTTCGCGTCCTTCCAGCGTGACGCGGAAGAGGGCGTCATTGCGCTGGATGGTGCCGGGCTGGCCGTCGGTGGAGACCCACAGGTTGCCGGCCGAATCGAAGGCCAGGTTGTCCGGGCAGGAGATCGGCTGCACCTGATCCGCCGGGTAGCCGCTGAAGTAGACGGATTCGTCCACTGCCGGGTCGCCGGCCACCAGGATCACGCTCCAGGTGAACTCGGTGGAGGTCTGGTCGCCGGTCTCGGTCATTTCGACGATGTGGCCGTGGCGGTTGTTGGCCCGCGGGTTCGGCTCGTCCACCTGCGCACGCGTGCGGGAGGTGTTGTTGGTGCACGCCATGTAGATCTTGCCGGTCGCCGGGTTGATCTCAACGTCCTCCGGGCGGTCCATCTTGGTGGCGCCCATCGCGTCGGCGGCCAGGCGGGTGAAGACCAGCACCTGGTCGATGCCCATGCCCGGCACCATGGAATCGCCGTCGCGGGTCAGCTGGATCCAGTGCCCGGTGCCGTCGAACGCGCCGTCGGAGGGCAGCACGCCGGAACCGTCGATCTGGTTCTGCGGCGAGTTGCCCTTGAAGCTGGCCACAAACAGGTCGCCCTCGGTCAGCAGGGTCATGTTGTGCTTCTTGTCGCCCTCGCGATATTTGCCCTTGGAGACGAATTTGTACAGGTAGTCGAAACGCTCGTCGTCGCCGGAGTAGGACACCGCGTGGCCGGAGGCCGCGATGGTCACGTTGGCGCCCTCGTGCTTGAAGCGGCCCAGTGCGGTGTGCTTGCGCGGGGTGGACGTGGGATCGAACGGATCGACCTCCACGATCCAGCCGAACCGGTTGTCCTCGTTCTTGCCCTCCGGACGGTCGGTGTCAAAGCGCCGTTCCGGAACGTGCCAGCCGCGCGACGGGTTGGCCGAGGTCAGTCCGTACCGGCGCTGCTCAGCGGTTGGCGCCGACACCTTGAAGTACTGGTTGAAGTTCTCTTCGCCCGACAGGACCGTGCCCCAAGGGGTGGTGCCGCCCGCACAGTTGTTCTGCGTGCCGAGCACCCTGCGGCCCGTGGGGTCGGCCTCGGTCTTGAGCAGGTCCGAGCCGGCGGCCGGGCCAGTCAGTTCGTATTCGGTGTCCATCAGGAACCGGCGGTTCAGCTCGGCGCCGCGGACGTACCGCCACGGCTGGCCCTTGCCCTTGCGCTCCAACTCCACCACGGACAGACCGTGCGCGGCCATAGCCACCTCGCGCTGGCGTTCAACCGGCATTTCCGGCGGGAACATGATGCCCTCGTTGGTGTATTCGTGGTTAGCGAACAGCACCGCGCGCATACCCTTGCTGCCCGGAATCTCGATGATGTCCAGGTAGTCGTTGTTGTAGCCGAACTGGCCAGACTGGGACTCCTTGGTCTGATTCTCCGGATCGAACTCCGGGGTGTCATGGAACAGCGGGTCGCCCCAGCGAATCACCGGGTCCCAGTTGTAGCCCTTGGGAACCACCACGTCGTCCACGTTGTTCGGCACTGCCTTGATGCCGTCGAACTTCAGCTTGCTGCTGTTCCCCGGGCCCTTTCCGGCCTTGGCGGCCGGAGCCAGCCCGACCTGCGCCTCGGCGGCCGCTGCCCCGCCACCGAACATCAGCGCCAGCGCACCTGCGCCGCCCAGCCCCATCATCCGGCGGCGGGAGTACTCGGCCGAGACAATGTCCCGGAAGTAGTTGTTCTCCGACGTGTTGCAAACGCCCTTGGAGCAGGCGTTGTCACACTTGAGCGCGCAGGTCACGGCGCTGCGCTTCCCGGCCACATGGCCCAGCATCGGCAGGTAGCGCTTCTTGGTTTCGGTCACGATTTTCGCCTTCCACATTCAATCTGTCGGTTCCCTCCCTCAGCGTTTCGATTGAAATCGACCGGAAGGCCGAGTGCTGGTGAATTCTTGGCCAACAGTGGGCAAAACACCTGCCCCTCTACTCCCCTTCTCGCGGCGGGAGAAGCGTTGACGTGCGGTACAACGACAGGGTCAGAACGGTGGTCGTGCGTTCGGGTCGGTGTCCTCATCGTCGGGCAGTTCGATCCCGCCGAGGGTTCGCTTGGGCTTCCCCTGCCCTGCTGCGGCGGAAGTTTCTGCGCTGTTGGCCGTGCCATTGCCTTCGCCCTGGGCTTGGGCTTCGCCCTCGGCTTGGCCTTCGCTCTGGGCTTGGCCTTCGCCCTCGGCTTGGCTTTCGCTCTCCCCCGCGTGACCGCCCTCGCCGTCGTCTTCGCCTTCACTACCACCGCCATCGCCACCGGCAGCGCGGGGAACGAGTGTGTCCCAGCCTTCATCCGGAAACGTGGTCTTACGGTGGCCCGTCCGCGTGGTCCAGGTGATCTCACCCTTCGGGCCCGCCTCAGCGCTGGATGCACCGGCGGTCTTTGCCGCATGGTGCGCTTTGCACAGGCATTGCAGGTTCTCCAGCACGGTCCATCCGCCGTCTTCCCACGCGATCACATGATCGATCTCGCAGTACCGAGCAGCCCGGCGGCACCCTGGGAACCGACAGTGCCGGTCCCGGATGCGGACGAGCCGTTTCAGCCATTCGGGCGGGATCCGCAGCTTCTTGGCCGCCGCGATGGCTCGGCCTTGGTCGTCAGTGAGCACCAGCAACCATGATTTCGCCAATTGGGAGAGCTGCCGGCCCATGTCTGGCGGAATCGGTCCGTACCCGGCCAGATCGCCCGGCTCCTCGCTGAGCCCCAGCAGGCTGGTCAGCGACATCGTGACCAGCATCCCCGGCCCAGCGCTGCCGGGCCGCGCCTGCCCGAGCGGAGGAACAAGGTTCGTGCCGGCGGCCGGTGCTGAGTGTTCGCCATCCGGCGTCGTCGGTACGGCGCCGGAAATCATGCCAGCAACCGGTGCCGTTGGTTCCGCCACCGCTGCGTCGGCCAGCAGCAGATCCGAGAACACATCGGCCCTCAGTTGCGGCAAGGTCCGTTCTTCCCCGGGACCTTGGAGGGACCGGGCAGTGGACTGGATCCGGTCGAAGACCAGATGTGCCCTGTCAGCGCTCATACGGATCCACAGTTCGGCCATTCCGTCATCCTGATCCGTCACCTGCACATCCCGGGATTCGTTCGCCCGCCGGTGCCGCTCTGATAGCGACTCCGGGTGCAGCCGGTCGCGCATCCTCCGGGCCCGCGCCCTTACGGAGTCTAGGGTGATCTCCCCCGCTCCAGGCAGCACCGCTGCTTCAAAATCCTGAAGACATTCCGCCGGGAGATCGGCGGAGCCCCTGGCCAGGGCTTTCGCCCGAGGCAGGTCCAAGTCACCGGAGCTCATCGCATGGAGCGTTCGCGGCAAGTTCGTGCAGATCTGGCGGGCGTCTGCCAGCATTACCCTCGCTGCGGTGTCCCCGGTGGACAGGTGCGCCGAAATCTCCTGCGGCGCGAACCGGGAGAAGCCTTCTGGATCCCGGTCGCCGCCCTGTCCCGTCCGCAGCTGCGCGAAGCGGTTCAGCGCCTGCACTCGGCACGACTGCACCCAAGCTTCCACCCGAGCGGCAGCCTTCAGGTAATCGATCGCCTGCGCATCGTCCAGCGCCGCAGGGTTCAGTATGGCGAGCAGACTGGCCAGCTCAGCCGGCACACCTGCGCCATCCTCCGGTATCAACGGATCATCGCCAGCGACTTCCGGAGCCGAGGACGCAGTGCTATCCGCTTCGGCGGCCAGCTGTGTTGCGTTGGCGGCAGGCCATTCAGCGTCGGCGGGGCGGCCTTCCACAGCTGGCGAGACGTCGTAGCGGCGCAGGAGTGCATTCGCCATAACCTGCTGCAGCAGCGCCTCCAGCAGCGAGCTATCCGGACGCGCCGGAACACCAAGATCCATCACCAGTCCCTGCCCCGGGACCGGAAGCTGAAGCTGAAGCTCGATGCCTTCGCTTGCCATAGACCCAGGCTATCGGCCGCCTCGGACGTTTTAGCCGCCGAACATTCAGGTCCTTGGAAACGGGGTCGGGAGGCGGGAGGAGCGACTTCCCGCGTTGACACCCATAGACCACCGTCCCTACACAGGACGGCGCGGCCTCACGGCTAGGGCCGCATTGTCACCGCCCGATGCTTCATCGCCGCCCGGATTCCTTCGCCGCTGGCGCCGATTCGGTCTTGGCCCCAGTAAAGCGGGCGGGTCACGGTCCCAGCAGCGGCAAGATCACTGCTCCAGCAGCCGGTAGGTCCGGGCCAGCCGGTCCAGCCACCACTGCCGGCGGTCCTCCGGTGCGGCGAAGCCGTCCAGCAGTGCCGGATCCGGCACCACCTCTCGGACCGGCAGCCGTCCGGCCTCCGGCACCAGCGATTCAGTGGTAACGTCGCCGCCCATCAGGGACACCGTCGCCAGGCCGCAGGCGTATGGAAGCTCCGGCAGCGCCGCGGCCAAGGCCACCCCGGCGCGGATCCCTACCGAGGAATCCAGGGCAGAACTGACGACGGCGGGGAGCCCGGCTTGGGCGACAATGTCCAGTGCCCGGCGCACTCCCCCCAGCGGCTGCACCTTGACCACGATCAGGTCCGCTGCCTCTTCGCGGGCCACCCGCAGCGGGTCGGAGGCTTTTCGCACGCTCTCGTCAGCGGCGATGGGCGTGTTGATGCCGCGCCGGCGCAGTTCGGTCCGGACGGCCCGCAGTCCGGCAATATCCGGCACCGGTTGCTCGGCGTATTCCAGCGAGTACTCGGCCAGCCTGGTCAGCGCTTCGACGGCCTCCGCGACGTCCCAGCCGCCGTTGGCGTCCACCCGCAGCACCGCGTCGGGAGCGGCGGTCCGCACAGCGGCCACGCGGGCCACATCCTGGGCGATGTCCTGGCCGGCCTCGGCGACCTTGATCTTCACGGTCTGTGCCCCGTCGTAGCGGGCCAGCACGCCGGGCACCTGCTCCGGCGTCACGGCGGGAACGGTGGCGTTCACCGGAACGCTGTCACGGACCGGGGCCGGGAAGCCCTGCCAGCCCGCTTCCACCGCAGCGGCCAGCCACGCGGCGGCCTCGGCGTCGTCGTACTCAAGAAAAGGCGAGAATTCCGCCCACCCCGCCGGACCTTCCAGCAGCAGCACTTCGCGCTCCGTCACCCCGCGGAAGCGGACCTTCATCGGCAGCGCAACCACGCGAGCGGTGGCCAGCAGATCGGCGAGCTCGGGCAGATCGCGGTGTCCGGAAAAGTCAGGAAGCTGGTGCGGCATCATCAATCCCACTGTACGGCTGGCGGCCCCTCCCCGGATGCTGCCAGCATTGTGTGCGACCCTTGAATCGATGACTTCGCAGCGTTCCAGCCTCCGCCCCCGGACCGCCTCCCGCCGTCCGGCAGCGCATGCTCCTGCCCTTTTCTGGCTGGGGGCGCTGCTGTGCGCGGGCGCGTTTGCGCTCAACTACTACGCCTTCGTCCGGACCACCACCGGGCAGTTCGCGGATGAATCGGCCTGGGCCGAGGCCGAGTCCGGCTGGCGGCTGGGCCGGGGCGTGTTCTTGGACTTCCTGGACCTGCTGCCAGACGTCTCCGTGGCCGTTGCGGCCGCCGTGCTGCTGGTGGTGGCCTTGGTACGACGGCGGTGGTTCCCCGCCGTGATCGGCGTCGGCGTGGTCGCGGCGTCGGCAGCCACCACGTGGATCCTGAAGAACTTGATCCTGGACCGGCCCGACCGTGGCGTGCCAACGCTGGAACACAATTCGTTGCCATCCGGGCACACGACCATCGCCGCGGCCGCTGCCCTAGCCATCTTCCTGGTGGTATCGCCGCGCTGGCGCCCGTTCGCCGCGGCAGCGGGTGGTCTGTATGCCGTGCTGGCCGGCGCGGCCACCCTGATCAATGGCTGGCACCGGCCGTCTGACGTGGTCGCTGCCTTCCTGGTGGCCGGATTCTGGGCCTTGGCCGCCGGTCCTTTGGTGCTGCGGCGCGGCAACGACTGGAACGTCTGGTCGGGCTACGGAAGTTTTTGGGCGGCGTCCGTCTGGTGGCCGCGGCTGTGCTGGCTGCTGGCCGTGCTGGGCATCGGCATGGCCGCTGGCCTGTACCTGCTCGCGCAACAGCTCGGTGCAGCCGCTGTTCCGGGCGAGGGCAGGATCCCGTTCTTCTTCTGGGCCGGCATGGGGATGATCGCCGGCACGGGCATGCTGCTGAGCGCCCTGCTGACGTGGCTGTTCGGCTTCCAGTCCCGCAGGCACTAAACGGCGCAAGGATCAGACGCTAAAGGCCTTCGCTTGGTTGGCGCCAGAGGCTCGAACCCGTGAATAGGCTGTACGGATGGACGCCCTCCTCGACGATGAACAAGGCCGATGGCTGCTTCCCCGGCTGACCGCTGGATCGTCTACCATCCATGTGGCCGTACCGCGCGGCTACCCTGCCTACGCAAGGATCTTCCACCCGGCCGAGCGCGACCGGCCGGCGCCGCAGGATAGTCAGCAGGGGCACGTTGGGGCCGGCGAATTCCATCTCACCTCGGAGCAGGTGTCATGGACCACGGTCGCCGAGGCGTTCGGAACCATCATGCATCCGCTGGCGCAGTTCCACCGTCTCATCGGTTCCCCGCAGGATGCGGGAAATGGTGTTAGCGACGCGGCCGGCTGGCGCTATTTCGAGCCAATGCCAGGCAACCTGGACGCGGGAGTTCTCGCCGCCGTCGCCGGTCACCTCGCTGATCACACAACCACCCCCACCGACGGCGTCGCAGCCGTTTGGGAAGGTTGGGGCGGTCTGACCAGCTCGGCCGGACACGCCGTGCTGGCCGCGTCCGACGGGCCAAAACCGGCCGGCTGGGGATACTTCGTGCCCGACGGCGGACCCGGCTCCGGCATCCTGCCGAAGGACGTGGTCAACGGCCCGGTTCTTGAACTGCCTGGCCGTTCCTATTACCTGTTCGGCGCCGGGACGCGGTCCTTCGCTCGAAGCGGGTGGCCCGGCGTCGCCCCGTGGAACGACGGTTCGGCCGTCCCACAGTCACCCAGCATCGTGTGGCCGGACGACCACAGCTGGGTGCTGGTCACGGAGATCGGTTGGGACTCGACGATCGTTGCCGGAAGCTTGGATCTCATCAAGGCCCTGGCATCCGATCCAGCAATCGAAGCCCTGCCGATCCGCGAAGGCGCCGACCTGCGGTGGGACTCCGACAACGCAAACCGGCCGCCAAATCCCTCGGCGTAGCAGCCCATCACGCGGCCGGGCTGGCGCCCCCGCGTGCTGAGGCCCGGCTGATCCCTCCGGGGGCATCCGTCGGCCGGGTCCTCGGGATCCAATAGCCCAGGGCGACTGCGCCCAGGATGGCGAGCCCCGCCGTCGTCCATATCCCCACCGAGAGGGACACGAGGGCGGTGACGGCGCTGAGCAGCGCCGGGCCGCCCATGACGCCGGAGTCCGTGACCAGCCGCCACAGACCCAGGAACTGCGGCCGTCCCGACGCCGGAGCGTGGTCAGCGCCGAGCGTCATCACGATCCCGGAGCCCATCCCGTTGCCCACGCCCATCAGCAGCGCAGCGAGCAGCAGCGCGGTGAAGCCGGTGGTGAACGGGATCCAGATGAGGCCCGCAGCCATGATGGCCATGCAGGGCACCGCCGTCCAGATCCGGCCTTTCACGTCCATCAGCTTGCCGGCCGGGTAGAACAGCAGCATTTCCACTGCGCCGGACATGCCGTAGATCAGCGACGCCGCCAACGCATCCAGGCCCAGGTTTTCGGCCCAGAGCGGCAACACGGCCTGCCGCGAGGCGCGGACGGCCCCGACCAGCATCACCCCGATCCCGATGGTGGCGAAGGTCCGCCAGTGGCTGGTGAAGATGCTCCGGATGGTTACCGGCGGGGCGTCCGGCTCCGTCGTCGCCGGTTCGAAGTCGGGCACGGTCAGCGAGAGCGCCGCCGCCAGCACCATGGTCACCGCGCCCAGCCAAAACGCCGCGGGGATGCCGCCCAGCGCGATGGCCGCGGCGGCCAGGAACGGTCCGGCGAAGATGCCGATCCGGTGGGTCCCGCCGAGGGTGGACATGGCACGGGCGCGCAGGTGGTGCGGTACGGCAGCGGTCAGGTAGGACTGCCGGGCCAGGTTGAACACGGATCCCGCCATCCCCACCATGAAGATGGCCGCGGCGAAGACCGGCAAACTGGTGGCGGTCGCCCCGAGAACCATGGCCGCCATCGCCCAGACGGCTGCCGCGACCAGCGCAGTCCGTTCGCCGAACCGTGCCGTGAGGGACGACGCCGGCAGGTTGGTCAGCAGCGAGGCGAACCCGACGACGGTGGTCACCAGGGCGGCCACCGCGAAGCTGGCACCGAGGTCGTGGGCCCGCAGCGCGATCACCGGGGAGATGGCGCCCATGCCGACGCCGTACAGCACCGACGGCCCGAAGGCCGGGAGCGCTATCTGGCGGAGGCTGAATTCGCCTGCGCCGCTCACCTGCTGGCTTTGAGCCGCTGCAGCAGGGAGCGGGACTGCACCGGGCCGTAGGGCAGGATCGGGATGGCCTTGGTGGCGTCCGCGGGCATGTCACGGCTGGCCTGTTCCCCCATCCGGACGGCCAGCGCCATGGTCTCGCACATGTTCTTCACGAAGGCGTCGCTGACGGTCTGGCCGTGGCCGGGCACCAGCACGTCGTACTCATGGCGCAGTCCGGAGATCCGCCGCAGCGTCTCAACCCAGTCGCGGGGGTAGGAGTCCTCGAAGGCGGGCGGCGCGCCTTGCTCCACCAGGTCGCCGGCGAACAGTGTGCTGGGCGAGCCGACCAGCAGGTCGCCGTCGGTGTGGCCCAGGCCCAGGTGGAACAGCTTGACGCTGACCCCGCCCAGGTCCACGGTGCTCTCCGTGTCCACCAGCCTGGTGGGGATCCTGATGGCGGTGTACTGGCCCTCGGCCGCAGCCATTTCCGGTTCCGTTGCCGCGACAGCGGCCCGTTGCAGCGCACCGTTTTCGGCGATGTCGTGCGCGCAACTGCGGTGGGCATAAAAATCCTGCACGCCTTGGGCGGCGAAGTAGTCGTTGCCGAAGACGTGGTCATAGTGGAAGTGCGTATTGACGACGGCGAGCGGCAGCTTGGTCAGCCGGCGTACCGCGGCGTAGATCCGCCGGGCCTGCCGCGGGCCGGCACCGGTATCCACCACCAGGGCCTTGTTCTTGCCGATGACCAACCCGGTGTTGAGCAGGTACTCCGGGGTCCGGATGAGATAGTTCCCGGGCGCAACCTGTACGGTTTCCACCGGCTCGCCGGTCGTGTCCTCTGATCGGGCGGCATCACTCATCCGGCCGTCACCCTCCATCGCCTCGCACGGCCGCACGGATGGCGCGGCCTTTCCCTGCTACCGTACCGCGCCGGCCGCGCCCACCGAGCGGTGGCACACAAGGAAGCCGGGTCGCGGCTACCGGCCGCGGCCCACACGCAACGGGCCCCAATAATCAGAACTCGTGGACGTTGCGGAGCACCTCGCGGACTTCGCCGAACGGCACGGAGTCGTCGACGTACGCCTGCACATGCTTCGAGCCCATGCCACGGATCATGATGCCGTGTTCTCCATCGGCAGCCGACTCGAGGAACACCGGCCGGAGCGCCTCGGCATGGTGTGCAGACAACCCGGAGAGATACTTTTGGTACGCCTCTGGCAGAGTGATCATGCCTAAGGGTAGCGTCCGGCGGAACGGGTCAGCTAGGGAAATTTTCCGCAGCTTTCCCTCGGCATTGGCGGGAAGCCCGGGCCCGCGATCAGCTCGCAGGCCCGGCGTCCGTCAGAGATCGGCGAGCACGCTGCCGGGGTTTTCGATGGCGTCCGCGACGTAGCGCAGGAAGCCGCCGGCCGTGCCGCCGTCGCACACGCGGTGGTCGAAGGCCAGCACCAGTTCGGTGACCTTCCGGACGGCCAGCTCGCCGTTGACCACCCAGGGCTTGTCGATGATCCGGCCGACGCCGAGGATCGCCACCTCGGGGTAGTTGATGATGGCGGCGCTGCCGTCCACACCGAAGACGCCATAGTTGTTAAGCGTGAAGGTGCCGCTGGTCAGCTCGGCGGGAGTGGCCTTGCCGTCACGCGCGACGGCGGTGAGCCGCCTGATCTCGGCGTCCAGTTGGCGGGCGCTGAGCTTGTGCGCGTTGCGGACGCTCGGCACCATCAGCCCGCGGTCGGTCTGGGCGGCGAAGCCCAGATTGACGCCGTCGAAGCCGACGATCTCCTCGCCTTCCAGCCGGGTGTTCAGCTCCGGGTACTTGGCCAGGCCGGCCAGCACGAACCGGGCGATAAAGGCCAGCAGCCCCGGGGTGTTCTCCGGGTCGCGGCGCTTCAGGTCGGCGCGCATTTGCAGCAGCGCGGTGGCATCCACGTCTACCCAGACCGTGGCTTCGGGGATCTCCATGCGGCTGCGCGACATTGCCTGCGCCACCGTCTTGCGGACGCCCTTCATCGGCGTGCGGGCCGAAATGCCGAGGCCGGTGCGGGCGTCGGCGCCCAGGGCGGCGCCGGCGGTGGTCGAAGGAGGCGCGCCGGCGCCGAGTAGAGACCGGTCGGCCACCGCAGCGCCGGCGAGTGCGGCCTCGACGTCCTTGCGCAGAATCATCCCATCGGGGCCGGTGCCGGAGATGTCGGCCAGGCGAAGGCCGGCGTCGCGGGCCAGTTTGCGGACCAGCGGCGAGACGACCAGCGGGGCTGAGCCGATGTTGCGGGTCTCCACGCGGGTCTCCACGCGGGTCTCCACGCGCTCGCTGGCGCTCGCTTGGTCGACCACCGGGGTGATCTCGGTGGTCGAAGGAGGCGCGCCAGCGCCGAGTAGAGACCCGTGGACCGCCGGAACGCTTGCCACGGCAACGCGGCCGGTCTTGGGCTTGCGGGTGCGCTTGGAGCCGGCCGATCCGCCGGGGGTCCCGTAGCCGATCAGCACGTTGCCGGAGCCGGATTCTGCCGTTTCCGGGTGGGCCGCTTCCGGATGGGCCGGCTCCTTGATGCCGGCTCGTTCCTCGGTGCGGTAGGCCTCGCCGTCGGGGTGGGCGGGAGTCTCCCCCGCCCGCGGTGCCGATCCGGCGGGACCCGAAGCACCGTCGTCGTGCACGTAGCCGGGTGCATCCACCGAGATCAGGGGCTTGCCGACGTCCAGAGTGTCCCCGGCGGCACCGTGCAGCACGGCGACCGTCCCGGCGTAGGGGCTGGGCACCTCCACCATGGACTTGGCGGTCTCCACTTCGGCCACCGGCTGGTCCACGCGGATCTCGTCGCCCACCTTGACCAGCCAGTTGACCAGCTCAGCCTCGGTCAGTCCCTCGCCGAGGTCCGGCAGCTTGAATACTTGTCGCGTCATGGCTAAGCGTCCTCCCACTGCAGTTCGTCCACGGCGTCCAGGATGCGGTCCACGCTGGGCAGGTAGAAGTGCTCCAGCTTCGGCGCCGGGTACGGAATATCGAAACCTGTCACGCGCAGCACCGGGGCGGCGAGCGAGTGGAAACAGCGTTCCTGCACCCGGGCCACGATCTCCGAGGCGACCGAGGCGAAGCCGGGGGCTTCGGCGACGACGACGGCGCGGCCTGTCTTGCGCACGGAGGCCATCACCGTCTCGTCGTCGAACGGGACGATGGAGCGGATGTCGATGACCTCCAGCGAACGCCCTTCCTCGGCGGCGGCCGCCGCTGCCTTCATCACCGTGGGCACGGAGGGCCCGTAGGTGATCAGGGTGGCGTCGGTTCCCTCACGGGCGATGACGGCGCGGCCAATGCTTGAGTCGGCGGGCGCAGCAGTCGGCTCCGGTCCGTCGGTCCGGTCCAGCGCCGGGGTTCCCCAGCGCGACTGCAGGGCCTCCAGGTCCAGCTGCTCCTTGGAGAAGTACAGCTTCTTCGGCTCCAGGAACACCACCGGGTCCGGGAAGCGGATCGCTTCGCGGAGCATGGTGTAGGCGTCCTCCACGGTGGCCGGGGCCACCACGGTCAGCCCGGGGGTGTGCGCATAGTAGGACTCGGAGGAGTCGCAGTGGTGCTCCACTCCCCCGATCCCTCCGGCGTACGGAATCCGGATGACCATCGGCAGCTTGACCTTGCCGCGGGTGCGGTTGGGCATCTTGGCCACATGCGAGACCACCTGCTCGAACGCGGGGTAGGCGAAGGCGTCGAACTGCATCTCCACCACCGGGCGCAGGCCGTTCATCGCCATGCCGATGGCCATGCCCATGATGCCGGATTCGGCCAGTGGGGTGTCGAAGCAGCGTTCCTCGCCGAATCGTTTAGTCAGCCCGTCGGTAATGCGGAAAACCCCGCCCAGCGGGCCCACGTCTTCGCCGAAGACGACGACGGAGCCGTCGGCTTCCATTTCATCGGCCAGGGCCGTGTTCAGCGCCTTGGCGAACGTCATTGTTGTGCTCATGGTGTGTCCTTCGGTGGGCGGAGGTCAGGCCGACTCGCGCGAGAGTTCTTCGCGCAGCATGGCGGCCTGCTCGCGCAGCTGGCTGGTCTTTTCGGTGAAGACGAACCGGAACAGGTCCTCCGGGTCCACTTCGGTCTCGGCATTGAGGCCGTCGCGCATCTGGGCGGCCACGGCTTCGGCCCGGCCGGCGATCTCCTCTTCCAGCTCCTCGGTCAGCACGTTCAGCTCCTTCAGGTAGGCCCGCAGCCGCACCAGCGGGTCCTTGGGCGCCCACTCGGCCACTTCGTCGTCGGTGCGGTAGCGGGTGGCGTCGTCGGCGTTGGTGTGCGACTGCATCCGGTATGTGTGCGCCTCCACCAGGGCCGGGCCGCCGCCGTCCCGGGCGCGGTCCACGGCCTTGCCCAGCACGGCAAGCAGTGCGGCGGTGTCGTTGCCGTCCACGCGCTCGCCCGGCATTCCGTAGCCGATGGCCTTGTGCGCCAGCGACGGCGCCACGGTCTGCTTGTTCAGCGGAACGGAGATGGCGTACTGGTTGTTCTGCACAAAGAACACCACCGGGAGGTGGAACACGGCGGCGAAGTTCAGTGCCTCGTGGAAGTCGCCTTCGCTGGTTGCCCCGTCACCGCAGAGCGCGACGACGACGGTGTCCTCGCCCTTGAGCTTGGCCGCGTGGGCCACGCCCACGGCGTGCAGCAGCTGGGTGGCCAGCGGCGTGGCCTGGATGGAGACCTTGTGCTCGTACGGGTCGTAGCCGCCGTGCCAGTCGCCCTGCAGCAGGGTCAGGGTCTGCACCGGGTCGACGCCCTTGGCGATCACGGCCACGGTGTCGCGGTAGGTCGGAAACAGCCAGTCGTCCGCGCCGATGCAGAGCGCGGAGGCCACCTGGCAGGCCTCCTGCCCGTGCGAGGAGGGGTAGACAGCCAGCCGGCCCTGGCGGACCAGGGCGTTGGCCTGGTCGTTGACGCGGCGGCCCACCACCAGCTCGCGGTATGCCTTCAGCAGGGCGTCGCCGTCCGGCAGCGGGTACTTGTCGTTGTGCACGTGCAGGCCGTCCGGATCCACCAGCTGCACGGGCTGACCGGAGGGCAGCATGTAGGTCTCGGCGGTGACCGGATCGTCCATGCCGGCGCGGCGGGACGGATCGGCCATCGATCCCTCGATCGGGTTACCGGTTGAGATAGTCATGGTGTCTCCCTCGAATCCTTGGTCGGCCGCGGCGGTGGTGCCGCCCCTGCCGGGCCGCCGGGCCATACTGCGGGCGCGTCTGCCCGAAGAAACTGTGTAGCTTTAGTATGGGATTGGGCTACTTTTCGTATCCACTTCTGCGGCAAAGCGTGGATAATTTGCCGGATTGGCCGTACGCTTGGAGACAAATTGTAAGTGTGAGCTGGATAACCCCACGAGGTGTAGACGTATGGCAGAGGCCGCCGCGGTGAAAGTCCCGCAGTTGGACGAGATTGACCGTCGGATCTTGGCGGAGCTGACCCGGGACGGCCGGCTGTCCGTGACCGCAGTGGCCGAGAACGTGCACATCTCCCGCGCCCACGCCTACTCGCGGATCTCCCGCCTGACCGAGGCCGGCGTGCTGACAAAATTCACCGCCCTGGTGGACCCGATCAAGGCCGGCTTGAAGGCCTCCGCCTACGTGACGTTGAAGCTGCGGCAGCACTCCTGGCGCGAGTTGCGCGAGGCGCTCCGGTCCATCCCCGAGGTGCACCACATTGCCTTGGTCGGCGGGAACTTCGACGTCATCCTGCTGGTCCGCGCGGTGGACAATGTGGACTTGCGCCGGGTCATCTTCGACCAGATCCAGTCCATGCCCGGCATCCTGGACACTCAGACGTTCCTGGTCTTCGAGGACTTGGATACCCGCTGACCCGGCCGGCAACGTCAGCGGTTGCTGCGCCTGCTGTCAGCCGCCCTCGCTCCGGCGCGCCTCGACCTCGTCAATGTTGCCCGTCTCAACGTCGCCCGCACGCTCGTAGACCAGCCCCACCGCGCCCTTCTCGAAGGTGCGGGCCGGGCCGACCAGGCGGAACGACGCCGGAATCGTGCCGGAGCCAAAGAGCCGCTTCCCGCTGCCCAGCGTGAGCGGATAGAGCCACAGGTTGAGGCGGTCCACCACGTCCTCGGTGAACAGCGACTGCAGCAGGTCGCCGCTGCCGAAGAGGTGCACCTCGTCATGCCGTTCTCGTAGGTGCGCGGCCGCCATGGCGTTGGGCAGGGCGGTGGTGCCCGTCCAGGACGGCTCGCTCAGCGTGGTGGACACGACGTACTTCGGCACCGCGTTGAATTTCACCGCGATCGGAGAGTCCTCGCCCGCCTTCGGCCAGTAGGCCGCGAAGATGTCGTACGTCTTCCGGCCGAGCAGCAGCGCGTCGATGCGGTCGATGACGGCGCCCATCGCTTCCCCGGATTCGTCGTCGAAGAACGGTGCCTGCCAGCCGCCATAGCCGAAGCCGTCCTCCTGGTCCTCCTCGACCGCTCCCGGCGCCTGGTACACGCCGTCCAGGGTGAGGAACATGTTGGCCACGATGATGCCCATCGGTCATCCCTCCTCCGGCGCTGGGCGGCTGCCCGACGCGCCGTTTCCATCCTGCTCGCGCCGCGGCACGGTTGTCCAGAGCCCCAGCGCGCCGCGGCCGCGCTCGCATGACCTCCATGGCAGCCTCCGCAGTCGGGCGTGTTTGCCAGTGCCCGCGGCTAATGCCGGTAATCTTCGAAACCAACGAGCCCGTCAGCGGCCCGGCCCTTACTCCGAACGCCACGACAGAAGGAGCCCTATGAACGCCGACGACGTCTGGAACCGCGCGTTGGATTACGAGTACGACGGTCCGCTGGCCGAGGGCGACCGTGCGTTGCGGGATCTGCTGCTGCTGGACGGCATGGTGCAAAACGGCGGCTTGCTCCATGCCGTGGAAGGTCTGGAGCCCCCAGAACTGGCGGCCGCTCTGGCTGGCTACCGGTGGTTCGGACTTGAGGTGCTGGCGGACGGGATCGCAGCGACCGCAGCCGAGGCGGCCCAAGCCGAGACGCTGGCGCAGCAGGAGGCTTTGGAAGAACGGGCCGATGACCTCTACTCCGGAGAGCACGGCAGCGACCAGATCGACCCAGCGTTTAGCACCAAGTTGGCCGAACGTCCCGACGCCTTCGCGGCGACAGCCAGGTAATGGCGACAGCCCGGTGGGGCCGGCCAACCGGCGCCGTCCCCTGACCGGCGCTGAAGATTGCGCCAGACCGGTTATCCGCCGTTCTCGTCCTTGCCGGCTGAGTCACGCCGGAAACGGCCAGGCTGCACTAGGTTCTGCGGTGTTTTGCCGTCGGCGACAGCCGCAAACTGCTGCTGGAGGAGGCGGACGATCCGCGGTTCAAACGCCGTGGTGTCGCCGCCCAGGTGTGGGGTAATCAGCGCGTTGGAGGCCCGCCACAACGGATGGTCCGGCGGCAGCGGCTCGGGATCGGTGACGTCCAGCGCGCAGTTCAACCGGCCGGAGACTACCTCGGCGGTCAGGGCCTCGGTGTCCACCACCGCCCCGCGGGCAACGTTGACCACCAGCGCCCTGTCCGGGAGGGCCGCCAGTACCGCAGCGTCGATCAATCCGTGAGTGTCGTCGGTCAGCGGTGTGATGACGACCAGCACCTCGTGGGACGCGGCAAGCTGCTCCAACTCCGCGGTGCCGTGGACATGGCCCTCGCTGTCGTCGCGGGCGTGGGTCCCGACGCGGGTCAGCTGCACCTCGAACGGCTCCAGCCGGCGGGCGATTTCCCGGCCGATGCCGCCGACGCCCACCAGCAGCACCTTCCGGTCGGCCAGCGAGAGCCGGCGCTCATGGCGCCAGCAGCCCTCTGGCTGGTCCCGCGCGGCCACGTCGATCCCGCGCAGCGAGGCGAGCATCAGGCCGACGGCGAGCTCGGCGGTGGAGGCGGCGTGCACTCCGGCGGCACTGGCAATCGCGACATCCGGACCGACGGCGGCGGCGACGCCGTCGACGCCGGTGGTCTGGGTCTGCACCAGCTTCAGGTTTCTCAGCTTGGCCAGCTGCGGCAGGGCTCCGGCTGTGTCCGGATACGGCAGCACCACGGCGTCGATCTGATCCAACGGCGCCCCCTCGGGTTCGCTGTCGAAATCCCAGGGGACGGCCCTGAGTCCGGCAGGCAGCGGGCCCAAGGCCGCCAGCAGATCCCGGTTCGGGACGGCAACGGTCCAGTCAGCCGCCATTGCGGCGGTCGGTTTGGTGCTCATGGAGCCATCCTGCCAGAGCCTGCGGGTCAGGCAGGAGTCGGACCGTCAGCCCTTGAAGACCGGCTTGCGCTTCTCCTGGAAAGCCTTGAAACCCTCGGCGTAGTCGTCGCTCTTGCAGAGCCGGCCCTGGGCGGCATTCTCCTCTTCGGTGGCCAGCCACAGGCCCAGCCGCTGGTCGCGGATGTTGGCCACCAGGTCCTTGGACGCACGGAACGCGCCGGTGGCACCTTGGGCGACCTTGCCGACAATGCCGCGGGTGGTCTCCAACAGTTCGTCCGCCGGCATGGCGCGGCTGAACAGCCCGGCCTTGACCGCCTCCTCGCCGCTCATCAGCTCGGCGGTGTAGATCAGGTCCAGAGTGCGGTGCGCGCCGAGCCGCTCGGTGAACAGCCAGTGCCCGCCGGAGTCCAAGGTGGCCCCGAGATTGGCGAACGGCGAACCGATCTTCGCCGAATCGGCAACGTACACCACGTCCGTGGCGATCAGCAGGCCAAGCCCGACGCCGAGCGCGGCGCCCTGCGCGGCGGCGAAGGTGGGGGCGGGGAATTCGGCCATCTTCCGCAGCACCGGGGTGACAACGCCGGAGAGGTAACCGTAGGCATCGTCGGTGGAGGGATCCACCTGCGAGATGTCGCGGCCGGCACAGAACCCGCGGCCCTCGCCGCGAAGCAGCAGCGCGCGGACGCCGGCGGCAGCGGCGTCGTCGTACGCCTTGCCCAGATCCTTCACCGCCTGCTCATCCAGGGCGTTCATCTTGCCCGGCGCGTTCAGCACCACTTCGGCAACGTTGTCCTCGATGGAAAGTTCGATCATGCTCATGCGTGGTTCCTCTCGGGTCCGCTGGCGTGGTCTCCACGCGCTCGCTGGCGCTCGCTTGGTCGACCAACGGTACGCTAGGCGGCTCCGGTGGTCGATGGAGGCGCGCCAGCGCCGAGTAGAGACCGGTCGACCGCCGGGGTGGAGTCGTTGCTAGGCGTCGTAGTCGACGGTGATTTCTTCGCTGGTCGGGTGGGTCTGGCAGGTGAGCACATAACCGCGCTCGATCTCGTCCGGCTCCAGCGCGTAGTTCTCCTCCATGGTGAACGTTCCGGAGACCACCTTGGCGCGGCAGGTGCCGCAGACGCCGCCGGCGCAGGCGAACGGGACGTCCGGGCGGACCCGCAGCGCCGCGTTGAGCACCGACTCGCGGGCGTGCTTGGGCGAAGCGACCTTGCCGGTGAGTCCGTCGAGGGTGAAGGTGATGTCGTAGTTGTCCGCGCTGGGATCTACCTGCACCGGGCGGCCGATGTTGCCCTGCGGCTTGGTTGGCTCGCCGGTGGAGAACAGCTCGTAGCGGATTTTGTCGGCCGGCACGCCGCGTTCGGCCAAGGTGTCGCGGCACAGCTGCACCAGCTCGTACGGGCCGCAGAGGAACCATTCGTCCACGTCGTCGGTCCGCAGCACGTTGTCGAACAGGCTGGTGAGCTTTTCGGCGTCGATCCGGCCGGAGAGCAGCGGCGAGATGCGCTGTTCGCGGGACAGCACATGGTGCAGCGCGAACCGGGTGGGGTACTTGTCCTTCAGATCCGCTAGTTCCTCCACGAACATCACGTCCATGGCGGCCTTGTTCGCGTACACCAGGTCGAATCGGACGTTGGTGTTGGCGGCCAGCACGGTCCGCGCAATCGAGATCACCGGGGTGATTCCGGAGCCGGCCGCGAACGCCACGAAGGTGGCCTCGACGTCGGTGTTGATCTGTTCCGGGTGGTTGATTTCCGTCATCTGGTGCTTGGAAATGAACGCGCCCGCGGGGCTCATCACGTCCAGCACGTCTCCGGCCGCGAGGTTGTCGTTGGCCCAGTTGGAGAACAGGCCGCCGATGTCCCGCTTGATCGCCACGCGGATCTCGCCCGGCTTCGGTTCGGCACAGATGGAGTAGCTGCGGCGGATTTCCTGCTCCTCCAGCGTGGTCCGCAGCGCCACGTACTGCCCGGGCACGTAATCGAACTGCCCCTGAAGCTCCTCCGGCACGGCGAACGTGACTTCCACGGCCTCGTCCGTGAGCTTGCGGACCTCGGCGACGGACAGCGGGTGGAACGTGCCGCGGCGCTTGGCTGCCGGGGCCTCCGTGGTGGAAGTAGTCATCTAGAGCACCTTGAAGTAGTCGAAGGGTTCGTGGCAGTCATTGCACTGGTACAGCGCCTTGCAGGACGTGGAGCCGTAGCGGGAAAGCTCGCGGGTGTTGAGCGAATCGCAGAGCGGGCACTTCACGCTCAGTCCCAGCTTGACCGGTCCGGTGCGGATCGGCGCGGAGCCCGACGGCGGCGCGATGCCGTATTCGTTCAGCTTCGCCTTGCCCTCGGCCGTCATCCAGTCCGTGGTCCAGGCCGGGGCCAGCTCCAGCTTCACGCGAACGTCGGCGTAGCCGTGGGTTGCCAGTGCGCTGGCGACGTCTTCGCTGATGGCATCCATCGCGGGGCAGCCGGAATAGGTCGGGGTGATGGTCACCTCGACAGCCGGGCGGCCGCCGTCGTCGGTTTCATCCAGCACTGACACGGACCGCAAAATTCCGAGATCCTCGATGGTCAGCACCGGGATCTCTGGATCGCAGACGGTTGCCGCGACATCCCAGGCGCGGGCCGCCTCGGTTTCGGCGGGCCGCTGCGCGGTGTTAGTGGACATGAATTGCTCCGTTGTTCCGAAAAGGACTGTTCCGAAAGGACCGGCCGCTGTTACCAGCTGGCGCCGGGATGTTCGCGGGCCAGCACCTGCATCTCGGCCAGCAGGTAGCCCAGATGCTCGCTGTGCTTGACGCGGGTCTTGTCCGTCATCGCGGGCTGGACGTCTGGAACCTCCAATGTGGCCTCCGCGAAGACAGCGGCGATGTAGGCATCGAAGCTTGCACGCAGTTCCGAGGGCCGCACGGCGATCCCGCCCAGACGGTCGAACAGGTCGTCGTCCTCGAACAGTTGCTGCACGTACGGCCAAACGGACATGAACCCGGCCGCGATCCGGCGGTGCGACTCTTCGGTTCCGTCGCCCAGGCGCACGGTCCACTGCTCGGCGTGGTCGCGGTGGTAGTCCACTTCCTTGACAGCCTTCGCCGCGATAGCCGCCAGGGTTTCGTCCTGCGAATCGACCAGCCGTGAGTAGAGTTCGTGCTGGTAGGCGGCGATGACCAATTGGCGGGCGATGGTCCTGCCGAAGTCACCGTTGGGCTGTTCCACCAGGTAGCTGGAGCGGAACTCGCTCTCGCCACGCCAGTAGGCCAGGTCGTCTTCGGACTTGCCCCAGGCGGAGCCGGCGTAGGTCAGGAAGGACCGGGCATGGCCGATCTGGTCCAGGGCAATGTTGCCCAGTGCCACATCCTCTTCCAGCTCCGGCGCGCGGGAAATCCACCAGCCCAGGCGCTGGGCCAGGATCAGGGCGTCATCGCCCAGGCGCAGGGCGTATTCGGCGATGTCCTCGCTGGCCTTGCTGCCTTCGGTGACCTGCTGCGCGATGTCTTCGGGCCGCAGGGCATTGCCCGGCGTGATCCGGGTAGCGCTCTCGCCGCTCACAGGTGCTTCACCCCTTCGCTCTTGGTGTAGTACGTGGCGTGGCGGTAGTCCTTGCCCTTGGGCGACTCGAAGAACTCACCCTTGGCGTCCGGATCGCTGGCCACAATGGCCGACGCCGGCACGACCCAAAGCGAGACGCCTTCGTTGCGCCGGGTGTACAGGTCCCGGGCGTTGCGGACGGCCATCTCGGCGTCCGGCGCGTGCAGCGAACCTGCGTGCACGTGGGAAAGCCCGCGGGAGGAGCGGACGAAAACTTCCCACAGCGGCCAAGGCTGCTTGTCCGACAATTCCGAGGTCTCCTCGGGCGCCGGCTTGACGGGCCGGGCCATTGCGGTCTGGTCTCCTGTTGCCACTTAGGCCACCTGTGCTTTCTGTGCCTTCTTGGCCGCGTAGGCCGCTGCTGCTTCGCGCACCCAGGCGCCGTTCTCATGTGCCTCGCGGCGGCGTTCCATCCGCTGCGCGTTGCAGGGGCCGCGGCCGGCGAGGACTTCGTAGAATTCGTCCCAGTTGAGTTCGCCGTGCTCCCACAGACCGGTTTCCTCGTTGTAGCGGATCTGGTCATCCGGCAGGGTCAGGCCCAGGACCTTGACCTGCTCGTGGATCATGCCGACAAACCGCGAGCGCAGCTCGTCGTTGGAGAATCGCTTGATGTTCCAGGCCATCGACTGCTGCGAGTTCGGCGAATCGGTATCGGTGGGGCCGAACATCATCAGCGCCGGGGCGTAGAAGCGGTTGACCGCGTCCTGGGCCATCTGCTTCTGCGCCGGGGTGCCGTTGGCCAGTTCCAGCAGAATCTCGAAACCCTGGCGCTGGTGGAAGGACTCTTCCTTGCAGATGCGGACCATCGCGCGGCCGTACGGGCCGTAGGAAGCGCGGCAGAGCGGCACCTGGTTGGCGATAGCGGCGCCGTCGACCAGCCAGCCGATGGCGCCCATGTCCGCCCAGCTGTTCGCCGGGTAGTTGAAGATGGAGGAGTACTTGGCCTTGCCCGACATCAGCTGCTCGTTGAGCACGTGGCGCGGGGTGCCCAATGTCTCGGTCGCCGAGTAGAGGTAGAGCCCGTGTCCGGCCTCGTCCTGCACCTTGGCCATCAGGATGGCCTTGCGCTTCAGGCTGGGGGCGCGTGTGATCCAGTTGGCCTCCGGCTGCATGCCGATGATCTCGGAGTGCGCGTGCTGCGACATCTGCCGGGTCAGCGTCTTGCGGTACTTCTCCGGCATCCAGTCGGCCGGCTCGATGCGGGAATCCTCGGCAATGATTTTGTCAAAGTAGGCCTGTCCGGCCTCGTCCTCAGCGGACGGCACGGCGTGCAACTTCTGGTCGCCGGCGTCGGTCTGCGTTGCCACGATGGTCACCTCACTGTACGTAGTCCGGCCGCGAAATAATTACCGACCGTTCGTTCAGAATATATGGGCCTCCCGGGAGCGTCAAGGCTGAGGACAGATCAGGCCGTCACACGCACAGGCTGTAGTTACAGCCGGCTTAGAGGAGAATCCGTGCCGCAACACAATGAAGCCTCTACCGTCCAGCGGTAGAGGCTTCATCGTCAAAGACTTAAAGAGAGACGGGCTTAGATGGCCGAAGCGATCCATATGATCAAGGCAATCGCTGCCAAGACGCCCACAATTGTCCAAATGAGGTTGCTTCCACGCATTTGTTTACTCCCTTCTGTCCAGTTATCCCCAATACACACGAGAAATGAACACGGGGCAAGAGGCACAACCGCCTGATGGCTCCCTGTGCCGCCTTCTCCGACCGGCCCCGACAGGTGCAATCGCGCGGAAAACGAAGCTCGCAGCCTCACGAATTCGTCCGTCAAAATTGGTCGCCGATTTCCGGGGCTTTGTTGTCCACTGTGAGCCAAAGCGGGGCCGCTGCCGGTCAGCCCGTCTATATATTGGTGCCATGACGCACACCCCTGCCGAAACCGTCCATGCTTCCTCCACGGCATCTTCTCCGGCAAACCGGCCCGAACCGCCGGTGGCCCGCAAGGTGGCCATCGAGCGCTCCCACCACGGCGACACCTTCGTAGACCACTACGAATGGCTGCGGGACAAGGAGAACCCGGACGTCGTGGCCCACCTGCAGGCGGAGAACGCCTACACGGAAGCCGTGACGGGACACCAGCAGCCGCTGCGTGAAGCGATCTTCCAGGAGATCAAGAACCGCACCCAGGAAACGGACCTGTCCGTGCCGGTGCGCAAGGACGGCTGGTGGTACTACGGCCGCATGGAAGAGGGCAAGCAGTACGGCATCCAGTGCCGGGTCCAGGCCTCGGACACCGGCGATCCGGCCGCCGACTGGACTCCCCCGCAGGTTGAAGCCGGCCGGCCGGTACCCGGCGAGCAGATCCTGCTCGATGGCAACGCGGAGGCTGAGGGCAAGCCGTTCTTCTCCCTGGGCGGCTCGGCCGTCACCAAGGACGGCAGGCTGTACGCCTACGCCGCGGACTACGACGGCGACGAGCGGTTCACCCTGCGGATCAAGGATCTGGACAGCGGCCAACTGCTGGACGACGTGGTGGAGAACGTCTTCTACTCCCTCGCCTTCGACCCCGACGGCAGCCGCGTGTTCTACACGGTGGTGGACGAGTCCTGGCGCCCGTACCAGATCAAGGCGCACGCCATCGGCACATCGGTGGACGCCGACGTCGTGATTTATCAGGAAGACGATCCGGCCATGTGGATGGGCTTCGACCTCTCCGCCGACCGCCGCCACCTGGTCATCGGCATCGGCTGCTCCGAATACTCCGAGACGCGGCTGCTGGACTTCGCCCATCCGGAGGCCGGGCTGCAGACGCTGATTCCGCGCACCGAGCGGGTGCTCTACGACGCCGAGCCCTTCCTGCTGGACGGTGCGCGGAAGGTGCTGCTCACGCACAACAGGGACGCCGTCAACTCGATGGTCTCGCTGGCGGACGTCTCGGAGTTCTCCCGGCCGCTGGAAGCTCAGCACTGGGACACCGTTGTGGAGCACGACGACGAGGTACGGGTCAACGGCGCGGGCGTCACCTCCACGCACGTGGTGCTGTCCATCCGCAAGGACACCATCGAACGCGTGCAGGTGCTGCCGCTGGCCGGTCTGGGAACCACAGCGCAGGCAGCCCCGGTGGAGCCGGGCTTCGACGAGGAGCTGTTCACCGCAGGCGTGGGCGGTTCCGACTACGAGGCGCCGGTGATCCGCCTGGCCTACACCTCGTTCCTGACCCCACCCCGGATCTACGACTACGAGCTGGCCACCGGCACGCTGCACCTGCGCAAGGAAACGCCGGTGCTCGGCGGCTACGACCCGGCCGACTACGTGGCCGAACGGGAATGGGCCACGGCGGCCGACGGCACCAGAGTCCCGCTCTCGGTGGTCCGCAAGGCCACGGTGCAGCGCGACGGCGGCAACCCCGCGCTGGTTTACGCGTACGGCAGCTACGAAGTGAGCATGGACCCGGCCTTCAGTACCGCGCGGCTGTCACTGCTGGACCGCGGAGTGGTCTACGTGGTGGCCCATGTACGCGGCGGCGGCGAGATGGGCCGGCACTGGTACGACGACGGCAAGAAACTGCACAAGAAGAACACCTTCACCGATTTCGTGGACGCCACCGACTGGCTGGCGGCCTCCGGCTGGGCGGACCCGGCGCGGATCGCAGCGATGGGCGGCTCGGCGGGCGGCCTCCTGATGGGCGCCATCGCCAACCTGGCACCGGAGAGGTACGCCGCGATCGTGGCGCAGGTGCCGTTCGTGGACCCCCTGACCTCCATCCTTGATCCGGACCTGCCGCTCTCGGCACTGGAGTGGGAGGAATGGGGCAACCCGATTACCGACCCCGAGGTCTATGCCTACATGAAGTCCTACTCCCCGTACGAGAATGTGCGGCCGGCGGCCTACCCGAAGATCGCTGCGGTGACCAGCTTCAACGACACGCGGGTGCTCTACGTCGAGCCGGCCAAATGGGTGGCGGCCCTGCGGGAGATCGGAACCGGCTCTGATCCGATCGTGCTCAAGACCGAAATGGACGCCGGCCACGGCGGCGCGTCCGGCCGGTACGAGGCGTGGAAGGACCGGGCCTGGGATTACGCTTTCGCCCTCGATGCGATCGGCGCCGCCGAGCCGGCTTAACGACGGCGCGACGGCACCGTCCGCGCCCCGAGGGCGCCGGCCTAAGCCACCGGTCCGCGCTGCCGGCCCCCTCGGGCCCGCCTTGACTTGGATCACAATTCAGGATTACCTAATGAACATTCGGTATTAAAAGCAAGGGGCCTCCATGACGGACATCGACGTCGACATTTCCCGCGACAACCCGGCGGACAGCAACGACCTGCAGCCGGGAGAGCGACCCATGCATCCCGCCTTTATCGATGACCAAGCCGCCCGGTGGATGGGCGTGGAAGTCCTGAAGGCGGAGTTCGGCGACGTCGTCATCCAAATGCGGCTGCGCGAGGAAATGCTCAATGGCTTCGGCATGGCGCAGGGCGGCATGGTGTTCGCTTTTGCCGACGTGGCCTTCGCGCTGGCGTGCAACGACCCGGACGGCGACGGCAGCACCATCACGGTGGCCTCCGGCGTCGACGTGAATTTCCTCAACCCCGGATTCGCCGGCCGGCTGCTGACCGCCAACGCCCGGCTAGTCAACCAGACCGGCCGCAGCGGCCTGTACGACATCACCGTCACACAGGAGAATCCGAAAGGCACCGCCGACGTGCTCCTCGAGTTCCGGGGCCGTTCCCGCACCGTGCCCAACCCTGCCCGCAAGCCCTCCGCCCACTGACCCAGCCGCCCCCAGCCACCCGCCGAGCAGCACAGCCCGACCCGCATCGAAGGACCGTTCCATGACCGCCATCATCGGCACCAAAGCCCGCAAGACCACTCCCGCCGCCGAGGACACCCTCGACCCCGAGGAGTTGATGAGCCGGGACGAACTGGAAGCCCTGCAACTGCAGCGCCTGCAGCACACCGTCGCCTACGCCTACGAGCGGGTGGCGATGTACAAGAAGAAGTTCGACGACGCCGGCGTGCGGCCCGAGGACCTCAAGGAACTGTCCGATCTGGCCAAGTTCCCGTACACGGACAAGGAAGACCTGCGCCAGGCCTACCCGTTCGGCATGTTCGCGGTGCCGCAGCAGGAAGTGGCGCGCATCCACGCCTCCTCCGGCACCACCGGCCGCGCCACCGTGGTCGGCTACACCCGCAAGGACATCCAGAACTGGGAGACGCTGTTCGCCCGCTCCATCCGGGCTTCCGGCGTGAAGAAGGGCTGGAAGGTCCACAACGCCTATGGCTACGGCCTGTTTACCGGCGGACTCGGCGCGCACTACGGTGCGGAGAAGCTCGGCTGCACGGTGATCCCGATGTCCGGCGGCCAGACCGAGAAGCAGATCCAGCTGATCCAGGACTTCGAACCGGACGCCATCCTCTGCACCCCGACGTACCTGCTGACCATCGTGGACGCGATGGAGCGTGCCGGACTCGACCCGACCAAGACGTCCCTGAAGGTCGCCGTGCTCGGCGCCGAACCGTGGACCGACGAGATGCGCCACGAACTGGAGAACAAGCTGGACATCGACGCCTGCGACATCTACGGGCTCTCCGAGGTCATGGGCCCCGGCGTGGCCGGTGAATGCGTGGATTTCAAGGACGGCTCCACCATCTGGGAGGACCACTTCCGCCCGGAGATCATCGACCCGCTGACCGACGCGGTGCTGGACGACGGCCAGGCCGGTGAGCTGGTGTTCACCTCGCTGACCAAAGAAGCAATGCCGGTGATCCGCTACCGCACGCACGACCTCACCCGGCTGCTGCCCGGCACCGGCCGCCCGAACATGCGCCGCATCGGCCGGATCACCGGCCGTTCCGACGACATGATCATCCTGCGCGGCGTGAACCTCTTCCCCACCCAGATCGAGGAGATCGCCCTCCGGATCCCCGGCCTGAGCCCGCACTTCCAGCTGGAAATCACCCGGCCGCACCGGATGGACGAACTGACGGTCAAGATCGAGCGCCGCGAGGACTGCACCGCTGCGATGGCAGTCGAAGCGTCCCGCGAGCTGCAACGGCAAATCAAGATCCACGTTGGTTCCAGCTGCAAGATCGTGATCGCCGACCCCGGCACCCTGGCCCGCTCCAGCGGGAAGCTGCGCCGGGTCTATGACCTGCGCGACAACGGCTGACGGACCCAAGCAACATCCACGAACGACGGCGGGTGCCCGGCTTGGCCAGGCACCCGCCGGCCGCATTACCGACCTAACGGTCGTGGGAGAATAGAACAATGGTGAAGACAAAGGACCAGGAGACAGTCCGCCGCGGTCGCCCCGGTTATGACCAGCAGTCGGTGCTGAACGTCGCCGTCGGCGTCTTCAACAAGCACGGCTACGAGGCCACGTCGATGGGCATCCTCGCCGAGAACCTGGGCATCTCCAAGAGCGCCATCTACCACCATGTCCCGTCCAAGGGCGACCTGCTGCGGTTGGCCCTCGAGGAAGCCTTGGGCAGCTTGGAAGCCGTCCTGGAAAACCCGTCCGCTTCGGTTGGCCGGGCCGATGCACGGTTGGAGTTCGTGCTGCGCGGAACGGTCCAGGTCCTGTGCGACAAACTCCCGTATGTCACCCTGCTGCTGCGGCTGCGGGGCAACACCGAGATCGAGCGTGACGCGCTGGAGCGCCGCCGCACGTTCGACCATACGGTCGCCGAGTTGGTCGACGCCGCCCGCGCGGAAGGGTCCCTCCGCGGAGACATCGACCCGCGGACCACGGCGCGGCTGCTCTTCGGCACCATCAACTCCATCGTCGAGTGGTACAAACCGGGCGGTCCGCTGACGCCGCAGAAGCTTGCCGACGACCTGATCGCCATGATGTTCGACGGCCTCCACCTGCCCGCCGCCGCCCGGGTCATCGCCTGAGAAGAGCCGCCCTGCTCCCTCGCGGCAGCCGGCCCGGCGGGTCCGCTGCGGGCACTTCCGCTGGGCCCTAAGTTCCTGCTGATTTCCCGGTCCCAGCCTGCTAGGCTGGCGTCAACCAGTCGGCGTTATGGGGACGTGATCGATGTGGATGGGGTGTCCTGGTGGGTGTCGGCGCTTTATATGGCGCTCACCATTGCGGCCATTGTTTTGTTCGCCTACCGTGCGCCCTGGGCCTGGCTGCTGCCGGTGACCGCCACAGCCGTCCTGCTGGCCACCGGTGTCCCCAACGGGCGCTTGAACACCAGCACGGTTTTCGTGCTGGCGGCCGCGCTCTACGGCCTGTGGAAGTGGACCCGGTACCGGCGCGAAGGCATCCACGTACCGCTCCGCTCGGCGCACGGCCGTGAGTGGGGAATCGGTGCCGGCCTGCTGCTGCTGTTGTACCTGCTCAACGCATTCGCCGGTGTGACGCCGGTAGCGGAGATCGGGCCGCTGTATCTGTTCAACGCGCTGTTGGCCGCGCTTCCGGCGGTGATGTACTTGGGCTTCGCGCACGGGATCACGCAGTCTTGGTGGCTGGGCGTGGCGCTCTCGCTGGCCACTATGTTCCTCTCCAGCATCCAGAACGCACCGGTGTGGTTCTCCCTGTATGGCGCGATCGCGGCAGGACTCCAGGTTTTCGGTTACCTGACGTGGCAGCACGCGATGCGGCGGCCGGTGCGGAGCAAACATCGGCGGGCTCCAGCGCATCCCGGCCGTCCCGCCACGCCCGGCACCGGCGCATCGGGCCGGACCGTTTAGACCGCGGCGCGGAGGTCGGCAGCATGGACTGGATCATGGCGTTGAAGGTCCCGGACGGTTCTGCCGGCGCGCTGGTTTCCGTGGGTCATCTGCAGGCACTGATCGGGCTGCTCGTGGTCTTCCTGTTCGGGCTCCGCACACGCTGGGCCTGGCCCGTGCTGCTGGTCCAGCAGGCGATGGTCTTCCTGCTGCTGGTCATCCCGACTTTCGACGGCGGAGCAGCCTTCTTCGTCAACGCCTCCATAGCCGTGGCGCTCCTGCTGCCCTGCTACGGCGCCTGGCGCTGGCGCGCTGCGGCCCTCCCCGCCGCCCCGGACGACCCCGGCGCCGCACTGGCCGCGGTGCAGGTCCGCCGAGCACGCGGCCGGCACTGGGGTGTGGCCCTGCTGGTGCTGGCGGTCGGAACTTTGTTGTTCATGGCCAGCGACGTCCAAGCAGGCTTTCCCCTGCAAGGCGGCCTGGTGACCGTCCTGGTGCTGCAGGCGTTCTACGCGGCCGTGGTCGTGGTGGTGTATCTGGGCCTGGCCCACCGCATCTACGAGGCGTGGTGGCTGTGGCTGGCTTTCGCCGTGGTGCAGCTGGCCACCTCGCTGGTGTTTCCCAGTCCGCCGACCTCGCAACTGCTGAACGGCGCCACGGTGCTGCTGGTGCTGTTCGCGTTCTGGCGCTGGCACACCGTGGTCTACTACCCGCCCGTCCCCGGGGCCGAAGCCGCCGGGGACGCGGCAGATGGAGCTCCCGCTACTTCTCCACCAGCGTGAGCACGTCGTAGGTCGCCACGATCTCATCGTTCTGGTTGGCCAGCACGGCGTCCCAGGCGACCTCTCCGTACTCGTCCGTCTCCCGCGGCGTGATGCGCTTGGCGGTGAGCGTGACACGGATCGAGTCTCCAGCGGCCACCGGCGTGATGAAGCGCAGGTTCTCCAGGCCATAGTTCGCCAGCACCGGTCCCGGCGCGGGTTCCACGAACAGCCCGGCGCCCCAGGCGAGCAGCAAGTAGCCATGCGCCACGATGCCGGGGAAGAACGGGTTGGCGGCCGCGGCTTCTTGGTTGGTATGTGCGTAGAAGGTGTCGCCGGTTTCGTTGGCGAAGGCCGTGATGTCCTCCAGCGTGACCTGGCGGAGTTCTGAGCGCAGCGCATCGCCGATCTTCAGTTCGGCCAGGTTCTTGCGGAACGGGTGGACGTCGTCGAAATGCTGGTCGGCGCCGGTATGCCACACACCGGTCACGGCGGTGAGCATGTTCGGGGAGCCCTGGAGCGCGGTGCGCTGCATGTGGTGCAGCACGGAGCGGATGCCGCCCAATTCCTCGCCGCCGCCGGCGCGGCCCGGGCCGCCGTGCACCAGGTGCGGCACCGGCGAACCGTGTCCGGTGGACGTCTTGGCGTCCTCGCGGTTGAGGACCAGCACGCGGCCGTGGTGGGCGGCGATTCCGGTCACCAGCACGCGCGCGGCTTCCGGGTCGTTCGTTGCCACGGTCGCTACCAGCGAGCCCGCGCCCATGGCGGCCAACCGCACGGCGTCGTCCAGATCCTCGTAGCCGATCACGGAGGAGACCGGTCCGAAGGCTTCGAGCGAATGCACGGCCTCGGCTTCCGCGTCCGCCCAGGTCAGCAGCACCGGAGACATGAACGCCCCTTCGGAGTCGCCCACGGTCCCGTCGGCGCGGGTGACCTGCGGGGCGTCGAGCGTGCCGTAGGCGAGTTCGCCGCCGGCGTCGACCATGGCCTGGACCGCGGCGCGGACGTCGTTGAGCTGCTCCAGCGAGGCGAGCGCGCCCATGGTGACGCCCTCGGCCCGCGGATCTCCAACCACGATGCGCTGGTCAATCCGGGCGCGGACTGCATCGGCTACATCCTGGATGCGGTCCTTGGGGACGATGGCACGGCGGATGGAGGTGCATTTCTGGCCGGCCTTAGCGGTCATTTCGGTGACCAGCGACTTAATGTACGCGTCGAACTCCGGAGTGCCCGGCACCGCATCGGGGCCGAGGATCGCCGCGTTGAGCGAATCCGCCTCGGCGGTGAAGCGGATGCCACCCTGCGCCACGTTCGGGTGGGACTTCAGCAGGTTCGCGGTGGAGGCGGACCCGGTGAAAGCCACAGCATCGCGGTAGTCCAGGTGGTCCAGCAGGTCACGGGCAGAACCGGAGATCAGCTGGAGCGAACCGGCCGGCAGGATGTTGGACTCGATGATCATTTTCACCGCGGCGGCTGCAACGTAGCCGGTGGGAGTCGCCGGCTTGACGATGGTCGGCACACCGGCGATGAAGGCTGGCGCAAACTTTTCCAGCATGCCCCACACCGGGAAGTTGAAGGCGTTGATCTGCACCGCCACGCCCGGAATCCTGGTGTAGATGTGCTGTCCCATGAACGAGCCGTCTCTGGCCAGCACCTCGGCCGGGCCGTCCACCACGATCTGGGAGTTCGGCAGTTCACGCCGGCCCTTGGAGCCGAAAGTGAACAGGACGCCGATGCCGCCATCGATGTCGATCATGTTGTCGATCTTGGTGGCGCCCGTGCGGTGCGAGACTTCATACAGCGCGTCGCGCCGCGCGTTCAGGTACTGCGCCAGCTCCTTGAGCTTGAGCGCGCGCTGGTGGAACGTGAGCTTGCCCAGCGAGGCCTGGCCGACCGCGCGGCCGTGCTCGACGGCGGCGGCCAGGTCCAGCCCGTCGGTGCTGACCCGGGCCAGCAGATCGCCGGTGCTGGCATCGCGGACCTCGGTGCCGGAAACATCACCGGCGGGTGTCCACCAGGCATCCTGGATGTAGCTGGGAACAATCTCGACATCAACGGCGGTAGAGGTCATCGTTGACAGCCCTTTCTCTTCCCGGGCCGGACGCTGAGGAGCGGATGCCGGCGGGAACTTAAAATACTGAACGGTCGGTCGGTAACGTACCTAGCCTACATGACCGTGCTGCCGCGCACAGCCCCCGGGCCGGCGGACCCTAGGGCCACGGCAGCCCCTGCAAAGCAGCCGGACACGGACCAACGGCGGACCCCGCCCGGCTGGATGTTCTGCCGGGCGGGGTCCAATGGCCGCCGGATGCCGAGTGCTCGTCAGCAGCGGGCAGCCATCACCTTGTTATTGGTGCGGGTTGTTATTCGTGCGGGTTCCCGATCTGTTCGCCCCGCTCCCGGAGGTTTTCGACCGGCTCCAGACTGGCGGTCTCCCACGACCCATCGGCAACAGCCTCCAGCACCGCCTTGCCGGCCACCTCAGCGGTTTTGGCAATGTATCCATTGGACTTGGCATCGATCCCGCCGCGCATTTCGAACAGCACGGAGGCCGAGCCCAGCAATCCGTAGGCGTTGCGTGCGATGCCCGGCGTGCTGGTGCTCGGATAACGGGTGATGTTGGCGTAGCCGTACTGGTCCAGTTCGCCGAGCATCACCGACACGGCCCGTTGCGACCGCTCGATGGTCGCGGCGAACTCGTCGGCGATGCCGAGTGCCTCGGCCTCCTCAACCGCATTCGGCCACATCGTCGATCCGGTGATCATCCGACCGTCGTCATCCACGTACGTACCCTGGTGGTGGAAGTCCAGTACCAGATCCGGCCGGCGTTCCTCCCAGAGCAGGCGCATGGCGATTGCCTCGGGAACCGGGTTCAGGTTGTCATCGCCTGCCAGGTAGGGATGGTCGTAGGCATTCTCGCTGTAGGAGTGATAGCGGTTCATGTCATAGCCGCGGCCCACCGCGTAGAACGGATCGCACGGCGCCGCGGTGCAGCTCGGGTCGTAGTTCTGCCGCCACGGGGTGGTGTTTCCGGCCAGGTCCGTGACATCGGCGTCGAACCCGTCCACATTGACGCGGGGCACGATCGTCACGGTCAGCGCCTGACGAATGGCGCGGGCGTCGGGGTTGTTGCCGGAGATGCTCCGGACGAGATTGATCATCGCCTCGGAGACCACGTATTCGTCGCCATGCTGGTTGGCGATATACATAACATCCGTCGGCCCGTCGCCAATGGTGACCACCGGGATTTCCCGGCCGGTGTTGCTTGTCAGCGGCGCCGCCGAGAGGTCGAACGCCCCCTTGGCCCGGCCCTCTATGGTCTCCAGCGTGGACCACAGTTCTTCGTAACTGTGAATGGCGGCCAGACTGGAAGGGTTTTCGCCCGGCCAAGGACCGTTAGGTTTGCTCTGCGGTTCAGCCACCGCACTCGCTGCGAACCCCAGGGGCAGCACCGCGCCCAGTGCAACCGCAGTTATTACACGTTTTAGCCTCACATCAACCTCCGGATAACCGTTTAAGACTTGCTTGGCTCCATGAGTGTCGGACAGCGGGTTCGGCAAGGCAAGAGGTCAATGCTCCCGGCGGGAGCGGACCGGCAAATCAGCAGTCAGCAGGCCATCCGGACGCGCAGCGCCTCGACATCGGTTCGGGCCAGGCCGTGGCGCAGCAGGAACGGCTCCACCTCCAGTTGGGACAACACCTGCAACAGCGATCCGCGCATGTCCGCCACCCGCGCTTCCAGTTCGTGGCCGCTGATGTAGCTCTCCACCGGATGACGGTAGGGGCTGATCCGATGCCAGTCGTTGATCCCGCGGATGCCCAGCTCATGGGCGTCCGCGATCTGCTCGGCGGGAACTCCGGCCAGCTGCAACAGCATCATGGAGACCATACCGGTGCGGTCCCGTCCCGCGGAGCAATGGACGACGACGGCGCCCTCCGCGTGCGCCAGCGTGCGGAATACCTCGGCGATCAGGTGCGGGAAGATCCGCACGTTGTCCAGGTAGAAGCGCGGGTGGTTCATGTACGGCGCATCGGCCGCGAGTTGCGGGTGGCCGGGCTCTTCGGTGGGCCGGTTCAGCACCGTGAATCGCTCCAGCGCCGCCGGCGGAACCACCGGATCCGTCGGACGGCGCGAACGTTCACTCGGGTTGCGAAGATCCACAATGGTGCGCACCCCGTCGTCGTACGCCTGCTGCCAGCCGGCGGTCGTCAGCCATTCCGCGCGCCCCATTCGGAAAATATCCCCCGCCACGCGGCGTGCGTTGACCGCACCTTCCCAGGCGACGGCGCCGGAACCGGGCGTGCCCCACGTCGGTGTGGGTGCGGCGTCGCCTGCCTGCGGCGGGCCGGAGCCGGCGGGGTTGGAGTCCGTGGCCCGGCCGCTCACGGCGTGCGCGCCTTGTCCACCCGTTTCAGTAGCCGGGCCTTGACGTCCGGCCACTCGGAGTCCAGGACGGAGTAGACCACGGTGTCGCGGATCCGCCCGTCGGGCATCTTGGTATGTCGGCGCAGCATGCCGTCCTGCCGGGCGCCCAGCCGTTCGATGGCGTCACGGGACTGGCTGTTCAGCCGGTCCGTGCGGAACTCCACCGCACAGCAGCCGAGCGTTTCGAAGGCGTGGCCCATCAGCTGCAGCTTGCTGTCCGGGTTGGTGCCGGTCCCCTGCGTGCTGGCGCGGTTCCAGGTGTAGCCGATCTCCACCCGCGGCGCGGCCTCGTCGATATGGCAGAAGCTGGTCATGCCCAGCACCTTGTCATCGGAGAGCCGGCGAACGGTGAAGGGGAGCATCTGGCCTTGGTCCTGGAGTTCCAGCCGCCGCCGGATCTCCAGTTCCATGGTGTGCGGTGACGGAATCCGGGTATACCAGAGCTTCCACAGTTCACCGTCGCGCACCGCATCCTGGAGCTCAGGCAAGTGCCGCACGCGCAGGGGCTGCAGCTTCACCAAGCTGCCGGTCAGCGTCAGCGGTTCAAAGAGGGCCATTCCAGCAGCCTACAACCGAGCCCCGCTGAGGTGCTGCCCGGGTTAAACGGGCGCAGCCCGGCCGGAGGCCGGGATGCACCCGATGATCCCGGCGTGGGCTCCGGTTACTTTTCCCAGTCGAAGAATCCCTTGCCGGACTTGCGGCCGAGTTCCCCGCGGGCCACCTTGTCCCGCAGGATCTGCGGCGGAGCAAACCGGTCGCCGAGGGTCGAGTGCAGGTACTCGGCGATGCCCAGGCGGACGTCCAGCCCCACGATGTCGGTGGTCTTGAGCGGGCCCACCGGGTGCTTGTAGCCCAGCACCATGGCGGCGTCGATGTCCTCCGCCGATGCCACGCCTTCTTCCACCATCCGCATGGCTTCCAGCGCAATGGCCACGCCCAGCCGCGAGGAGGCGAAGCCCGGCGCGTCATTCACGACGACGGCGGTTTTCTTCAGCGCCTCGACCCAGCTTCGGGAGGCGGCGGCGAGCTCGTCCGAAGTCTTCGGAGCCAGCACTACTTCCACCAGCTGCGACGCCGGCACCGGATTGAAGAAGTGCAGGCCGCAGAAGTTGGCCGGCCGCTGCAGTTGGTCGGCGAGCTTGGTGATGGACAGCGAGGACGTGTTCGTCGCCAGCCACGCCGTCGGGGAAAGCTGGGCTTCCACGGCCTTCAGCGCGGTGGACTTGAGGTCGAAGTCCTCCGGCACGGCCTCCACTACCAGGCCGCAGGTGGCGAACGATCCGTAGTCGACGGACACGGACAGCCGTGACGTCAGTGCTTCCAGCGACTCGTCGGTGGTGCCGCGCTCCACGCTCTTGGCCAGCGCGCCGGCCACCCGCTCGTGGGCAGCCTGGGCGGCAGCGTCGTCGCGCTCCACCACCACGACGTCGGCTCCGGCGGTCAGGAACGCGTGGGCAATGCCGGCGCCCATGCGGCCGCCGCCGAGGACACCTACGTTGTTGGGAATACTCTGCACAGGGTTCATCTCGCTCACTTGGATTCGTTCTGCTTGGCGGCACTGCGGGCGGCGCTTTTGGCAGCGCTTTTGTCGAGAAACGACTGCATCCGGTCGAATTTGGCCTGGGATTCGAACAGAATGCCCTGGGCGACAGTGTCGATCACCGGGTGCGCTTCGCGCGGGGTGTGGAACACGGTCTTGGTGAGACGGACGGCCAGCGGGTCCTGCTTGCCGATCCGGTCCGCCAGCGCATGCGCGGCGGCGATCAGTTCGGCGGGCTCGTGGACTTCGGTGACCAGCCGCGCGGCCAGCGCTTCGTCGGCGTCCAGGATGCGGCCGGCCAGCAAGATCTCCTTGGCCAGCGGCTCCCCCACCAGTTCCTTCAGCCGCCAGGTGGCTCCCGCCGCGGCCATGATGCCCAGACCTGTTTCCGGCTGGCCGATCTTTACCGACGGCGTGGCGATGCGGAAATCCGCGGCGTACGCCAGTTCCGCTCCCCCGCCGAGGGCGAAACCGTCCAGGGCGGCGATAACCGGCAGCGGCAGTCGGGCAATGCGGTGGAAAACGGTGGAGTTGATGCCCGCCAGCGCGTCGTCGCGGCGCCGTTCACGCAGCTGGGAGATATCCGCGCCGGAGGCGAAGATCCCCTTGCCGTTGACCTCGGTGCCGGACAGAATCAGGATCCGCGGCTCGCGCTCCAGCACGGCGCACACGGAGTGCAGTTCGTCCACCATGGCCTGGTCGATGGCGTTGCGGACTTCCGGCCTGTTCAACGTCACGTGGACGCGGTCATCCCGCTCATCCACCCGCAGCGTACTGAAGGAGTAGTCGGCGAACAGCATCAGACCCGCTCGACGATCATCGACGTGCCCTGGCCGACGCCCACGCACATGGTGGCCAGGCCGCGCTGTGCGCCCTCGCGCTCCATCCGGCCCAGCAGGGTCACCACCAGACGGGAGCCGCTGGAACCGAGCGGGTGCCCCAAAGCGATGGCACCGCCGTCGTTGTTCACAATGCCCTGGTCCAGCTTCAGATCCCGCAGCACCGCGAGCGACTGGGTGGCGAACGCTTCGTTAAGCTCCACCGCGCCCAGGTCATCGATGCTCCAGCCCGCGCGGTCCAGCACCTTGCGCGTGGCGGGCACCGGTCCGATGCCCATGATTTCCGGCGCGACGCCGGCCGACGCGCCGTCCACAATGCGGGCACGGGGCGTGAGGCCGAACTTGTTGACGGCGGCCTCGGACGCAATCACGATCGCCGAGGCGCCGTCATTGAGCGAACTGGAGTTGCCCGCGGTGACCACGCCGTCCGGCTTGATGATGGGCCGGAGCCCGGCCAGGACCTCGAGCGTGGTTCCGGGGCGCGGGCCCTCATCGGTGTCGACGACGGTGTCGCCCTTCCGGCCCTTGACCGTCACCGGGACGATTTCCTCCTTGAGCCGGCCCGCCTCGATGGCTGCGATGGCACGCTCGTGCGACTGGACGGCGAACGCGTCCGCGTCCTCGCGGGAAATGCCGTACACGTCGGCCACTTCCTCCGCGGTCTGCGGCATGGAGTAGGTCATCTTGCCGCCGCGGCTGAGGTCGCCCTTGGCGAAACGCTGGTTGACGAAGCGCCAGCCGATGGAGGTATCGAAAATTTCGCCCGGCTTGGCGAAGGCCTTGGCCGGCTTCTCCTGGACCCACGGGGCCCGGCTCATCGATTCCACGCCGCCGGCGATGACGATGTCCGCCGCGCCGGCCTTGATCATGTGCGAGGCCTGGATGATGGCGCTGAGGCCGGAGGCGCACAGGCGGTTGACCGTGATGCCGGGGACGTGGTCGGCGTAGCCGGCCAGCAGCCAGGCCATGCGGGCCACGTTGCGGTTTTCCTCACCCGCGCCGTTGGCGTTGCCGAGGATGACTTCTTCGACCGCATCCGGATCGATGCCGGCCCGGATGACGGCTTCCTTGACGACCAGCGCCGCCAGATCGTCGGGACGGACTGCGGACAGTGCGCCTCCGTAGCGGCCAACCGGGGTCCGCGCCCCGCCAATCAGGAATGCCTCAGCCATAGAAATAATCCCTCGCTTGATCGATCAACGATAACGGTGAGCGGCCGCTCCGGCTGCCTGACAGCAGGGAAATTACCGACCGACCGTTCTATAAAGAATCCCACGCCGCTCTGGGCCGGTCAACTGGTGTGACGGCCAGCGGCGGAGTTGCAGCAGCCCGTCGGCAGACCCCGGGCTACACCAGCCGGCCATACTCTTCCACCAGTTCTTCGATGGACCGGCCGGGCGCGAGGCCCGCGGGCTTACCGTCAAGCAACGATCCCAACTGCTCAAGGCACTGGTGCCAGCCCGCTGCCACCCTCGCCGTGCACGCAGAATCCTGCAGCGAATTCGCCAGGGACAGCGTGCTGTGGCCCGGTTCCGCCTGCTCCACCGTCCACCGCAGGACCTCCTGGTCCCAGCTAAACGCCAGGGTCTGCCCCGGCATCACCTCCAGCACCTGGCCGGCGTCCGGGTCTTCGCCGGGGAACAAGAACTGGATGGTTCCGCCGACCCTGAGGTCCAGCCTGACACCGCAGGGGAACCAGGCCGAGAGCTCGTCGTCGTCAGTGAGCGCGCGCCACAGCCGGTCGGCGCCGTGGTCGAATTGTTGGCGGATCAGCAGGACCGGCTGCCCGGGTCTGCTGCGGTCCACGCTGACCTGAGGGTCACTGCCTGCGGTCATGGTCTCCTCCCGATCCGGCATCACGCGGCGGCTTGGTCCCGGCCCTCGGCCTTGGCCGCGATCTCCTACAGGTCCCTGGCCATCTGCTTGCGCGTGATGCCCATTGCGAGCTTCCCGAAAACCGCCAGCATCACTTTCGCAAGAGCCCCGGGGCTCTCCATCTCGGCGCCGAAGAACATGGTGAGCCGGGTGCCGCCCTCTGCAGGCGCGAGCGTGAACCGGGTGGTGTAGTCGGCGCCGTTCGACTTCGCCTTGACCGTGGTGGAGGTCGGCGCAACCACCTCCGCCACCCACATCTCCTCGGTGGCTTCCTTGCCCATCATCTTCCGGGTCTCACGCCACCGGTAGCCCTCGGCGTAGTCGCCAGGCGTCATGATCTCTATGCGGGATATGGAGCTCAGGGTCCGGGCGGAACCAGGGATGTCGGTGAGGACGCGCCAGACGGCTTCGGCCGGCGCGTTGACGTGCTGGACTAGTTCAAGGTGATGGCCCACAGTGGCTCTTTCGGCAGGAGTCGTTGGTCTGCCAACAGCCTAATGGAGTGGGTCTTCGAGGGCCTAGCGCCCGCTCGAGGGCTGTCGCCTGCCCAGTCAGCCCTGATCCCGCTCGTTGCGGGGCAGAGAACGGTAAACCTGCCGGGGAGATCCTTCCGCTATCGGGGACAGATACCGTCCGCGTCCCTCTACCGCAAGCGGGCCGGAGCCCCTACGCTCTACGCCATGACGTACAACATCCAGATGGCGGTTGACTGCAAGGACGCGCATGCCCAAGCCGATTGGTGGGCCGAAACGCTGGGCTGGGCGGTGGAACCCACCAATCAGGACTTCGTCACCAGCATGATCGAGCAAGGCTACGCCACCGACGCCGACACGATCGTCCACAACAACGTTCGAGTATGGAAGGACGGGGCGGCGATCTGCCCGCCTGATCAGGTGGAGAGCAAAGCCCGGCAGCGGATCCTGTTCCAGCCTGTCCCGGAGTCCAAGTCGGTCAAGAACCGGGTCCATTGGGACGTCCGCCTGGCTGGGGAAGACAAGGACGAGGTCCGGGCACGCTTGGAAGCCCGGGGTGCCACCTTTCTGTACTCGGAAACGCAGGGTCCGCAGGGCTGGCACACCATGGCCGACCCGGAAGGCAACGAGTTCTGCATTGCCTAGGGGTTCTGCCTTTCCCAGGACCGCGGACCTGCGGGAGGCCCCGGGGATAAATTCCCCGGGGCCTCCCGCAGAGACCAACACCTAGCGATCAGTGGCGATTGCCGCCCCTGACATCATCATCGGCCTCAACTTCTTCCTTGCGCACGTCCGTGGAAACGGTCTCCTGGTCGGTGACCGTATCTTTATCGAGCCGAACCCGTTCAACCGGGACGGTTTCCTTGTCCACCACCGGCTTTTCCGCGTGCAGAGTCACTTCGTGCTCAGCCTCGCTGATCTCTGGGCCGGCGAGCGCCTCGCCACGGTTGGCGTCAGTAATCGGTTCACGCTCGAGGCGCACCTCTTCATGCTGAACGGGGACCGTGCGGGTGACGTTCTCGGTGACCACGTACTTGCGCAGCCTGGCCTTCCCGACTTCCTGGGATTCGGTACCCACCCGCACCCGCTCTTCCGAACGGGTCATAGCGTCGTCGGCCCCTGCACGGGAGGTGTCATAGTCCGTTCCGCGCCGGCCGGCGGTTTCGTCAACTCCGCGTGTGCCGGCGGTTTCGCGGGAGGTGTCCCTGTCCCTCAGGCCGGTTGTCCCGGCTGTGCCAGTGGTCCCGGCGGTTCCGGTGCGGGCCTGGCCGGCGTTTCCGCCGTAGGCTGCGTTGCCTGCGTTGCCTGTATGTCCAGCGTTGCCTGCGGACAGGCCGTAGTGGCTGTAGAGACGGTCCTCTTCGGCCACGTCCAGATGTCCCTCGGGATCCACCCGCGGGGCGTCCTTGATTTGGTCCTTGGTATAGGGCACGCGGAGGTCGCCGCCCTCGGTGGTGGCGTTGTCCAGCGGGACGAAGCTCTCGGACAGGCCGAACAGGCCGGTCTTGACCGTGGCCCAACTCGGCTCATTCGTCCGGTCGTCGAGGTAGAGTTCCCCGAGCGATCCGATCTTGCTACCTTCGGAATCGATCACATTGGCGTTGCTGCCGACCAGACGGTCGATTTTATCCTTGGCGATCATTTCATCTCCTTATTTGTTTCCACCTGCCACGGTTTGACCGCGGCGAGTACGCTCCGGAGGCACGGTTGTGCACCGGGCATGATGATGGCTTTGATGGTTCTGCCGCACCGCGAGGCGGTCGGGCCAGCGAGGCTGCCGGCCGTGGTTCCCAATCCTCAGCGGGCTGCGGCCCCAATCTGATGGGAGGCCGTGAAGGGTTCACCGTGGTTCTGGTGACCTCTTCGGGAAGGTTGCTTACGTTGTAAGCAAAGCATGCTTAGCATTCACCTGCAACCCCCACGGCCGAAAAATTTTGGTGCAGCCTGCTCGCGCCGGCGGCCTCCGCGGCAATCCGGTCACGCCGCGCGGGATGCCGCGGCGAGCAGCCTTTGAGGTGGCGCGGGGCCGGCATGGCCGGAGTGGACCGGAGCCGGCGTCCCGGCCGGAGTCGCAGCCGGGGTCCCGGCCGGATCCCGGCCGGGATCCGGGCAGAAGACCCCGGCAGAAAGTCCGGCAGAAGACCCCGGCAGAAGACTCGGCAGAAGGTCCCCGCAACCGCAACGATAAACTCGAGTGGTGACTTCCGAGACCCCCATCCCAGCCCGCACCACCTCCGCCAGCAGCACCGGCCAGGCGCAGCCTGACCTACCGGAGAAGGTTTCCGACCTCTTCGACCCGCAGCGCTGGCGGGTAGTGGAAGGCTTCGACTTCCAGGACATGACCTACCACCGCCAGGTGGAGCGCGACGCCGACGGCGCCGTGGTCCGCGATCTGCCCGCCGTGCGCATCGCGTTCAATCGACCAGAGGTCCGCAACGCCTTCCGCCCCGGCACAGTGGACGAGCTTTACCGGGCGATGGATCATGCTCGGATGACGCCGGACGTCGCCACGGTACTGCTGACCGGCAACGGCCCCTCCGCCAAGGACGGCGGCCACTCCTTCTGCTCCGGCGGCGACCAGCGCATCCGCGGCCGCGACGGCTACCGGTATGCCGCTGGCGAGACGAAGGAGACCATCGACCCGGCCCGCGCCGGCCGGCTGCACATTCTGGAAGTCCAGCGGCTGATGCGCACCATGCCCAAGGTGGTCATCGCCGTCGTCAACGGCTGGGCAGCCGGCGGCGGGCACTCGCTGCACGTGGTCTCCGACCTGACCATCGCCTCCAGGCAGCACGGCAAGTTCAAGCAGACCGATGCCACCGTGGGCAGTTTCGACGCGGGCTACGGCTCGGCCCTGCTGGCCCGGCAGATCGGCCAGAAGGCGGCGCGGGAGATTTTCTTCCTGGCCCGCGAATACTCCGCCGAGGACATGGTCCGCATGGGCGCGGTGAACGAGGCGGTCGACCACGAGCGTCTCGAAGAGGTGGCGCTGGAGTACGCCGCGGACATCGCGCGGCAATCGCCGCAGGCCATCCGGATGCTCAAGTTCGCCTTCAACCTGGCCGACGACGGGTTGGCCGGCCAGCAGGTCTTCGCCGGTGAAGCCACTCGGCTGGCGTATATGACGGACGAAGCCGTCGAAGGCAAGGAAGCGTTCCTGGCCAAACGCGACCCGGACTGGTCTTCGTTCCCCTACTACTTCTAAGGCTGCCGGAATGGACATCGAGCCGGCCCTGTCCGCGCTGACAGCGGCGCTGGGCGGCGAGGGCCCCGCCGTCGAAATCGCGGCCGACGGGACGCCGCGGCCGGTGACTTCGCCCGGGCTGGCTCCGGAAACCGCCGCGATTGTCCGGACCTCGGGTTCCACTGGCACACCCAAGGCCACCATGCTGGGGATCGACGCGCTGGCTGCGTCGTCGATGGGCACTGCGCTGCGGCTGGGCGGCGAGGGTCAGTGGCTGCTGACGCTGGCACCGAATTACGTCGCCGGCCTGCAGGTGCTGGTCCGCTCGCTCTACGCCGGCACCCGGCCGTGGGCCATGGACCTGTCCAATGGCTTTACCGCGCAGGCGTTCACCGACGCCGCCGCCGCACTGACCGACCGGTTCCGCATCACCTCGCTGGTACCGACCCAACTGCACCGGTTGCTCACTTCCTCGGCGCCGGAAACGGTCAAGGCGCTGCGCCGCTTCGACGCGATCCTGCTGGGCGGGGCCCGGCTGCCGGCGGCGCTGCGGACGGAGGCGGCCAAACATTCACTGAAGATCGTGCGCACCTACGGCATGAGTGAGACCTGCGGCGGCTGCGTGTACGACGGCGTGCCGCTTCAGGGCGTTACGCTGCAGATCCAAGAGGGCCGGGTGCTGATCGGCGGCGACGTGGTCGCCGGCGGCTATCTGGCGAATCCGGAGCTGACCGCGGCGCACTTCAGCGAGTCAGGCGGCACCCGGTGGTTCCGCACCGAAGATCTGGGCGAGGTCGACGACGACGGTGCGCTCACCGTGACCGGGCGCGCTGACGACGTGCTGATCACCGGCGGCGTCAAGGTATCCGCGGCTGCCGTCGCCGAGGCCATCGAAGGGCTCCCGGAGGTGCGGGCGGCTCTGGTGGCCGGAATCTCGGATCCGGAGTGGGGCACCAGGGTGTGCGCCGCCGTCGTTGGTTCCGCCACCGTGGATCAGATCCGGGCGCGCGTCCGCGCGGCCTTGGGAAGTCCGGCCGTCCCGCGCCACATTGTGCACTTGGATACCCTGCCGCTGCTGTCCAATGGCAAACCGGACCGTCTGGCCGTGGCGGACATCCTGCGCCGGTCGGCGGCGGAGTCCGCGCCGCACGGCGACGGGCAGCCGGGAGCGGAACCGCCGCAACCGTGACATCCGGCACTCCTGCTCCGCCAACTGCACGGCCCACCGGCCCCCATGGGCGAGAATAGAACCTTGCTGCGGATGCCCGCAGCCCATGATGTACCAGTCCCCCACAGGTAAGGATCTTCCACAGTGGCTACAGCCGGGCAATGGCTCGAAGGGGCACGGCCCCGCACGCTTCCGATGTCGATCGCGCCGGTGATCATCGGCAGCGCGGCCGCCTACGAACTGGGTTCCTTCCGGCCGCTGCTTGCCGTGCTGGCCGCGCTGGTCGCGATCCTGTTCCAGGTGGGGGTGAACTACGCGAACGACTATTCGGACGGCGTCCGCGGCACCGACGACGTGCGCGTCGGCCCGCTGCGGCTGACCGGCTCCGGGCTGGCCACGCCGCAAGCGGTCAAGGCCGCTGCGTTCGGCAGCTTCGGGCTGGCCATGGTCGCCGGGCTTGCACTGATCATCCTGTCCCAGACCTGGCCGCTGCTGCTGGTGGGCGTCGGCTGCGTGATCGCGGCCTGGGGATATACCGGCGGCAACAACCCGTACGGCTACCGCGGGCTGGGCGAGGTCTACGTGTTCCTGTTCTTCGGCATCGTCGCCACCATGGGAACCACCTACACCCAGGCCCTGCAGGTCAGCTGGCAGTCCTTCATCGGCGCGGTCGGTACCGGCTTGATCGCCACCGCCTTGCTGATGGCCAACAACGTGCGGGATATCCCCACAGACCGTGAGGTGGGGAAAATGACGCTGGCGGTCCGCCTGGGCGACGAGGTTGCGCGCATCAGCTACGTCATGATGCTGGCGGTGGCCATCCTGCTGCCGCTGCTGCTGGTCTACGACTACCCGTGGATCCTCTTGGTCCTGCTGCTGGTGCCGGCGTGCCTCACCCCGAGCTGGCTGATGCTCAAGGGCAAAAAGCGCGAGAGCCTGATTCCGGTGCTGAAGCAGACCGGCCTGATCAACCTGGGGTTCGCCGTGGCCTTCGGCCTGGGCCTGGTGCTCAGCGAGATCATGTAGGCAGCTGCCGTGGGCCGCAAACGGGCCGGTTGCCGGAACGGGTCAGCGCTGCTGGTCCTCGGACCGCGGTTCGTTAGGTTGCTGCGGTGCCGACTGCTGCTGGGCAGGCTTGGGCTTGCGGTCCGAATCCACCCGAAGTTCGCCGTGCTGCTCGACGGCGGAGTCCTCGGCCAACGCATCGGAGATCTCCGTGGAGGTCCGCGGCGCCGCCACTCCCTTGTTGAAACGGCTGGCTAGCGCCCTGCCGGCTTCGTCCCTCATCTTGCGGAAGAACAGGTACGTAATGCACCAGCCCATGACCGCGGCCGCTAAGGCGGAGTAGACGATGCCCAGCCTCAGGAACAGGCAAATAACAAAGATGACGGCCATGATGCCGAGCCGCAGGGCACTGAATTTCCAAAAAGCCACGCCTCAAGTTTACGCTGCCCGCGAGATCACCCGGGCAGTCCAAGGTTTCCGCAGTCCCCAGGGCAGCGCTCACCTACAATTAAGTCATGGTCCGTCTCTATATCCTGCTCGCGGTACTGGCTCTATCGGTGGTGATCTATGCCCTGATCGAGTGCATCCGGTCCGGGTCCCACGAGGTGCGCAGTATCTCCAAACCGGGATGGATCGTCACCATCATCTTGGTCCCGCTGATCGGGGCCCTCATGTGGTTCATGTGGGGCCGCCCCCGCGCGGCCGGCCGGCAACCCCAGCAGGCACCCCGCCCGGCGGCTCCCGACGATGACATTGCCTTCCTGCGCACGCTCGATGCAAAGCGCCGCGCCAAACAGCGCGAAGAGGAATTGCACCGGCGTGAGCAAGAGCTGAAGAAGACCGAAGACCCGCAGCACGGGAACAAGGACAAACCCGCCACCCATGACGGCCGGCAGTTGAGCGAAGACGACCCGGACAACGGGCCGCACTAATTCAAGCCGAGACCCTCTTTCGAAGAAGGCCCGCAGCCCTGAGTGATTCCAGAGCTGCGGGCCTTCTCTCGTTATGGAGGCGGGGAACGATGCCTGTCGGCGAGCCCCCGTCCTTTGAGTCCTAGACTCCGGCGTAGCTGTGCAGGCCGGCGAAGAAGACGTTGACGATCGTGAAGTTGAAGACCACGCAGAGGTAGCCCACGATCGACAGCCAGGCGGCGCGGGTGCCGGTCCAGCCACGGGTGGCGCGGGCGTGCAGGTAGCCGGCGTAGACCACCCAGATCACGAAGGTCCAGACTTCCTTGGTGTCCCAGCCCCAGTAGCGGCCCCAGGCCTCCTCGGCCCAGATGGCGCCGAGCACCAGGGTGAAGGTCCACAAGACAAACGAGACCGCATTGATCCGGTATGCGGCGTTCTCCAGCGACAGTGCCGAGGGGACCAGCCGCATGAAGCCCAGCTTGTCCGCCTTGCCGGCCCGGCCGCGGGCTTCGCGGTTTCCCTGGATCAGCTGCAGCACGGACATGGCGAAGGTCAGCGTGAACAGTGCGGACGCCAGCACCGCCACCGAGACGTGGATGATGATCCAGTAGCTCTGCAGGGCGGGAATCAGGTGGGCCACCGGCGTCGGGAATCCAATGGTGGCAGCGATCAGCATGATCACCACGAGCCCAATGACGAACGAGCCGAGGAACCGCAGGTCCTTTCGGGTCAGGGCAATCAGGTAGACCACCGCTACCATCAGCGCGCCGGTGGTGCAGAATTCGTACATGTTGCCCCACGGCACACGGTGCGCGGCCATCCCCCGGGTCACCACACCAGCGGCCAGGATGACTGTTGCCAGCACGGTGAGGGCCACGCCGATGCGCGCGGCCGCGCGGCGTTCCTTGCCGTAGTTCATCGAGTCCGAGGCCATTTCGACCGCGTGCGCCTGGTTTCCGTTGCCCCCGGCGTTGCTGACGGCTGCGGAGCCGGAGGTGGCTCCGGCCGCGCCGACCAGCACCGCCGCGTCCGCAGGGGCGTGCTCGGCGGCCAGCCGGTCTTCGACAGCCTTGATGGTCTTGCTGGATTTCGCCAAATCCCAGCAGAAGGCGATGAAGGCGACGGTGAACGCCATCGCGCCGAGCAAGATAAACAGCTCGCTGTACTGGGCCAGTGTTTGGTCAATCGTGGGCATGGGAAGAGGTGTCCTTAGGAGTTGTCAACGCCGGCGGCGCTCTTGCTATTGTGCGCCTGTGGGCCGGCATCCGTCAGCCATTGGTCGCGGAGAAGTTTACTGATGGTCGCTGCTTCAGGGGCCAGCCGGTGGTCTTCGCCGCGGGCCAGCAAGCCCCACTCCACCATCGTGCGTCCGTCGTCGTGCGTGCCGGCGCGCACCCACACGCGGCGTCGACCGATGAACAACGAGGCGCCCAAGCCGGCCATCGCCAGCGAGGAGAAGACGAGCGCCCCGAGCTTGCCCGGATCGTGGTGGATGTCGAGCGCGGCATAACGCACCAACCCGTCGAAGGTGATGCTGCCCATTCCGTTGGGCAGTTCCTTCGTCTCGTACGCGGCGAGCTCGATGCCGCCGCTGTCCTGGTTGCGGTCGTTGAGCACGTTGAGGTTGCTGGTGTCCAGGACAAAGACATTTTTCGGATCGCCGTTGTCCAGGCCCAAATCGCCGTAGTAGGAGTTCAAGTACAGCCGCGGATTCATTGGGTCCGGGTCGCTGCCGTAGGCCACGCCGTCCTCGCCTTCCATCGCCGTCGGCAGGAAGAAGCCCACGAAGCCCAGCTGCTCCGGCTTGGCGTCCGGCACCTTGATCACCATTGTGGAGGTGTAGGCGCCGTCGTTGGGAATGGCGACGACGGGGCCCTGGTGGGCAATGTTGCCGTCGCCGTCCCGGATGGTCACCACGGGCGCGTAGCCGTTGCCCATCAGGTAGACGTTGCTGCCGCCGATGGTCAGCGGGTGGTTGACCTTCAGGACCTGCTGCTCGGCGGGCGCCCCCGGCTCATCCCGCACGGACATGGTGGCGGTGAAGTCCAGCGGCTGCCCGTAGTGGGTGGTCGATTCGCGGTCGAACACCACCTCGAACTTGTCCAGGGTCAGGGAGAACGGGTCCAGCCGGTCCTCGGTGAAGCCGGTCCCCGGGTTGAAACTGTCGTAGCCGATCAGCGAATTCACGAATGTTTCGCCCTCGACCAGGACCCGCTGGCCGGTGTAGCCGAACTGGCCGCCGACCGCCACGGAGACCAGCACGCCGATCAGCGAGGTGTGGAAGATCAGGTTTCCGATTTCCTTGGCGAAGCCGCGTTCGGCGCCGACCGAGGGCCGGTCGGTGTCCGCGTCGCGCACATTGACCCGGTAGCCCCGGCGCTTCAGCAGCCGGGCGGCCTCTTCGACAGCGGAGCGTGCGGAGACGCCGGCTTCGGCCGGGACCGCCATGGAACCGTATTCGGGCAGCCGGGACAGCCGGCGCGGAGTCCGCGGCGGCTGCGACCGCATGGCCTTGTAGTGCTGGATGGCGCGCGGGATAACGCAGCCAATCAGCGACAGGAACAGCAGCAGGTAGATGGCGGAGAACCACACCGAGGAGTACACGTCGAAGAGCTGGAAGCGGTCCAGCCACGGCCCGACCTCCGGATTGTCCGTGAGGTACTGGGTCACCACCGCCGGGTTGGCCGGGCGCTGCGGGAACAGCGAGCCGGGGACCGCGGCCACCGCCAACAGCAGCAGCAGGAACAGCGCGGTCCGCATGCTGGTCAGCTGGGTCCACGCCCAGCGCAGCATGCCCAGGAAGCCCAGTGCGGGAACGGCGACGTCGTCCCGCTTGCGGTTGGGCTTGCGGTCGGTGCCGGCACGGCCCTTGCCGCCACCGGTGCCCGGTCCGCCCGGTGCGGGTGCACCGGCGTCGTCATGGCGCTGTGCGCCGTCGGGGGTCTGACTCATCAGATCGGGAGCCTCACTTCATTTGCAAACCAATCCTGCAATTGCGTCACCCAGTCCCCCCAAAGCCCGGTGGCCATCAGCAGGCCCAAAACTACCAACATGGCTCCGCCCGACCGCTGCAGGAACAGCCGGTGCTTGCGGAAGAACGCCATGGCGCCCATCCCCCGCCGGACACCGAGCGCGATCAGCAGGAACGGGATGCCCAGGCCCAGGCAGTACACGAAAGCCAGGAAGGCGCCCTTGGCCGCGTCAGCACCGCCGGAGTACGCCAGCGCCTGGACCGCGGAGAAGGTGGGGCCGATACACGGCGCCCAGCCCAGCCCGAACGTCATGCCGAGCACCGGGGCACCCCACAGCCCCGCGGGCGGGCGGGAGTGGATTTTGCGGTCCCGCTGGAAGAAGGACAGTCCGCCCATGAAAATGATGCCCATGACCACGACGACGACGCCGAGCAGCTGGGTGATCCAGTCCGCGTCGCTGCCCTTCAGCCAGGCGCCCAGCTGGCCGAAGACCGCCCCGATGAACACGAAGACGATGGAAAAACCGAGCACGAACAGGCCGATGCCGGCGAACATCCGGCCGCGGCGCTGGCGTTCCAGGTCCACGCCGGTCAGGCCGGTGACATAGCCCATGTAGCCGGGCACCAGCGGCAGCACACACGGGGACAGGAAGGAGACCAGCCCGGCCAGCATGGCCACGGGGATGGCGAGCAGCACGGAGCCGTTCAGCACCGTGTCGCCGAAGGCGCCCCCCAAGGTCATCGGCAGCGAGGCCGTCGCCCATCCCACGGCTACGCGGCCACTGCGTCTTTGATCAAGGCCTTGAGTGTGCCCTTGTCCGCCACGCCCAGGATCCGGGCGGCAACTCGGCCGTCCTTGTCCAGCACCAGCGTGGTGGGGACAGCCTGCGGCGGCACGTAGGACGTCATGGCCAGCAGGATGCCACCGTCCTTGTCCATGAAGCTGGGGTAGGTGATGCCGAAGTTGCGCTCGAAGGCCTCGGCGGTGGGCCGCTCGTCCCGAATGTTGACGCCGTAGAACTGGGCGCCGTCGGCGAACTCCTCGCTGAGGGCCTGCAGGTCCGGGGCTTCCAGCCGGCAGGGCGCACAGGAGGCGTACCAGAAATTCAGCACCGTGACGGTACCGGCCCAGTCGGCGGCATCGACGGACGTGCCGTCGAGGAGCTTGCCGGTCAGCTGCACCGGTTCGCCGCGGGATCCGAGCGCATACTCGGTCACCGAGCCGTCTCCGGCGATGTAGTTCTTGTTGTCTCCGGCGTTGGCCTGCTGGGCCAGCGGATCCTCGACGGAACAGGCCGCCAGCGAGAGGGCGCCAAGCAGCCCCGCACCGACTTTGAACACGGTACGGCGGTTGAACGAACGGGGATTATCGGCAGTCACAGTCACACTCTTCTTCGTGGGGTTGCGGGCATCCCACTTCTACAACGCGTAGTAATTCTATTATGCTCCCGGCAAGTTCGCCGCACCGGGCAGCAAGTCGGCGCAGGGCTCGGCATAACGCACCGCGCTCAGGCGCCCGCCGTCGAACTCAAGGGAGGTCACCGACGCCAGCGTGCACTGCCGGCGGCGGGGGTCGTGCCAGAGCGGTTTGCCCTCGCTGGCCAACCTGGTGACCCAGATGGGCAGCTGGTGGCTGACCAGAATCGCCTCGGCCCCCGGGCCGCCACGTTCGACCGCCTGACGCTGGGCGTCAAAGATGGCTTCACGCATCCGGGCGACCTGCGCCGTGTACGGCTCCCCCCAAGACGGCCGGAACGGATTGTAGAGGCGCCGCCAGTAGCGCGGCTCGCGCAGGTGTGAGCGGATGTCGCTGAGGCCCTCGAAGTGGTTCTCGGCTTCGATAATCCGCTCGTCGGTGACAATCTCGAGGCCCAGCGCCTCCGCGGTCGGTCCGGCGGTCTCCTGCGCCCGGGTCAACGGCGAAGCGACCAGATAACTGATCGTGGCGCCGTCCTTCCCGCGCTCGGAAAAGTAGTCGGCGGCACGCCGGGCCATCTCCTGCCCCAGCTCCGACAGTCGGAAGCTCGGCAGCCTGCCATAAAGCACACGGTCGGGGTTGTGGACCTCGCCGTGGCGGAGCAGATGGACAGTGGCTTCGGGCATGGGTACAAGTGTCTCAAACTGGGCGTGTTTGCCCAAAAGCCCCATCGGCCGCCGGACCCAGCGGTCCGGCTGCCGGCGGGCCGGCCTGTTCGGCTGCCGGCGGGCCGGCCGGTTCGGCTGCCGGCGCGCCGGCCGGTTCGGTTGCCGGCGGGCCGAAAATCATCCTTCCGGGCGACCGACACGGCGCTGACCTGCATTGTAGTGTGGCAGTAACAGCTGCCAAGAGCCTCCGCGGCCGGCAGATCCGGCCCGAGTGGATGAGATGAAAAGGACCCGGCCATGAGCACCCCCCAGAACGAACCGAACACACCCGGTGACGGGGAAGGCCGGCCCAACGGCCAGCAACAGCCTCAGTACGGACAGAACCTGCCGCAGTACGGGCAGAATGCTCCGCAGCAGCCCGGCTCCGGCCAGCCGCAGTACGGGCAGAACGCTCCGCAGTATGGGCAGGGCCAGCCGCAGTACGGCCAAAACGCACCACAGTACGGCCAGCAGCCCTATGGCCAGGGTCAGCAGGGCCAGTCGCCATATGGCCAGCAGTACGGGCAGCAGCCGTACGGCTACCAGAACGCCGTGCCCGGTCAGTACGGTTACCCGAGCGGCCAGCCGCAGACGGGCGCCAAGCCCACCCGGCCGCGCGAAGTGGTCATCGCTTTCTGGCTGATCATCACGGCGGCGGCGATGACCGCCCTCGAGATGCTGACCGAGCTCTCCAACCTCGATGGCACCATGGCGGCGGTGCTCCAGGACCCGTCGGTCCGTGAGGCCCTCGGTGAGCAGGGCGGTCAGTTCTCCGACGCAGAGCTCTCACAGATGATGAGCGGCACGGCGGGAGTGATCATCGTCATTACCGCGGTGATCGCCGTCGGGCTGTACCTGCTGGTGGCCTTCGGCGTGAAGGCAGGCAAGAACTGGGCCCGGATCACCGGCACCGTGTTTGCCGCGCTGTCGCTGTTTGGGCTGTTCAACATCTGGTTCGGCACCTTGTCCGTGCTGCTGGGCATCGCGGCGATCGTGCTGCTGTTCCTGCCGGCATCGAACCAGTTCTTCCAGGCCACCAAGGCCCACAAGTACGGCATTTACGGCCGCTAAGCGGCTACGCAGCCGGCACCACGCCGGCTAGGGACGGGCGCTGGACTCGGAGTTGCTCTCCGTCTCCTGCGCCCGTTGTGCGTGGTAGGCCAGGATCTGCAGTTCGGTGGCCATGTCCACCTTGCGCAACTGCACGGACGGCGGGACCTGGAGCACCACCGGCGCGAAGCTGAGGATGCTCATTACTCCGGCCGCGACCAGCCGGTCGCAGAGTCCTTGGGCCACGCCGGCCGGCACGGCCATCACTGCCATGTTGGCTCCGGTCTGCCGCAGAACGGATTCCAGTTCGGCGATGGGGCTGACCCGCAGCCCTGCCACCTCCGACCCGACCACGAGCGGGTCCGCGTCAAAAAGGGCCACGACGCCGAACCCTTTGGTACTGAAACCGGAGTAGCCGGCCAGCGCCCTGCCCAGGTTGCCGACGCCGACGATGGCCACCTTCCACTCATGCATCAGGCCCAAGGCCGCCGAAATCTCCTGGCTGACCAGCCGGACATCGTAGCCCACGCCGCGGGTGCCGAACGACCCCAGGTGGGACAGGTCCTTGCGCAAGGTGGGTGGGCTGACCCCGGCGAATTCGGCCAACTGCTCGGACGAGATGCGTTCCGTGCCTGCGGCCATCAGCGAATTCAGCGCCCGGAGGTAGATGGTCAGGCGTGCGAGCGCTGCCGGCGGGATCTCCTGGCCGGAAGGCTTGGCCGCCTCTGTCTCCGGGAGGTGGGTCACTGTTCTCGCTCCGATGCCTGCTGCGGGCTCCGGCCCAGGCTGTCTCCAGCCGTTCCGGATCATGACTGCCCCGGCGGTTGTCCGACCGATGGCTGGTGTTCCCCTAGATTAAGCTCCGCCGCGCCGGTCTCCAACTCTGATGACGCCGGGGCGGTAGCGCTATTGCGTGAGCAGGCGGCGCAAACGCTCCGGATCGATGTGCCAGAAATCCCGCTGCACTCCGTCGATCATCACCACCGGGATCTCTTCGGCAAAGCGGCGCTCCAGCTCCGGGTCTTCGAGAATGTTTTTTTCCTCCCAGGGCACACCGAGGTCCCCCGCAACACGCTCCACCGTCTCCCGCGCGGCCTGGCACAGGTGGCAGCCGGGTTTGGTCAGCAGCACCAATTCGTGGCTGCGGTCCTCGGATCCGTTCATGCCTCCCACGGTAGCCCTCGGCGGCGGTGAACAGGGAATCCCCGGCGCCTCGTTAGACTCGAAGTATGTCCAAGTCCGCCGCCGGCCATGCACAGCGCGCCTCGGTCTCCGCCGACCCGGGGACGGAGGCGGCATTTTTCGACGTCGACAACACGCTGATGCGCGGTGCCAGCTTGTTCCACGTGGCCCGCAAGATGTACCAGCGGGGCGCCTTCCGGATGCGCGACGCCGCCAGCTTCGGTTTCAAGCAGGCACGGTTCCTGATGCGCGGGGAAAGCCTGAAGGACATCCAGTCCATCCGGGAGACGGCCTTGGCCCTGGCCACCGGCCTGTTGAGCGACGACTTCAAGCAGTTGGGCGACGAGGTCTACGACGAAGTGATCGCCTCCAAGATCTGGCCCGGCACCCGGGCGCTGGCGGACCAGCACCTGCGCGTGGGCCGGAAGGTCTGGCTGGTCACGGCCACCCCGGTGGAGGTGGCCGCCGTGATCGCCGACCGGCTGGGCTTGACCGGCGCTTTGGGCACGGTCGGCGAAATCGAGAACGGGGCCTACACCGGACGGCTGATCGGGGACATCTTGCACGGTCCGGCCAAGGCCGTCGCGGTGGAAGAACTGGCTGCCCGGCAAGGCCTCGACCTGGCGCGCTGCTGGGCCTACAGCGACTCGTACAACGATGTCCCGCTGCTGACTCTGGTGGGCAATCCAGTGGCCATCAATCCGGATGGCAGGCTGCGCCGGCACGCCCGGGAGAACAACTGGCCGGTCTACGATTTCCGCAGCGGACGCCGCGCGGCCACGCTCGGGCTCAAGGCCGCCACCGGCGCGGGCGCGGTCTACGGACTCTGGCGCGGCGTGAGCAAATTCCGCCGGCCGGCAGCCTAAGCACCGTCCCTCCCCAGCCAGGAATGACGTTAAAATGCACACGGCCCGCCAGTTTCCTGGCGGACCGTGGAAGACAGGGAACCGGCTAGCGGGTCCTACTTCTTGTTGCGGCGCTGGTGGCGGGTCTTACGAAGCAGTTTACGGTGCTTCTTCTTGGCCATACGCTTGCGGCGCTTCTTGATAACTGAACCCACGAGTCCCTCATTCACTGATAGTTTCCGTGCTGCCGGCGCCCGGCGGGGCACACACCAACTTACGGTTTTTCGACGATGACGTAAAACGTTCCTTAACAGGGTACAGCTTCCGCGCACCCGTCATTGACCGCCGGACGCCGCGGAGCCGGTGCCCGGGGGTCAGGCGGTGCCGGTTTCCCGGTCGATCACCGCGCCGCGCAGGTACTCCTCCACGGCAGACTCGGGCACCCGATAGGAACGTCCGAAGCGAACAGCGGGCATCTCGCCCGAGTGCACCAAACGGTAAACGGTCATCTTGGACACGCGCATGACTGCGGCCACTTCCGACACCGTCAAGAAGCGCACATTCGAGAAGTTGTTCTCGTCAGCCATTTCGCACTGTTCCTTTACTGTAAGCAACGACGACGGCGTGCCGCCTTGCCCTGCCCCAAACCTTCTTCCTAGATACTTTAGAGGCTGTTGTGGCGAAAGTGAAAGCGGCCACTGTAGCTTAAGGGTTTTATTGCTGCACGGTTTTTGTCCGCGGGGAATCCTTAACGCCGCGATGTCCTGCGGCCGCCGCCAGTTGGGCCAGCACTTCGGCCGTCACGTCCCACTCCATGCAGGCGTCGGTCACGCTTTGACCGTAGACCAGCCCGGCCCCGTCGGCGTTTTCAGCCACGTCCATTTTCTGCGCTCCGCCCACCAGGAAGCTCTCCAGCATGATGCCGGCGATGGCGCTGCCGCCGGCTTCCAGCTGCGCCGCGATCTCCAGCGCAACCTCGGCCTGGCGGTGGTGGCTCTTGCCGCTGTTGGCGTGGCTGGCATCCACGATCAGCCGGGGATTCACTCCTGCTTTCGCCAGCGCTTCGGACGCCGCGGCAACATGGTCGGCGCCGTAGTTCGGGCCGCTCTTGCCGCCGCGCAGGATCATGTGGGTGTCCGGGTTGCCGTTGGTGGCCACCAGCGCCGCACGCCCGTCGCCGTCGATGCCCAGGAACGCCTGCGCGGCGGACGCCGCCTGGCAGGCGTCGAGTGCCACCTGCAGGCCGCCGTCGGTTCCGTTCTTGAAGCCCACCGGCATGGACAGGCCGGACACCAGTTGGCGGTGGATCTGGCTCTCCGTGGTCCGTGCACCGATTGCGCCCCAGCTGACCAGGTCGGCCAGGTACTGCGGGCTGATCGGTTCCAGGAACTCCGTGGCCACGGGCAGGCCCAGCTCCGCCACCTCCAGCAGGAAGGTCCGGGCCAGCCGCAGCCCGGCGGCGATGTCGTGGGAGCCGTCCAGCCGTGGGTCGTTGACTAGTCCCTTCCAGCCCACCGTGGTGCGCGGCTTCTCGAAGTAGGTGCGCATCACAATCAGCAGCTCTTCGCGGTGTTCCCGCGCCACCTGCGCCAGCCGGCGCGCGTAGTCCAGGCCGGCTTCCGTGTCGTGGATGGAGCAGGGACCAACGATCACCAGCAGCCTGTTGTCCACGCCGTCCATGACCGCACGGATTTCCTCCCGGCCGCGGGCCACGACGGCGGCGGCCTCGACGGTCAGCGGCTGCTCAGCCATGAGCTCCACCGGCGTCGGCAACGGACTGAAGCTGCTCACCCGCAGGTTGTTGGTGCCGCGCGGCGTGGTGAGTCCGCCGGACGCGTCGCCCGCGCCCAGCGCCGTCGCGTTGGACTGGGCGGCCGCTTCCAAGAGGTGGCTGGCAGGTGCGTTCATGGTGGGGATCCCGTCTGTTGGTGGCGGGACCTGGAGATTCAGAACCCGCCGGAGAAATGGCGAAGGGCAGAGAATCATCTCTGCCCCGTTGGCTCTGAAGGTTGATATGCGTACGCGCTAAGCGGTTACGTCAGGCCCCTCCAGAGCCAACGCAAAATACGCATACCAACGAGTCGTCATACCGGCACTGTACGCCGAACCTGTCGGAGCCTAAAAACCGGCCGCCGCGACATGACCGATTATGACGACGGCGGCCCGGCCACCGCGGGGCGCTGGCCGCGGCACCCGGGAACACCGTGCAACATCGCGGCAAGGGGTCGGGAAGTTGTGCCTAGGCCAGCCCCGCCAGGACGTCAATGCCGAAGACCGGCTCCCGGTCCAGCGGTTGGATGTCGGTGATGCCGTGCGGCTCCAGCGCCGCGGCTACCGACCGCTGGAAGCGCCGGACGTTGACGCCGAGGCCGCCGCCCAGGACCACCGGACCGGTTAGGCCGAGACGATCCGCGACCAGGCGGATCTGGCCGGCAAGATCCGCCGCGGCCCGGTCAACGATTGCTATTGCCGGCGGCTCGCCGTCCTCGGCGGCGTCCACCACCACCCGGGATTTGCCCGCCCAGAACCGCCGGTCCGTGTGCGGCGAGTGGAACAGCGCTATCAGGTCCACCGGTTTCTGCAGTCCGCAGTCTGCCAGCAGCAGCGCAGACAGCCTGTCCGGAGGCAGGCCGGCGTCCAGCCGGGAGAGGACATGCCGGACGGCTTCGCGTCCCAGCCAGTAGCCGCTGCCTTCGTCCCCCAGCAGGTGCCCCCAACCGCCGGCGCGGGCTTCCTCGCCGGCGCCGTTGACGCCCCACACGGACGATCCGGTGCCGGCGACCACACCGATCCCCACCCTCCGGTGTCCGGCGGCCAGCACCAGCCGGGTGTCGTGGACAACATGGACGTCCGCTCCGGGAGCCAGCGGGGCGACCAGCGCCCGCAGCGCCTCGGCGTCGCCGTCGGTGTCGATTCCACCGGCTCCGGCGTAGACCGCAGCGACGCGTGCTGCGCCGAGCCGGGCGAACACTTCGGACAGGGCGGTTGAGGCCTGGGCGGGACTGGTGTTCTGCACGTTGGCACTGCCGGCTGTCGCTTCGGCGGCTACCCGGCCGTCGTCCAGCCGGATACCGTGCGTCTTGCTGCCGCCAATATCCAGCCCGATCAGTGTCTGAACCATGGACCGAGCTTACAGTTCTGGCCAGAAAGCAAGACGACGGTGCCCGCCTGACTGGCGGGCACCGTCGTCGTGATCAGGACGTCGCTGGGTCAGCGGGCTTAGATGAGCCCCTGGGCCAGCATGGCGTCGGCAACCTTCTTGAAGCCGGAGATGTTGGCGCCGGCCACATAGTTGCCGGGCATGCCGTACTTGTCGGCGGTCTCCGCACAGCGGTCGTGGATACCCACCATGATGTCGGTCAGCCGCTGCTCCGTGTACTCGAAGCTCCATGCGTCGCGGCTGGCGTTCTGCTGCATTTCCAAGGCGGAGGTGGCCACACCGCCGGCGTTGGCCGCCTTGCCCGGGCCGAACAGCACGTTCGCCTCCTGGAAGATGGAGGCAGCCTCGCTGGTGCAGGGCATGTTGGCGCCTTCGGCCACGGCGATCAGGCCGGATTCCACCAAGCGGCGGGCGGACTTGTCGTCCAGTTCGTTCTGCGTCGCGCTGGGCAGGGCAACGGTGCAGTCGACGTCCCAGACGTTGCCCTCGGGCACATAGTGAACGGATGCGCCACGGCGGTCGGCGTAGTCGGAGATGCGGCCGCGCTCAACTTCCTTGATCTGGCGCAGCAGTTCGACGTCGATGCCGGCCTCGTCCACCACGTAGCCGCCGGAATCGGAGGCGGTGACCACCTTGGCACCCAGTGCCTGGGCCTTTTCGATGGCGTTGATGGCCACGTTGCCGGAACCGGAAATCACCACACGCTGGCCGTCGAAGCTCTGGCCCCGGGTCTTGAGCATCTCCTGGGTGAACAGCACGGCGCCGTAGCCGGTGGCCTCGGGCCGGACCAGCGATCCGCCCCAGCCGGTGCCCTTGCCGGTGAGCACGCCGGACTCGTAGCGATTGGTGATGCGCTTGTACTGGCCGAACAGGTAGCCGATCTCGCGGGTTCCCACGCCCATGTCGCCGGCTGGAACGTCGGTGTATTCGCCGATGTGGCGGTACAGCTCGGTCATGAAGGACTGGCAGAAGCGCATCACTTCGTTGTCGGAACGGCCGCGCGGGTCAAAGTCGGAGCCGCCCTTGCCGCCGCCGATGGGCATACCGGTCAACGCGTTCTTGAAGATCTGCTCGAAGCCCAGGAATTTGACGATGCCCAGGTAGACCGACGGGTGGAAACGCAGGCCGCCCTTGTACGGGCCCAGTGCGGAGTTGAACTCGACGCGGAAGCCGCGGTTGATCTGGACGTTGCCGGCGTCGTCCATCCACGGGACCCGGAAGATGATCTGGCGCTCGGGCTCGCAGATGCGCTGCAAAATGGCGGCGTCGGTGTATTCGGGGTGCCGGGCGGAGAGCGGCTCCAGAGTGTCAAAGACTTCGTTGACGGCCTGGTGGAATTCCGTTTCGCCTGGATTGCGGCGGAAGACTTCGTCGCGGACTTCAAGCAGATGGGCATCCATGGGTGCGTCCCTTCCCTAGCTGACGTATTGGGGCACTCAACTTGCTTCAGGCCCTCACAAAGAAAACCACACGGAGGCGGGAACCAAGAAACACATCTGACATATCGTCGAAGCGCCTCGTAACGCGCCGACCTGCGGTGTTGCCGGCAGTCTGTACCTCCGGAAGCGGAGGATTCCGAGGCTGGCCGGCGTTCCGTGGCGCGGATTGTGCGGGCGGTCACGCCCGTCCGGGGCAGCCTGCGCGGCTCGGAATGTGCGGGTCATCACCGCCCGGGGCCCGATGCCGGCCGTTGCCGGGGCGGGGTTCAGCTGCGGCGTCGGCGCGGCAGTTTGGGCAGATGCGCGAAAAGATCGGCAGCCTTGGTTGTTGCCTTGTTGGCGGCCTGGCCCAGCGACCGGCTGAGGTTGGCCGGAACCGGGACCTCCAGGCTCCGCCCCGAGACGGCATGGCCCGGCTCCTGCGGAGCAACGACGGCCGCCGCCACCGCCGGTGCCACCGGTTCGGCCGCAGGCATCACATCCACTCCGAAAGCGACGATCCATTCGGCCACATCCTGCAGCGGCCGGGTTTGCAGCGAGTAGTAGCGCTTCTGCCCCTGGGCGCGCATGGACACCAGGCCGGCCTCGCGCAGCACCTTCAGATGCTTGGAGACCGTCGGCTGGCTGACTTCGAGTTCGTCGACCAGCTCTCCGACCGCTTTGTCTCCGCCTCGCAGCGAGCCGAGTATGTCCCGGCGCGTACCTTCGGCAATTACTGCAAAGACGTCATCGATGGCCATTCCATTACCCTAATCGCATATATGCCCTGCAGGCACCCCCGGCGGCGGTCCGCCACGCGCCGAATGGCGAAATCGTTACACCAAGCCGAACAGGACGGCGGCAGGGGCCGTGCGGGGACCGTTCAGTCGAACCACGGATCGAGGCCGTGGTAGGGAAAGATTTCCTTGCGGGTCGCCATCACCGTGCGGTCCACGCTGTCGTTCGGGTCGTAGCCGACTTCCCACGAACGCCACCACAGGTCGGCGTCATCGCCCATGTACAGCGGAGCCTGCTGGCCGTACCGGACCTCCACATATTCGTGCCAGGACTGCGGCACCTCGCTGTGCAACGGGATGGGACGGCCGGCAACAATGGCGAGCATGTGGGTCCAGGACCGCGGCACCACGTTGAAGACGTCGTAGCCGCCGCCCCCGGTGGCGATCCACCGGTCGCCGGCGACCTCGCGGGCGAGATCGGCCACGTCCAGCATCATCTGCCGCTGCGCGTCAACGCTCAGCTTCAGGCTGCTCAGCATGTCGCGGGCGTGGTTGTCGCAGCCATGCTGGCTGACGATCACTTCCGGCGCGAAGGCCCTGACCAGCTGCGGGACCACCGCATGGAAGGCGCGCAGGAAGGCGGCGTCGCCGGTGCGGGGCGGCAGGGCCACATTCACCGAGCTGCCCAGCGCGTCCGGGCCACCGCTTTCGTTGGCAAAACCGGTTCCCGGAAACAGGTGGGTGCCGGTCTCGTGCAGCGAGATGGTCAACACCCGCGGGTCGTTGTAGAAGATGGACTGCACGCCGTCGCCGTGGTGGGCGTCAACGTCCACGTAGGCGACCCGCTGCACACCGCGGTCCAGCAGGTGCTGGATGGCCAGCGCGCAGTCGTTGTAAATACAGAATCCGCTCGCCTTGCCGCGCGCTGCGTGGTGCATGCCGCCGGCAAAGTTCACCGCATGCAGCGCCGACTCGTCCAGAATGGCGGCCGCGGACTGCAGCGAGGCTCCCGCTATCCGGGCGCTGGCCGCATGCATGCCTGGGAACACCGGGTCGTCTTCGGTGCCGAGCCCCCGCGCTTCATCCACCGCCGCCGGGTTGTCGCTGACAGCCTTCACCGCGGCTACATAGGCCGGATCGTGGACAGTTTCCAGCTGGGCGTCCCCAGCCGTCTCGGCTGCGGCGAGGGTGACGTTCGGCCGGTGGAAGATGGCGTATTCGTCCGCCAGCCGCGCGGTCAGTTCCAGCCGGATCGGGGACATGGGATGGTGCGCGCCGAAATTGTAGGCCAGGAGGGAATCGCTCCACACCGCCAGAGTGGGAACCGCGGGAACTGGGGTAGCTGACATCACAGACAGGCTACGCGAATCCGCTGCCCCGCACGCATTCGTCCCGCCCCTGCACGGATAAATGATGATTTACTACTGCAAGGAACACATCAGCGATTTCGGAGCCGGACAGAAGCGATCGGAATGACCAGACAGCAGCCGTCGTGGCTGGCCGAGCGGGAGCACGGACGATTCTGGCTCCTGCGTACGCTCCGCGACTTTGTGGACAGCGTCGCCAACAGCTCACCGGCGCGGCTGGCCCTGATCGTCTACGTGGCGGTAATCCTGGTCTTCACCGGACTGCTGTCCTTGCCCGCGGCTTCCCGGGACGGGCAAATCACCCCGCTGTACGACGCCTTCTTCACCGCCGTCTCGGCCGTCTGCGTCACGGGACTGACCGTGGTTTCCACCGCCATACATTGGACCTTCCTGGGCCAGGCCGTGATCCTGCTGGCCATTTTCATCGGCGGTTTGGGCACGTTGACGCTGGCCTCGCTGCTGGCCCTCATGGTGAGCAAGCGACTGGGCGTACGCGGCAAGCTGATCGCCCAGTCCGCCATGAGCAACGCCGGTCGCCTCGGCGAGGTCGGCACGCTGCTACGCATCGTGATCACCACCTCGGTCATTATCGAGGTGGTCCTTGCGCTCATACTGTTTCCCCGCTTCCTGATGCTTGGCGAATCCTTTCCCCAGGCCGCCTGGCACGGCATCTTCTACTCCATTTCATCCTTCAACAATGCCGGTTTCACCCCGCACACCGACGGGTTGGTCCCCTACGAAACCGACGAGTGGATCCTCATCCCGTTGATGGTTGGAGGGTTCCTGGGCAGCCTCGGTTTCCCCGTGGTCATGGTGCTGCTGGAGCGCGGCTGGCGCTTCAACAAATGGAACCTGCACACGAAGATCACCGTCGAGGTGTCGCTGATCCTACTGGTAGTCGGCGCCTTGGTGTGGGGAGCCATGGAGTGGAGCAATCCGGCGACGATCGGCGGCATGAGCGTGTGGGACAAAACCCTCCACGCCGCGTTCGCCTCCGTCATGACCCGATCGCTCGGCTTCAACCTGGTGGACATGAACAACCTGGAACCCACCACCATGCTGTTCACCGACGCCCTGATGTTCGCCGGCGGCGGTTCCGCGTCAACTGCGGGCGGCATCAAGGTCACCACCATTGCCATTGTGTTCCTGGCCATCGTCGCCGAGGCCCGCGGCGACCGGGACGTGAAGATCCACGGCCGGACCATTCCGGAAGGCGCCATGCGGGTGGCCATCTCGGTGATCGTCATGGGCGCCACGTTTGTGGCCGTCGCGTCCGGCATCCTGCTGGCCCTCACCGGCGCAAGCCTGGACCGGGTGCTGTTTGAAGTCATCTCCGCGTTCGCCACCTGCGGCCTGAGCACCGGCCTGAGCGCCGAGCTGCCGCCTGAGGGCAAATACGTGCTCTGCGCGCTGATGTTCGCCGGCCGCGTCGGCACCATCACACTGGCGGCCGCGCTGGCGCTGCGTGAACGGCGCCAGTTGTTCCACTACCCAGAAGAGAGGCCCATCATTGGCTGACAAGTCCGCTTCGAGCAAACGCCCCGCCCACAACGCGCCCGTGCTGGTGGTCGGGCTGGGCCGGTTCGGCGCCTCGACCGCCGAACAGCTGGTCAGGCAGGGCCGCGAAGTACTGGCGATCGAACGCGATCCGGCACTGGTGCAAAAGTGGTCAGGCCAGCTGACCCATGTGGTGGAGGCGGACGCCACGAACATCGACGCGCTGCGCCAGCTGGGCGCCCAGGAGTTCAGCGCAGCCGTTGTCGGAGTGGGCACGTCGATCGAATCCTCGGTGCTGATCACCGTGAACCTGGTGGACCTGGGCATCGAACACCTCTGGGTCAAGGCCATCACGCCCTCGCACGGCAAGATCCTCTCCCGCATCGGCGCCAACCATGTGATCTATCCGGAGGCCGACGCGGGCCGCCGCGCCGCCCACCTGGTGGGCGGCCGGATGCTGGACTTCATCGAGTTCGACGACGGTTTCGCCATCGTGAAGATGTACCCGCCGAAGGAAACGCAGGGCTTCACGCTGGGTGAGTCACAGGTGCGCTCCAAGTACGGCGTCACCGTGGTGGGCGTGAAATCTCCGGGCGAGGACTTCACCTATGCGCGTCCGGAAACCAAGGTGTCCAGCCGGGACATGCTGATTGTCTCCGGCCATGTGGACCTGCTGGAGCGCTTCGCCGCCCGCCCCTGACCCGCTCCCGTCGCAGTGCAAACGGCTGTGCGGGCCCGCTGCCCGAGCAGGACAGGCCGAGCTCGGCCTGTCCTCAGGCCAGCTCGCGGGACAGTTCGGCCGCCCGTTCCGCGGCGGCCGCTGCCCCTCGCGCGATGATCTTGGACAGCCCGGCCTCGTCGAAGGCGGCGATCGCCCGCTCCGTGGTGCCGTTGGGGCTGGTGACATTGCGGCGCAGGACCGCAGGGTCGGCGTCCCGCTCCGTCAGCATGATGCCTGCGCCCGCAACCGTTTCCCGCGCCAGCGTCATGGACAGCTCCGGGGCCAGGCCCAGCTCCACCCCGGCGGCAGCCATGGCCTCGGCCAGGTAGAACGCATAGGCGGGACCGGAACCGCTGACCGCGGACACCGCGTCCAGCTGGTCCTCCGGAACAACGACGACGGTGCCGGCTCCGGCGAACACCTCACGGGCGGCGTCCAGCTGGGGATCGGTCACGTTGCTGCCGGCCGAGATGCCGACGGCCCCGCGGCCGACCTTGAGCGGCGTATTGGGCATGCTGCGCACCAGCGGCTGGCCTTCCGGCAGCGCCGCCTCCATGGTGGCAATGGTGACTGCCGCCGCCACGGAGACCACCACCGTCGTCGGAGCCAATGCGGGCCCGATGCTGCGGCACATCTCGGTTATCCCCACCGGCTTGACCCCCAGCACCGCAACGTCGGCGCCTTGCACAGCGGTGGCGTTGGCGCCGGCGTCGTCCTGTTCGGCCAGCACCGTCAGGCCCGGATAGCGGCCCCGCAGCTCCTCGGCGCGCTCGCTGCGGCGTACGGTTGCGGTCACGTTCTCCGCGGGTGTCCTGGCGGACAGCAGGCCCACGAGGATGGCTTCACTCATGGAGCCACAGCCCAGGAAGACGGTGCGGCGGGTGGATGGGGTCCCAGTGGCTTCAGCAGTCATGTCTGCCATTGAATCACGCGGGATCGGCCGGCCCGCGCCGCGACCGTTCCCCTTCCGCCGGTTAGCCGAAACAACTCACAGGTGCTTTTCAGGTTCTTAAGGGGGTTATCTCAACTTCGCCCCCTAATGTCTATAAGACCTCATCAAGGTGCGAGTGATGATGGACCGGATCTGCTGGTCCGGTCCGGGCGCCGGCGAACAGCGGTTGACTCCCCCAACCGACCGCAACGTTCGCCGGCGCCGCCTTTTAAGCCCCGAACTCCGTTCGCCTCGTGGTCCGCCCGCGGCCAGGGCCTATTGGCTTCCCACCGACTCGACGGCGGGGGCCGGCTCCACAGCCTTCTGCACCAGCATGGTGCCCACCGGGCTGACCGGCGCATCGCTGTCGTAGAGCAGGTGGTCGAACCGTTTGAGGATCAGGCCTTCGCGCAGCGCCCACGGGCAGATCTGCAAGGTCTCGATCCGGAACATTTCCATCGCCGCTTCGGCGACCATCGCGCCCGCCAACAACTGCGGCGCCCGCACGGCCGAGACCCCGGGCAGATTCACGCGGTCGCTGACCGGCATGGCGGCCAGCCTCCGGGCCCACAGGGACAAGTCGGTGCGGTGCAGTTCACGCCGCACGTACGGGCCGGCCGCAGAGGGAGCTGCTCCGGCGATCCTGGCCAGCGAGCGGAAGGTCTTCGACGTTCCCACCACCATGTCCGGGCGGCCCAAGACGGCGAACTCGGCCACCGCGGGTGCCAAGGTCTCGCGGATGTAGCCGTGCAGTTCCTTGAGGCTCTTCACGCTGGGCGGGTCCTCGGGCAGCCACTGTCTGGTCAGCCTTCCTGCTCCCAGCGGCACCGATACGGCCAGATCGGGCTGTTCGTCATGCCCCATTGCCATTTCAAAGGAGCCGCCGCCAATGTCCAGGTCCAGCACGGTGCCCGATCCCCAGCCGTACCAGCGACGGACCGCGACCAGGGTCATGCCGGCCTCTTCCGGGCCGGTCAGCTCCTGCAGCGTGACGTTGGCTTCGGCCTTGACCCGGTCCAGCACGGCCCGGCCGTTGCCGGCCTCGCGGATGGCGGAGGTGCAAAAGGCCAGCATGTCTTCGGCACGGTGCAGCCCGGCGAACCGCCAGGCCTCCTGCACGAAACCGATGAGTTCCTGCTGGCCTTCCTCGGTGATATTGCCGTCGGCGTCCAGATAGGCCACCAGCGACAACGGCCGCTTGTGCGACGCGAACGGCACCGGACGGGCGCCGGGGTGGGCATCCACCAACAGCAAGTGCACAGTGTTGGAACCGATGTCGAGGACGCCCAGACGCATTCTCATATTATGCAGCGCCGTTGCCCCGGCACTGCAACCGGACCCGGGCTTCGGCAGCAGCTGTCCGTGCTCCCGAAGCCCGCGATCGGCTACTTCTTGGCGGCTGCCTTGCGCCGGGCAGGTTTCTTGGCGGGCCCCTTCGCCGGTCCCTTGGCCCGCTTTTCCGCCAGCAGTTCAACCGCCTGTTCGCGCGTCAGTTCCTCCAGGCTGGTGGAACGCGGCACCGTAATGTTCGTGACGCCGTCGGTAATGTACGGGCCGAACCGGCCGTCCTTGACCACGATGTTCTTCTCCGACACCGGATCCACACCGAACTCGGCCAGCGGTGCGGCCGCGGTGCGGCCGCCGCGGGTCTTCGGCTGCGAGTAGATCTCCAGCGCCTGCTCCAGTGTGATGGTGAAGATTTCCTCTTCCGAACCGATCGACCGCGAGTCCGTCCCCTTCTTCAGGTACGGACCGAAGCGGCCGTTCTGCACGGTGATTTCGGCGCCCTCCGCATCGGTGCCGAGCACGCGCGGCAGGCTCAGCAGCTTCAGCGCGTCCTCGAGGGTCACCGTGTCCACGCTCATCGACTTGAACAGAGACCCAGTGCGCGGCTTGACCTTGACCGGTTTCTTCGGCGGCTTGGGCTTGCCGTTCTTGTAGTACTCCACCGGCTGCGCGGCCAGTTCCTCGGCCGTCGGCTCGTGGATGACTTCGGTGACGTAGGCGCCGTACCGGCCTTCCTTGGCCACAATGGTCCGGCCCGTCTCCGGATCCGTGCCGAGCTCGCGCTCGCCCGGGCCCTGCGTTTCCATCAGCTCCACGGCCTTCTCCGCCGTTAGTTCGTCCGGGGCCAGCTCGTCGGGAACGTTGGCACGCTGCGGCTCGTCCCCTTCGGCATTGCCGTTGCGCTCCAGGTAGGGCCCGAATTTGCCCACCCGCAGGGTGATGCCCTCGGCAATATCGATGGAGTTGATCTGGCGGGGATCGATCTCGCCCAGGTCGTTGACCACGGTGTTCAGGCCGGTTTCCTTGCGGTCGCCGTAGTAGAAGCCGGAGAGCCATTCGGTCCGACTTGCCTCGCCACGGGCAATCCGGTCCAGGTCCTCTTCCAGCTCGGCCGTGAAGTCATAGTCCACGTAGTCGCTGAAATGTTCCTCCAGCAGCCGGACCACGGAGAACGCGATCCAGCTCGGCACCAGCGCGGAGCCGCGGGTACGGACATAGCCGCGGTCCATGATGGTGGAGATGGTGGCGGCGTAGGTGGACGGGCGACCGATACCGCGGTCTTCCAACGTCTTGATCAGCGATGCTTCGGTGTAGCGCGGCGGTGCGGAGGTCTCGTGTCCGACGGCGTCGACCGCTTGGGCTTCCAAGGCATCGCCCTGGGCGAGGTTCGGCAGCCGGCCGCCGCTGGTGTCGTCGTCCTCATCCCGTCCGGCGTCCTTGCCCTCCTCGTAGGCGGCCAGGAACCCGGGGAAGGTGATCACGGTGCCGGATGCCGTGAATTCGGCGTCCCGGCCGTCACCGGCAATGGCACCCAGGCGCACCGTGGAGGTTGAGCCCTTGGCATCGGTCATCTGCGAAGCCACGGTGCGCTTCCAGACCAGCTCGTAGAGCCGGTACTCGTCGTTGGACAACTGGCTGCGGACCTGGCCGGGCGTGCGGAACGAATCGCCGGCGGGCCGGATGGCTTCGTGGGCTTCCTGCGCGTTCTTGTCCTTGCCCTTGTAGACCCGGCGGGAATCCGGGACGTACTCGGGTCCGTACAGCTCCGAGGCCTGCCGGCGGGCGGCGTTGACGGCCTGGTCACTCAGCGCCGGCGAGTCGGTACGCATATAGGTGATGTAGCCGTTTTCATACAGCTTCTGCGCCACCGACATGGTGGAGCGGGCGGAGAACCGGAGCTTACGGGCCGCCTCCTGCTGCAGGGTGGAGGTGGTGAACGGGGCGGCCGGGCGGCGGGTGTAGGGCTTGTTCTCCACGGCGCGGACGGAGAACTCGGCGCTGCGCAGCGAGTCCGCCAAGCCGGTGGCGGCGGCCTCGTCCAGGTGGACGGCCGAGCGGGCCTTCAGCCGGCCCAGATCGTCGAAGTCCTTGCCGACGGCAACCCGGCCACCGTCGACGCTCACCAGCTTGGCCTTGAATGCCGTCCCCTTGGAGGTGTCCTCGGGCTGCACCGTGGCCAGCAGGTCCCAGTAGGAGGCCGCGCGGAAAGCCATCCGCTCACGTTCACGCTCCACCACCAGCCGCGTGGCCACCGACTGCACGCGTCCCGCGGACAGGCCAGCCTTGACCTTGCGCCAGAGCACCGGCGAGAGCTCGTAGCCGAACAGCCGGTCCACGATCCGGCGAGTTTCCTGCGCGTCCACCAGGTCGGTGTCAACCTCGCGGACCTCGGTCAGGGCACGCTGCAAGGCTTCGCGGGTGATCTCGCTGAAGGTCATGCGGTGCACCGGCACCTTGGGCTGGAGCACCTGGAGCAAGTGCCACGCAATGGCTTCGCCTTCGCGATCACCGTCAGTTGCCAGATAAAGTTCGTCGGCGTCCTTGAGCATCGACTTGAGCTCGGACACCTTCTTCTTCTTGTCCGGCGACACCACGTAGTAGGGCTCGAAATCGTGCTCGATGTCCACCGCAAACTTGCCGACCGACGTCTTTTTCAGCTCAGCAGGCAGGTCGGAGGGCTGGGGCAGGTCACGGATATGACCCATGGAGGCCGTGACCTCGTAGCCCTCGCCGAGGTACCCGGCGATGGTCTTGCCCTTGGCTGGAGACTCGACGATGACGAGTTTCTTGCCGGTTTTTTCGCGGGCCTTGGCTGGCACTGTGCTCCTACGTAAAGAAAGAAAGGTCTTTTGATGCGCTTGTAAGTACGTCCCCCAACCCGGCGGGGCGGAGGACCGTCAGCACTAGGTTAGCCGCAACAGTACCGCGAACCAGAACACGCGATCTGGAGAAGCGGCTGGCTCCGGGCTGCGCGGGAGGCCGGCAGTGGCCCCGCCGGAGCCCTAGTCGTTGTCGATGTCGCCGGGCAGGAAGGAGAAGACATAGTAGAGTTTCTCCGCCCCTTCACCCCTGTTCTCCGGGTTGGTGGTCGGGCTGAATTCCAGCAGGATCTCGCCGATCCGGCGGCCGAGGTCCTTGCGCTGTTCCTCGGTCAAATAGAACCGCCCCGTGCTCAGCGCAGCCAGGTGTCCTTCCTGCCGCCAGGTGTCCGGATCCGGCGCCTGCTTGTCCCGTTTGACATATTTGGACAGACGTTCGCGAAGATCGTTCAGTTCCACGTCCACCACACCCAAGGTGGCGGCGCGGCTGTCCGCCACGCTGGTCACGTCCAACCGTCCGGCGGCCGCCTGCCAGTGCCGCTCCCGCCCGTCGCCCTGGTTGGCGCACCGTTTGACGAAGCCCCACTTCTCCAGGGCGCGCAGGTGGTAGCTCATCGCGCTGGGGGTCAGCCCGTGCCGCTGGGCCAATTCGGTGGCGGTGGCCGGCTGCTGGGTATCGAAGAGTTCCTCGATGACTTTCAACCGCACATTGTGGGCCAGCGCCCGGATGGCCCGGGCATCGGAGATATTGACCCGGTCCCCGGCGGCAGGCTCCCGCTGGGGCTCCGCTGCAACAGCAGCAGCCCGGCCGGTCGTGGTGGTTGAACCCTTAGTCATGATCAGTAAGTGTAATGCCGCTCACGGCCCATGGCGGCGGTGATCCAGATTCCCACAGGCTGCAATCAGGAAACCATCAGACCTACTGGCCGGTAGGCACCAGGAAGCCGTCGGCGACCAGGTTCCATACCTCCTCGGAAAGCTGCCGGGCGAAGTCGGCTTCCGGGCGGTCCAGCAGCGCGGCCAGGGCGCCGATGAGCTGGTCCACGCCGAGTTCGCCGTCGCTGGCGGAAACGAAGCCCGCCAGTTCGGTGCTCATCAGGTTGGTCCGGCGCAGTCCCGCGCCCTGGCGCAGCAAGATGACGCCGGGATGTTCTGCTCCGGGCCGCTGGTGCCGCTCCTCGGTCACGTCCTCGGCCACCTGGAGATGCTGGCGGCCGAAGTCCGCGGCGTGGGCGGCCAGCCAGTCCGACCGCTCAAGGGCTGCTGCCAGATGCGGCCCGATGGGTTGCTCGATCGGATAGGTGATCTCCTCGAACCGGCGCAACCTACCGTTGGCCGTCGCCCCGGGGTTGGCCGCGGAACGGCGCAGCCAGACCATGCCGAAGCCGATGGCCTCCACCGCGCGGGACTCGAAGTCGTCCAGGTAGGCGGCGTAGGCCGAGGCGAAGGCGGCGGGGTCGCGGTTCTCCGAAGCGTCACGCAGCCACGTTTCCGCATACTGCGCCGGGCTGAGCTGTTCGCGCTGGATCACCCAGGCGTCGGTATCCGGTGCCAGCCACAGCTCGAGCCTGGCATGCCAGCTCACCGCCCCGTAGGGGATTTCCCAGTTGCCCAACAGCTGCGCAGCCCCGCCGTCGGCCAGCACGGAAGGGAGCGTGCGGAAGAGGGAACCCACGATGTCGTCGCCGGGCAGCCCGCCGTCGCGGTAGGTGAATTGCTCCTCGGCGCGTTCCGAAGGCTGCCTCGGCGTGATCACGAACGGCGGGTTGGACACCACCAGATCAAACCGCTCCCCTGCCACCGGCTCCAACAGACTGCCCAGCCGCAGGCTGACCCGCGCCGCCAGGTGGTCCGGGTCCAGCCCCAGCGCACCGGCGTTCAGCACCAGGTTGAACCGGGTGAAGGCGAGCGCCCGCTCCGAGATGTCGGTGGCGGTGACGTGCCGGCAATGGCCCAGCAGATGGAACAGCTGGATCCCGCAGCCGGTGCCCAGGTCCAGCGCCCGCCCCACTTCTGTTCGGATAGTCAGCTGGGCCAAGGTCAGCGAGGCCTGTCCGATGCCCAGCACATGGTCGCGCCGGAGGACGCCGGGCCGCTGGTGCGCGCCCAGGTCGCTGGCCACCCACAATTCGGTGCCGCCAAAGGCGTACGGTCGGAGGTCGACGGCGGCACGCAACGCGCCGCCGTCGTGCTCCACCAACCCCAGCGCGGCGAGTCCGTCCAGACCCGTCCGCGGGAACGCCGGTGCCAGCCGCTCCGGCTCCACCGTGCGGCCCAAGAGCCAGCAACGCACGACGGCGGCCAGGCGCCGGTGTGCCGGATCCTCCAGCAAGCGGGCGGTAGCCAGCACCGCCGGGACCAGCTGGTCGCGGTCAAAGGCCGCCCAGGCCTGCTCGCCCAGCAGCGCCGCCACCCCATCCACGCTGTAGTCCAGTTCGGCCAGATCGGCGGCCAGCTTGGCCAGCAGCCGCGGGTCGTTGCTGGCCGGGGCGGCGGGCACATGGGAAAAGTCTGCAAAGTCCACCCGCCAAGTCTAGTGAGCCGGCCTGTTTCCCTGCCGTTCATCTGGACGCCGCACGCGTGTGGTACTGACTGGGGCATGGATTCACGTACCAACGCGGCGGCGCTGCCACCCGCGGACCGGCCGCAACGGGTCGGCGATTTGGGCAGCAAGGTCCCGGTGGTCCCCGCCGACGCCCTGATCATGGAGATCAACGGCTGGTTCCAAGCCGACCGCTCGCTGCCGGCCGTTGCGGTGGAGGCCGACGGGTCGCATTGGCTGCTCCTGCGGGAGCGGCTGGAGTCGGAGCTCAGTGGGCGGCTGGGCTATGGGCGCGCACTGCACAGCCGCACGCGGGTGGGCCAGCTGCGGCCGGACCGCTCGTTTGAGGTGGCCCCGGAGCTGTCCATGACGCAGGCCGCGCGGCGGATCCTGGCCCGGCCGCCCGGCGCCAGGTACGAGGACTTCCTGGTGGTCGGCCCCGACGGTCCGGGAGTGGTGGCAGTCTCGCGCATCTTCGAAGAGGTTTCGGCGCTGTTCCAGCACGACGCCATGCACGACCCGCTGACCGGGCTGCCCAACCGGCGGCTGCTCGACGAGCGCGGTGCGGAACTGGTCGGCGACTGCGATCCCGACCGCGTGGCGATCCTGTGTATCGACCTGGACCGGTTCAAGCACGTGAACGACACCTTTGGCCATCGGGCCGGCGACAGCATTCTGACCGGGTTCACGAGCCGGCTGCAGCGCACCGTGCGCGGCCGCGACATCGTGGCCCGGCTGGGCGGCGACGAGTTCGCGGTGCTGCTGGTCGACGTCGGCCCCGACCAAGCCCGCAGCATCGCGGACCGCATCCTGGCCGAAGCGGTTAAACCTTTCCCCTTCGACGACCACGAGCTGCACATCTCGGCGTCCATCGGCCTGGCCATGGCATCCGACGTGGTCGAGGAAGAGCAACTGAGCCAGTTGGACGTGCTGCTGCGGCAGGCGGACGGCGCCATGCTGGCGGCCAAACGGGCCGGCAAGGGCCGCGTGGTCTGGCTCAGCGCCCGCGGCGAAACCGCACCCGTGGCCAGGCAGGCCCAGCTGCGGCGCCGCCTCCAGCTGGCGGTGGCGGCGGGCGGCTTCCGGCTGCACTACCAGCCACTGCTGGACCTTGCCACCGACGGCAGCCGGGCAGTGGAAGCACTGCTGCGCTGGCACGACGAGGTCCTGGGACCAGTGCCGCCCTCGGAGTTCATCCCCGTGGCCGAAAGCGTGAACCTCATCCAGCAGATCGGCCAGTGGGTTTTCAACGAGGCCTGCGGCCAGGCCGCCGCTTGGCTGGAGGAAGGCAGCCCGCGGACGGTCTCCATCAATGTCTCACCGATCCAGCTGGCCGCGAACAAGGTGGTCGGCGAACTGCTGGCCGCCATGGCCGAGCACCGTGTTCCGGCGGAATTGATCCGAGTGGAGATCACCGAGAGTTCCGCAATTGCGGACTTCCCCCGCGCGATCAAACAGCTGGCCCAGCTCCGGGAGGCCGGCATCGGCGTCGATCTGGACGACTTCGGCACCGGGTACTCCTCCGTGGGGATGTTGCGGGACCTGCCGCTGAACACCGTCAAGATCGATAAGTCCTTCATTGACAACATCGACACTTCCGAGCGCGAAGCCGCCTTCGTGGGCGGCCTGATCGACATTGCCCACGCCTGGGGGCTGAAGGTGACCGCCGAGGGCGTTGAACGGCCGGAGCAGCTGGAGGTGCTGCGGGAGCTCGGCTGCGACACCGCGCAGGGCTACTACATCTCACGCCCCGCCAGCGCCTCCGATTTGCCGGGCGCCCAGGCCCTGGCCGCGCTCCGGCGGCCGGAGCCGGCGGCCGTGCTGTGAGCCCGACACCGCGGCCCGGTGGTTAAATGACTGCATGCTCGTCACCACCACCCACCTTGAACAAACCGATCCCGCCCAGCTGGTTCCCGGGTCGCGCCCGCTGCCGGACGACGCCGCCGTTGTGCACGTGCGCCGGATCAGCCCGGAGTTCAGCAAGTTCCTGTACCGCAGCGTAGGAAGCAGCTGGAACTGGGGCGACCGGCTGGCGCTCACCCGCAGCGAGTGGGAACAAGTGGTCCGCACACGCGGCTCGGAAACCTGGGTGCTCTACACCGGCGGCGCGCCGGCCGGCTACGTGGAACTACTGGGCCGCCCGGCCGAGGCGGGCACCGACGTCGAAATCATGTACTTCGGGCTGTTCCCGGAGGCGATCGGCCGCGGCCTGGGCGGAGCCCTGCTGGCCGAAGGCATCCGGCAGGCATGGCAACTGGACCGGCGTTGGGACCGGTTCCCGCCGGTGCGGCGGGTCTGGGTCCACACCTGTTCCTTGGATGGGCCGGCGGCCGTTACCAATTACCAGGCGCGCGGCATGAGCGTGTTCAAGACCGAAGTCGAGGAAACCGAACCGCAGGACGCCACCGGCGGGCTGTGGCCGGAGACCGCGGCCGCGTAATCCGCCGCGGCTATGCCGGGCAGCCGTCCGGGCAGCGCAGGGTTTGCGGGTCCGCCGCACACGCGGAGCAGTAAAGCGTCAACTGGCGGCATTCGGCATTAGAGCAGTTCTCGAACTTGCTGGTGGGCGCCTGGCAGCGGACACATTCTCCGATGGTTTTGGCATCCGGCGTGAACTCGAGGTGCATGCGCTGGTCAAAGACGTAGAGCGAACCCTCCCACAGCCCGGCGTCGCCGAAGGTCTCGCCGTAGCGGACAATCCCGCCGTCGAGTTGGTAGACCTCTTGGAAACCCCGGTTGACCATCAGGGAGGAGAGGACTTCGCAGCGGATCCCGCCGGTGCAGTAGGTGACCACCGGCTTGTCCTTGAGGTCGTCGTACTTGCCCGAGTCCAGTTCCTTGATGAAATCGTGGGTGGTGGCCACGTCCGGAACGATGGCGTCTTTGAACTTGCCGATCTGCGCCTCGAACGCGTTGCGGCCGTCGAAGAAGACCACGTCGTCGCCGGAGGCCTTCTTGGCATCGATCAACTGATGCAGTTCCTCCGGGCGCAGGTGCGTTCCACCGCCGACCACGCCGTCCTGGTTCACTTTGAGCTCGCCCGGGGCGCCGAAGGAGACGATCTCGTCGCGCACCTTGATACTCAGGCGCGGGAAGTCCTCCGCCCCGCCTTCGGACCATTTCACGTCGAGATTGCGGAACGCCGGGTGCTCGCGGGTGGTTTTCACGTATTGTTTCACCGCGTTCAGCTCGCCGCCGACGGTGCCGTTGATGCCGTCCTTGGAGATCAGGATCCGGCCGCGCAGGCCAAGTTTCTCGCCCAGCGCGCGCTGCCACAGCCGGATGGCATCCGGGTCCGGCAGCGGGGTGAAAGCGTAATAAAGCACAATTCGGTTCAAAGCCACCCATCAAGATTACGCGGTGGTGTGGAATCCAAAATTAGCCGTAGGCGTGGAATTTGGGATTGTGACCGGGTTGTCATCGCTTTCAGGTGCCGCCCGCGGCCGCTGTTAGGTACAGTCCTGCTATGGGCAACGATTACACGACTGACGTTCCGGACGACGTCCTTTCCGTCTGGGTTGCCGGCTGGTCTGCCTGCCGGGGTTACTCCTCCGAAGAGGTTGCCGGCCATCCCGCCGTGCTGCTGGCCGACAAGACCGGAGACTGGGAATACTTTGCGTTTGAGCCGGGCGACGAGGAATTCGCCGCGGTGGCCGGCGACACCACCAAGTCCCCCGGACGTATCTTCACGGTACTGACCCGCGACGCGCAGCGGATCCACCGGCTGGCCCCCCAGCATGGTCTCCGCGTGCACCACAATGCCCAGTCGCTGATGGTCACGGACATGTCCGGGCAGGACGCCGAGGATCCGTGGTATCGCGACGCCGATTTCAAAACCGAACTGGAAAAAACGGGCAACGTCCACCGGGTCCGCGTGGTGCATGAAGGCAACGAGGCCGCACACGGGGTGGTCGCCGTCGTCGACAATTTCGCTGTCTTCGACCACATCGAAACCGACCTCAACTACCGCCGTCGCGGTCTGGCCACACATGTAATGCGCGCGCTGATCGCCTCCACCTTCGAGCACGTGGTGGATACCGGGCTGCTGATCGCCTCGCACGACGGACAGATGCTCTACAACCACCTGGGCTGGGACACCGTCTGCGATGTGATGATCCTCAAGCCCGCGGCGGAGGGCTGACCACTTCCGGTTGACCCCGCGGGCGTGCGCACCGACGCACCGCTGCGCTTGGTCTTGGTCTTGGTCTGGGTCTTGGTCTGGGTCTTGGTCTGGGTCTTGGTCTGGGTCTTGGCCTCGGCCATCCCGGCGGTCCGGGTCGGCCTGCCGCGTTGCCTCCCCGGGTGATGACACAATATTCGGGTGGCGATGCACGACTCCTTGATTCCGCTGCTCGGTTCCGGTGCGGAGCCCGAGCAACTGGTGCACGTCCGCAAGCTCCCGGCGAGGGAGGCAGTAATCGAGCCTTGGCCGGACTGGGTCCACGACGATGTCCGCGCCGCCTACGCCATGCTCGGCGTGCACCAGCCGTGGCGCCACCAGGTTCGGGCGGCGGAGAGCGCCCACGACGGGCGGCACACCATCATTGCCACCGGCACCGCCTCCGGAAAATCGCTGGCCTACCAGCTGCCGGCACTGGACGCCATCCACCGCACGGGGCTGGCGGACGCCGTGAGCTTGGAGCCCAGCGGAGCCGTCGCCTTGTATCTGGCCCCCACCAAGGCGCTGGCAGCCGACCAGCTGGCCGCAATCAAATCGCTGAAGCTGCCCACCGTCAGGGCGGAAACCTACGACGGCGACACCGACCCGGGTGCCCGCCGCTGGATCCGGGACCATGCGAACTTCGTCCTGGCGAATCCGGACATGCTGCATTTCGGCATCCTTCCCAATCATGCTTGGTGGGCGCGGTTCTTCCGCCGGCTGCGCTACGTGATCATCGACGAAGCGCACAGCTACCGCGGCGTCTTCGGCTCGAATGTGGCCAACCTGATGCGCCGGTTGCGTCGGATCTGCGCCAGCTATGGGGCCGACCCGGTGTTCATCGGAGCCTCGGCCACCTCCGCGGACCCCGGGACCTCATTCGGACGGCTGATCGGCGCCGACGCCGAGGCAGTGACCGAAGACTGCTCGCCGCACGGATCCACTACGGTGGCGTTCTGGGAGCCCCAGCTCACGGAGCTCAAGGGCGAGAACGGGGCCAAAGAACGGCGCACCGTGGTCGCCGAGACATCCGATTTGATGGCCAATCTGGTCTCCGCACAGGTGCGCACCATCGCTTTCATCAAGTCGCGCCGCGGCGCCGAGACGATTTCCTCGATCACCAAGCGGCTGCTGGACGACGTCCATCCCTCGTTGCCGGGCCGGGTCGCGGCGTACCGCTCCGGCTACCTGCCGGAGGAGCGGCGGGAGCTGGAAGCCAAGCTTCGCTCCGGGCAGTTGCTGGGCGTCGCCAGCACTTCGGCGCTGGAACTTGGCATCGATATTTCCGGGCTGGATGCCGTCTTGGTCGCGGGCTGGCCCGGAACCCGCGCGTCGCTGTTCCAGCAGATCGGCCGGGCCGGCAGATCCGGCCAGGATGCGCTCGCCGCGTTCGTGGCCAGCGACGATCCGCTGGATACCTATCTGGTGCACCACCCCGAAGCGGTCTTCGACGTCTCGGTGGAAGCCACCGTGTTCGACCCCTCGAATCCCTACGTCTTGGGCCCCCACCTGTGCGCGGCCGCCCAGGAGCTTCCGTTGACCCCTGTGGACATCGGGTTGTTCGGTCCGGCTGCCCCGGGCTTGCTCGACCGGCTGACGGCCGAGGGCTACCTCCGCCGCCGGCCCGCCGGCTGGTATTGGACCCATCCGGAAAGCGCCGCCGCCATGGTCAATCTGCGAGCCGACGGCGGCGGACCGATCAGCATCGTCGAGTCGGAGTCCGGCACGCTGCTGGGGACCATGGACTCGCCGCAGTCGCACTATCAGGCCCACAGCGGCGCGGTGTACGTCCACCAGGGCACCACCTACGTGGTGGATGAACTCAACGAGCAGGACCACTGCGCGATGGTGACCCGGGCCAATCCGGACTATTACACGCAGGCCCGCGACATCACGCAGATTGAAGTGCTAGGAGCCGAACGGACCGAGGACTGGGGCGAGGTCCAGGCATGCTTCGGCGAGGTCAAGGTCACCACGAAGGTCATCTCCTTCCAGCGCAAAGCGTTCATCTCCAACGAGATTCTGGGCGAGGAACCGCTGGAACTCGGCGCCCGGGAGTTGTTTACCAAGGCCGTGTGGTTCACCATCGGCGAGCAGCAGTTGGCCTCCGCCGGTTTGGTTGCGGCCCGCGTTCCCGGCGCCCTGCACGCCGCCGAACATGCGGGCATCGGGCTGCTGCCGCTGGTGGCCTCCAGCGACCGGTGGGACATCGGCGGAGTCTCAACCGCCCTGCACGCCGACACCGGCAAGCCGACGATCTTCGTCTACGACGGTCATCCCGGCGGCGCGGGATTTGCCGAACGCGGCTTCGAGGCGGCGCGGACGTGGCTGGCCGCCACCAGGGACGCCATCCGTTCCTGCGAATGCGAAACCGGCTGCCCGTCCTGCGTGCAGTCGCCAAAATGCGGCAACAAGAACAATCCGCTGGACAAGTCCGGTGCGGTCACGCTGATCGAGGCGCTGCTGTCCCACGCCGGCCCTGCCCCGGCACAACGGCACCAGGCAACGGCGGTATAGCGGGACAGCCCCGCTGCTGTGTACTGGACTGCAACTGCTGCCGGACCGCCGCCGATCGTCTATCTCTCCGGCGGCGGTCCCGCCCGTGCGCGGCCTTCGGCATGCGTCCACTCCCCTTTGATCCATCCGAAGACGTCGGGCAGCGCGGTGCGGGTACGCACGTCGACCACAACACCGCCGGGCCCCGAACGGCTGCACGCGGACAGTTCGGCATCCTGCTTGCCTGCTACTTCCGCGGCAAGAGTGCAGGGGTCGCCAGCCAGCAGCCCGCGGGCTGCATCGGCGCCGGCCAAGGCAGCCAGGTCCGCCGCCTTGCCAGCCCGCGCCGATGCCATTCCCGCTTGCAGCACCGAGGCAACCACGGCGAGCATCAGGCACAGCAGCAGCACCAGTCCGACTGCGAGAACCGTTCCGGCCCCGCGGTCCTCGTGATGCAGGCAGAGTGGGCCGGCTGCCGGACGTCGTAACACCGCCCGGGCGGCTGGACGCTCGCTAGCCGTCACCGCTGCCTGCTCCCGCCGGATCCGCGGGGCCGCCGCCCAGCTCGGCCGGACCGGTGGCTTCGGCGGCCAGCGTCCAGCCGCCGAGCTCCGGCCAGGGGCCGGGCACCGACGCGGTGACCCGGACGGTCACCCAGCCGCCGCTGCTGTCCGCCGCCACGGCAGCACCCTCGCCCGCAATCGAGCGGACGGTGCGGGCGGCTGCTGCCTCCGTCTCGCCGCGGCCTAGTTGGCGGACCGCCGCCTGGGCCGCCTTCTCCAGATTCAGCTGGGCTGCCCCGGCTGCCGCCCCCGCCAGCAGGAAGGCCAGGACGACGATGACTGCCGGCAGGGCGACGGCGAATTCAGCCGTGACGCTGCCGCGTTCACCGGCGCGCCGGCCGTTGGCGGTCGCACCGCACATGGAGCGAAGGACTGGTCCGCAGCGGCTCGGCATCTGTCAGACCGCCGTGAGCGCCAGTTCCACCAGGCCCGTGAGCATGCCGCGGACTTCGCCGCTGCGCAGGATCAGGACCAAGAGACCGGCGAATGCTACGGCAGCCAGCGTTGCGATGGCGTACTCGGCGGTAGCCATCCCTGCTTCGGAACCGCCCAGCTGGCGCCAGCTCCTCCCGGCCCGGGCGCCCTGTCCCCCGCCGGGAAACGCAATCACCTCCGCCAGATTCTCGGGTTCATCATGCTCGGCTTCGGATCCTTCAGCCCGCGCCGGGCTCAGCGGCAGCCGGTTCGGGGTCGTCCGGTCCCGCCAATTAGCCAGTGACAATGACATGTTTTCCTCCTGGATGTGACCGCCGGATTGCGGTTATTCGAGCTTCCCGGACACGGTCTTGAACCCGGCAGGGCCGAACTGGTGCTGGTGCGCAATATGCGGCCTCGGCTGCACTGTGGAGGAATGCTCAGAGTGGGGGCACGAGGGCGACCAGCACCGGCACAACTCCCAGCGCGATGAAGGAGGGCAGGGCACACAGGCCCAGCGGGAGGACGAGTTTTGTGCCAAGCGCAGCCGCGCGCTGCTGTTCCTCCTGCCGACGGCGCCGGCGCAGCTGGTCAGCTTGGGCAAAGAGCACCGCTGCAGATGGAGCGCCCGTGGCCGCACCGAAGCGTAGTGAGTCGCGGAGCAGGTCCATCCCGCTTCCGCGTCCCCCAAGTGCCCAGGCCTCTTGCCAGTCCACGCCCAGCAACAGCGCCGAGGCGACCCGTTGCAAAGCTGTTTGCTGCGGTCCGCGAGCGATGGCAGCAAGGGCAGTCACGGCATGCGGCAGGGACAAACCCGCGGCCAGCATGGCTCCCAGCAGGTCCAGCTGCAGCGCCGGATCTTCGGGTGCTTCGTTTCCACCCTCATTCCCCCGGTCTGTGTTCGTCTGCCGTATGGCGGGTGGACCCGCTCCGGAGAGCCCCGGCCACAGCAACAAGGCCGCGCCGAAGAGCAGTGCGCCCGTCAGGACCGGGATCACCGGGCATCCGGTCCGGCGGCCCGGCGGACAAGGTCGCGCGACCAGAGGCGTGCACCAATCATCAGCATTGCCCCGCTGACGAGGACCGGCCAACCCGACGCCGACAGCAGCAGCGTGCCGACCGGGTCGGCTCCCATGGCGGTTCCGAGGCCGAGTCCCAGCAGCGGCAGCCAGCCGAGCAGGGTGGCCGTCGCCTTAGGTCCCGCCAGCGCGGTCCGGCGCCCCGCCCTGCCATCGAGCCGGTCCTGCAGGTGCCGTGCATAGTTCTCCAGCAGCAGCGCCAGCGGCGCCCCGGTCCTTTCGGACACCTCCCAGCAGGAGGCCAGATCCCGCCACATGCGTTCCGCTGCTGCGGCGGCGGCGGCGTCCACCCGTCCGCCGCGGGCCGGCTGCGGCCGGCGCAGAACCGGCCCGATACCCAGTCCCAGTTCCGCGGCTTGGGCCGCCGCCTGAAGACTGGGGAGCAACAGCGCCTCTCCTTCCGCCGACGCACCGGGCGCAGGTCCCGTCAAGTCCGGTTTTCGGCTGCCCGGCGGATCTCCGGCAAGGGGTCCCGGTACGGCGTAGACCGCGAGCATGTCCGGCCACAGCTGGGCCGGAGTACGTCCCGAGCGCAGCAGCGCGGCCAACTGCCGCACGAACAGCGGCAGCTGGTCCACTTGCGCCGCTGCGATCTGCCGCCTCCTGCCGTTGCTGAATGCCCGCCGCCGGATGCCCTCGGTGCCCTCGCCCTTGTCAGCTGGGCCGGTCTGCCTCCACGGCACCAACAGCAGGCATGCGGTCACCATCAGCAGGAACATGAGAAGCCCGGTCACGGGAACAACCGTCCGCGGAGCTCGTCCCAGCCATGGCCATGCCTCACGCCGGCCCCGGCTGCGGCCAAAGCCATGATGGTGTGCAATCGTCCGGCATCAGTGGTCTGCAGCAGGCAGACCTCCTGCACGCAACGTCCTGCCTCGGTCCGCTGCATCGAGATCACCAGATCCAATGCGCTGGCAGCCTGCAGCGCAATCGCGTCGGCGTTCATCCCTGCGAGCGCGCCCATGGCAGCCAGCCGGGCCGGCACGGCTGCCGCCGAATTCGCGTGGATCGTGCCCCCGGCACCGGTGTGGCCAGTGTTCATCGCCGCCAGAAATTCCCGGACTTCCGCGCCTCGGCACTCACCGACCACCAGCCGGTCCGGGCGCATGCGCAGGGCCTGCCGGACCAGCTCCGCCATGCCGACCGACCCTGTGCCCTCGACATTGCTGGTCCGGCTCTGCAGGCCCACCACATGCGGATGCCCCGGATTCAGTTCGGCAGCGTCCTCGACCAAGACCATCCGTTCCTGCGGGGAAACGCCGCCAAGCATTGCCGCCAGCATCGTGGTCTTGCCGGATCCGGTTGCTCCACAGATCAGGAAATTCAGGCGCTGGATCACGATGGCTTCAAGGTAAGGCTGCCACTGCGGGGCGGACACGAGCAGTTCCGAAAGCGTGAAGCGGCGCGGCCGGTGGAGACGGATCGACAGCAGTGTGCCGCCGGTGGAAACCGGCGGCAGCACGGCATGGACCCGGTAGCCCGCGAGGTGTACATCCGCGCACGGATTTCCGTCGTCGAGCCTGCGACCGCCGGCCGCAACCAAACGTACGGCCAGTGCCCGCACGTCCGCATCGCTGCCGAAAGCGACTTCGGCCCGACGCAGGCCTCCGTCGCCGTCGGTCCAGACGTCGTGCGGGCCGTTCACCAGAATGTCCGTCACCTGGGCATCGGCCAGCTGCTGCAGGGGCCCGAGCCCGCGCAACTCCGCGGTCAGGGAATCGACCGCCTGCAGCGTGCCGGCAGTTCCCAACAGCCGTCCGCTCGACTGGACCGCCGCCGCCAGTCGTACCCCCGTCACCGGCGACGGGTCCGACAACACTGCGCTGCGGAAGGGTTCCAGGCTGATCCCGGGGGTCCCGACCGGTACTGCCCGGCGCCCCCGACCAACGCCGTTCAAGGCCGCCGCCCCGATGTGTGCCCGATTTCCAGCCGCTCCAGCAAGCTGGCGCACAACGACCGGATCCGCCGGTTGGAGGCGAACTCCGGCAGCCGTCCGTCGCGCTGGCCCGCCGGCACAGCCCGAAGATGCGGCAGATACCCGGCCAGCGGCGCACCCAGCCCATCGGCAATGAGTTGTTCGTCGGTCCCCGCCGGCAACGGCCCCCTGACCACCACATGGACAGTGGCGCCGGTGCCTGCTGCGGCCCTGACCGCAGACGCGGCGGCCCGGCGGGAGCGGCAGTCTGCTCTGGTCAGCACAACGATATCGTCCGCCGGCGGCCCAACCTCACGCCCGGTCCGCAGCCGTCCGGCGTCGATCACCACCAAAGCGAAAGCGCCCGAGGCGGCTGCCATGACCGCCGCGGCAGTTTCGACCGCCGGCATCTCCGGCAGGTTTGCTTCCCCGGTCCCCGGCCAGGACAGCAGCGAGAAGCCGGCGATCGCGGGCAGCGACGCCGCCAGTTGCACCGGGTTCACCGTCCCCTGCACCTCCGCCAAATCCGGCCAGACCAATCCAGGAACGTCGGCGGCGCCCAGCGCCGAGGAGAGTCCGCCGCCCAGCGGGTCCCCGTCCACCAGCACCGTGGCCGTTCCGGACTGTGCCGCCGTGGCGGCCAACCATCCGGCCAGCGCCGATGTCCCCACTCCGCCGCTGGCCCCGTGCACGGCAACCAACTTTCCCGCAGTTTCCCGCCGCCTGGTCCGGCTCAGGTATTCGGCCAGCCACGCCGCGCCGTCGGGCAGCACTGCGACCCGGCCCGCACCGGTTGAGGCCGCCAGGTCCCAGAGCGCGGGCGCCTCATCGATGAAGCCGACCACGATGACTTCCGCAGTGGTCCGCGGTACCCGGGCATAGCCGGTTCCCAGCAGCACCGGGGTGGCTCCGGCAGCGGCCACCGGCGCGTCCCTCGGGGGCTCGGCGCGAAGTGCCAGCCCCGCCGCCGCAGCAATGCGAGCGATTTCATCACGCAACCGGTCCGTCCCGCCCAGGAGCACGACGTCGGTCGCTTCCGCCGGTCTCCAGGGCATCCGTCCGTTGACCGTGTGGTGTCTTGGCATGCTCCGATCCTTCCGTGAGCCAGGCTGGTGCAGGACCGGAGCGCCGGCCGATGTGTACGGCGGCGGCCCGCCGTGCCTGTGTGGAGGACAGGTCAAGGGAGAATTGAGGCGTGTACATCGTCCTGGCCTCCGCAGCTCGGAACATTCCCGTGCCCGCAGGGACGGAACCCGAAGCCTATCTGCAGCGCACCAACGCGCAGGGCGCACCCGCCGGGCCACCCGCCGTCGTGCCAGCCGGAAAATTGGCCGAGACGGTCCGGAGCTTGGATGCAGAGGAACCTCGTTGGGTGTTCGAATCCACCCGCGACACTTATCTGCCGCTGCTCGCCGCCGGGTCGGGCGTGGACCGGGGCCACGATCTAACGTTGGTCCGCAACATCCTGGCGCTGTCCGTCTACGCCCCGGATACCGAATACATCCGCGCGCTCCGGGAGGAGCCGGTGGCGCACCAGGATGATGAACTCCCCCGCCACCTGCCGCCGCTGCAGCAGTCCCCGGATCAGTTCACTCTCTTCGACGAGCCACGGGCCACCGGGACGGCGTTGGAAGACATAGTGGCCGAATTGCAGGACCAGCTGGCCGCTGTCGCTGCCTCGCCCCAGCGCGCTCGGCTGCAGCTGCTGCTGGCGGCCGAATCAGCCGGCGCTTTGATCGCTACCGAAATGGAGCACTCCGGCGTGCCGTGGAACGAGGACATCCACCTCGGCATCCTGTCTTCCCACCTGGGTGAGCGGCCGAGGGAAGGCCAGCGGCCGGAAATGCTGGAGGATCTCGCCGTCAAACTCGGCCAGGAGTTGGCGAATCCCAGCTTCAGCCCGGACTCCCCGCAGCAGCTCATCCGTGCCCTGCACCGGGCCGGCATCGAGGTCAAGACCACCAGTTCCTGGGACCTGAAGGAGCATTCCCATCCCGCGATCGAACCGCTGCTGCAGTACCGCAAGCTCTCCAGGCTGTTCACGACGAACGGCTGGGCGTGGCTCGATGCCTGGGTCCGGGACGGCCGATTCAGGACCGAGTACGTCGTGGGCGGCGTGGTCACCGGGCGTTGGGCGTCGCGCGGCGGCGGTGCCCTGCAGATACCCGGTCAGATCAGGGATGCCGTCCGTCCCGATCCCGGCCGCAAGCTCCTGGTCGCCGACGCAGCTCAATTGGAACCCCGGGTGTTGGCCGCACTGGCCCAGGACTCCGCGTTGGCCGCGGCGGGGCGGGGCAAAGACCTCTACCAGGGCATTGCCGACGCGGGCTTCGCCGGTGAGCGGGCCAAGGCCAAGATCGCTATGCTGGGTGCCATGTACGGGGCGACCACCGGTGAATCCGGCCGGCTGATGCCCCAGCTCACACGCACTTATCCGCAGGCCATCGCGGTGGTCGAACGTGCGGCCCGGGCCGGCGAAGCTGGCCAGGTGGTCAGCAGTTACCTTGGCCGCAGCTGCCCTCCGCCGTCCGACCGGTGGCTGGCCGCGCAACGAACCACCACAGCGGAAGAGCAACGGCGGGCCGATGGATTGGCCCGCAGCCGCGGCCGCTTCACCCGCAACTTCGTGGTGCAGTCCACCGCTGCGGAGTGGGCACTGTGCTGGCTGGCTGAATTACGACGCCGGTTGCGCGCCTGCGCTGCGGAGGGCACCTTTGTGGGGGACATGGTCTTCTTCCTGCACGACGAAGTCATGCTGCATGTCTACGAAGACCGGGCGGACATCGCCCGCCGGCTGGTCGAAGAATCGGCCGCGGCGGCCACCCGCTTGGTCTTCGGCCGGATCCCCGTGGAGTTCCCGGTCAGCGTTGCCATCGTGGATTCCTACGCCGACGCCAAGTAAATCCTCGGGCTGCTCGGGGTGGAAGGTTATCCACAACGCGGACCTTTGCCATGGCCGGTCTCCTCCTCACACCGTAGCGTTGTGCCCCTCGGCGGCGCGGCTGCCGGTCGGCGGCGCTGGAGGAGGGATGCCGATGGGAGTGCTCGCCATTGATACAGCCGCCTTGGAGCAGTCCGCAGCGGCAGCGGGAACGGCGGCCGCGGGCTACGAGGACGTGCGGGAATCGGCAAACGGGCGGTTGGGCGCGGGCGCCGGAATGTCGGGATGGGAGGCCGATGCTTCATTGTGGGGACACGCCTACGACCGGGACGCAGCGCTCCTGCTGCGCGGGGTTGAAGGACTTGCCGGCGCCTACGGCCGGCTCCGCTGCTCCACGCAGTGCGCCGCGGCACTCTACCGGTTCGCGGAACAGGCAGCCACGGGATCCCCGGCAGCCTTCGAACAACCGGCTCCCCCGCACGGCCAGCGCTGCCTTCCCCTGCCGGCGTCAGCCGTTGGGGGCACGATTCCGCTGCTTCCGGAACTAGGGCAGCTGATCGCCGACGCCGCCGGGGTGCAGTGGCCGTCCGGCGACGCCGCCGCGGTGCGAGGCGTTGCCGGCGTCTGGCAGGAGATCGGCCGGGAGACCAGGACACATGCGGCCGCCGCAGAAGGAGCGGCGACGCGCGCGCTGTCGGGCCTTCGCGGGATGGATGTGCTGCTGCTCCTCGAGGCACACGGCGAACTCATGAGCTGTGCGTCCATGGTGGCGGACGGTTGTGACGCCCTCGCCGAAGGATGCAACGACTATGCCGGGGCGGTGGAACTGGCGCATCGCCAACTGGTTGAGGAGGCCACCGCGTTCACCCGCGACGTCGCCCTGACGCTGGGCGTGAGTCTGGCGCTGGCGCCGGTCAGCGCGGGTCTCTCGGTCTTTATTTCAGGTGCCGCCGGTGCTGCGCGGCTAGCTGCAGCGGCCTCCATTTTCCGTTCGGTGGTCGGCACGCTGGGGGCAGCGTCCGCGAGGGCCGCGGGAACCAGTGCCGCGGCGATGGCACGGATCGCCGCCGCGTCACACCGTCTGCGCGGGATCGCTGCTTCCTCCCCCGCTATCGCAGCCCGCGGGGTTGCCATAGCCTCCACCCGCGCAAAGCTGGCCTTGGCCTCCCCGAACATGGCGGCGGCCCGGGCGCTGGCGCGCCGCCACGGAGACTCCGTCCTCGGCGTGCTGGCCGCCGGACCGGAAAGCCTGGTCCTGCAGCTTGCTGGCCAGACCGCCCAACGCCGGCTCACTGCGCAGCTGGCGCCGCGGCTCTTCTCCCCGCTGCCCGCTGTGAACCCTGTGACTTCCGTCCTCAGGCCGGGCCGGTTGGTGCCGTTCGTTTTCTCCGTTTTCACGGCCTACAACTGGGCACAGCGGGCAGACAGCGCGTGGACGCTATCGTCGAAGGATTCCTGGTTGAATCAAGTCCTGGGCGGCCGCGCTGTGCCGCCGGCACGGGACACTCACTCACCAGCGCCGCGCCCGGGACCCGCGCCGACCCCGGCACCACAACCGGGACCCGCGCCAGCCCGGGCACCTCGCCCGGGGACCCTACCCTCACCGGTGCCGCAGCCCAGACCCACGCCGCTGCCTCGTCCAGAGGCCACTGCCGGACCAGCGGATCCCTTCCGGTCGTCCGCCGGCCCTACTACGCGGCCAGTCCCGCCACCCGCGACGACTCCCCCGCCCCGCGCAGAACCGCCCACGCCAGGTATCCGGGATATCGTCAGTCGTCTTCCGGGAGCGGAGCGACCGGGGCCGGGATCTCTTGGGAGGTGTCCCATGCCAAAGTCCAGCCCAGATCATCAAAAAGATGGCTCAGCAGGATCGCGGTAAAGCCCCAAACCACCACTCCGTGGACCAGGAATGCCGGACTGCGGAAGATCTGGCCGCGGCGCCGGAGCACCGATATGCGCCGGTTGGCAGGATCCAGCAGGTCCGCGACCGGAACCCGGAAGACCTGTGCGGACTCAGCGAAATCCACCACTGCCACCGGCGAGGGAGAAGCCCACCAGGCAAGGACCGGAGTGACCAGAAAGTTGCTGACCGACAGCGGGATGTCCGGCAGGACTCCCAGAACCTCGACCCCGGCGGCGTCCAACCCGGTTTCCTCCACCGCTTCCCGCACCGCGGCGGCGACGGGGCCGTCGTCCTCGGGATCAATGGAACCACCGGGAAAGGCCACCTGGCCGGGATGCGAAGAAAGATTGGCGGCCCGCTCCACGAAGAGCACGTCAAGGTCATCCGGGACGGCGGACTCGTGAAAGTGGGCCGGTGCATCGTCCAGGGCACCGAAGAGCAGGAGCACTGCTGCCGGTCTGACCGCTTCCGCGTCCAAGGCGACGTCGTACCACCGCTCGCGTTCACGGACGGAGAGCCGCTGTTCCATCGGCAGCTCCATCAGCCGCTGCAGATCCTTTTTGGCGCTCACGGTCAGGCTCCCAGCGGATAGCCTGCGGCGCGGAGCTCCCGGCGGGTCTCACCTGCCATCATCCGGGCCAGGAGTTCTTCACGTCCTGGGGCCAGCTCGTACTTCAGCAGTTTGCGTGCCTTCTCCGGATCAACTTCCCCTTCGCCATAGGCCGGACACCATTGCGCCACCGGGCAGGCGCCGCAGGCCGGCTTGCGGGCATGGCACACGCGGCGGCCGTGAAAGACCACGTGGTGCGAAAGCATGGTCCAGTCCTTGGGTTCGAACAGCTCCGCCACATCGAATTCCACCTTGACGGCATCGGTGGAATCGGTCCAGCCGAAACGGCGCGACAACCTGAGGAAGTGCGTGTCCACGGTGATGCCCGGGATGCCAAAGGCATTGCCCAGCACCACGTTGGCGGTCTTGCGTCCTACGCCGGCGAGCTTGACCAGGTCATCCAGCTTGCCCGGGACCTCGCCGTCAAACTCATCGACGATCTGGCCGGCCATCTTGAGCAAGCTCTGGCTCTTGGCACGGAAGAACCCGGTGGGCTTGATCAGTTCCTGCAGTTCCGTCTCGTCTGCCTCTGCGAGCGCGCGGGCGTCAGGATAGCGAGCGAAGAGCACCGGTGTGGTCATGTTGACCCGGACATCGGTGGTCTGCGCGGACAAGATGGTGGCCACCAGCAACTCGAAGGGATTGCTGAAATCGAGCTCGGCCACCGCATAGGGGTAGTGTTCGGCGAGTTCCTTGTTGATCCGCCGGGCCCGGCGCTTGCGTGCCAACAGCGATTCTTCAGTCTTGCGCCGGCGGGTTGCCGGCGCCTTGTCAGGCGCGCTCAATGTTCGTCAGGTCCCTGAGGACCCCCACCCTGCCGTCCGTGTGCTGGACTAGGAACTCATCCCCGCGGTCCTGCAGCGCCAGGATCCATGACCCCGGCTCGACAGTGAACATGACCTGCCCGGTGTTCTCGTCCAGGACCGGCCGGGTGCGTCCAACGGCAAACCAGAAGGCTTCGTACTCTTCCTCGGCTTCCTCGTAGGGTTCACGCGTGGCGCTGATCGGAGACGACGCCGAGGCAGCCTCAGCCGCGGTACGGCCGGCGGAGTTCGATGCGACGGACGGCATGGCCGCGGTCGCCGCTTCCGGGACTGCGTCGGCACGAGTCGCACCGGTCCGGGCCGCGGTCGGCTCGGCGGCGGTAGCCCCGCCGGCATCGGCCGGCCCGGCAGCGGCCCCGCCGGCACCGGCCGGCTCGGCAGCTGCCCCGCCAACCGCTCCGCCGACCGGGACGGCCGTTTCCGCCTGCGGGTCGCCGCTGCGGGACTGTGCCGTGCCGTTGTCCCGCGCCTGGGCCTCGGCGCTGCCCGCTCCGGCCGGCTCCGGGATCCGCTGGCCGTCGGAGGACGGGGCGGGGCTGCCCACCACCGTTTTGGCGGAGTACCCCACATCGCGGGCAACGCCGCCTGCCGCGAGGGCACCTGCCCGTGTGGTCGACGAACCGCTCGAGTCCTCGGTTACCGGGATGCCCACGGCCTCCCCGTCTGCGGCGCCCGGCGCAACGGAATCGTCGGTTTCAAGTTCTGAGGCCTGCTGCACGGAGGCCGGGCTGGCAGCGGTTTCCCGCCCCGTGGTGCGCGTCGAGGCGTCTATATCTGATGTCGACGCTTGTGTTGCGTGGGCAGCTGCGGCAGCACCGGCCACCCCGGCGGCTCCGTTGCCGGACGGCGCGGCAAACTGGCCGGCGGACGGCTGTGGCGCGCCGCTTTGGTCCCAGCCCGCTGCTGCCTGGGCTGCGGAGCCATAGACACCGGTTGCGCCGGCCGAAACAGTTTGATGCTGGCCGGCAGAGTCCGACCCGTACTCGGCGGCCGCGACGCCCGGGGGCTGCGCGGCAGGCTGCGGCGCCTTCGGCCTGGGTGCGGCCGGAACGGCATCGCGCGCCACGGGGTGGGCCGGGGTCTCGGGGCGGCCCACAAAATCTGCGGCCAATTGCGGGATCCATCGTGCACAGACGGTCCCGGCGAAGAGCACCAGTGCGCCGATGAACCCAATGATTCCGCTGACGCTGTAGACCGTGACGATGGTCAGGAAATAGAAGGCCAACGCCAGAGATGCCACCACGGAGGCAAATTGGTCAACGGACAAGGATCCGATCCGTAGCGGCGTCTGCGGCGCCAAACGGCGCACCACAAAGAGCACCAGCACCACGGCAGGCAGCAGGATGCCAAGCGCCAGCTGGAACAGTCCCGCCGAGTTCCACAGGTTCACACCGATGCCGCGGAGCACTTCCAGCGGCAGCACTGAGGAGAGAAACAGCAGGATGACGCCGATGCCCACCACCAGGTCTCGCGCGGTGAAGGGCCCGGCCACCGCAGTTCCTGCAGTGCCGTGGGTCTGGGAGCTCTGTGACATCGTCGATCCTCCGGGTCGTTGCGGTTGCAGAGCGGGCCCAGCCCACCGTGCAACGTTCTGGCGCTGGTCTCAGCGTAGTCAAGGAACCCACCCTTCACTAGCCGGATCACCGCCGTCGAACGCACTTGCTGGTGCCGCTCGGCGCAGATTTGAGACCTTTTGCATCGAGCATTGTGACGGTCGACACTGCGGAAGGCGCACAAAGGATTAGGCTGAAAAGCAGCAAATGCGCCCGGCCAACCAAAGCCGGTGCACGCCAACGACCACAGCAAAACGAAGGGGCCTTCATATGTCTGAAGCCAACGGAACGCATACTTCCACCGCCGCCGGCGATGCTTTGGAGAATCTGCTCCAAGAAAACCGTAAGTTTGCGCCCAGCGCTGAATTCGCCGAGGCAGCGGTGGCCAAGCAGGATGTCTATGCGGAGGCAGAGGCTGACCGGCCGGCTTTTTGGGCCAAGCAGGCCCGCGACGTGCTGTCCTGGGACACCGACTTCACTCAGGCCTTGGACTGGTCCGAGGCGCCCTTCGCCAAGTGGTTCGTCGGCGGTGAGCTGAACGCGGCCTACAACGCGCTGGACCGGCACGTGGAGAACGGGCTGGGCGACCGGGTAGCCATCCATTTCGAGGGCGAACCCGGCGACACCCGAACCTACACCTACGCACAGTTGACCGAGGAAGTGAAGAAGGCCGCGAACGCGTTCGAGTCCCTCGGCGTGTCCAAGGGCGACCGGGTCGCCGTCTACCTGCCGATGATCCCCGAAGCGGTGATCACCATGCTGGCCTGCGCCCGGATCGGCGCCGTGCATTCGGTGGTCTTCGGCGGCTTCTCCGCCGATGCGCTGCGTTCCCGGATCGACGACGCCGAGGCGAAGCTGGTGGTGACCGCCGACGGCACCTGGCGCCGCGGCAAACCCTCGGCGCTGAAGCCGGCCGTGGACGAGGCACTCTCCGCCCCCGGCCACACCGTCTCGAACGTGGTGGTGGTCAAGCGCAACGGCGAACCGGTGGACTGGCACGAAGGCCGCGACCAGTGGTGGGAAGACACCGTGCAGACCGCATCCGCGGAACACACCCCCGTGCCGCACGACGCAGAGCACCCGCTGTTCATCCTCTACACCTCCGGCACCACCGGCAAGCCCAAGGGCATCCTGCACACCACCGGCGGCTATCTCACGCAGTGCGCCTACACGCACAAGGCCGTCTTCGACCTGAAACCGGAAACCGATGTCTTCTGGTGCACCGCGGACATCGGCTGGGTCACCGGCCACTCCTACGTCACCTATGCCCCGCTGATCAACGGCGCCACCCAGGTCATGTACGAGGGCACCCCCGATTCCCCGCACCAGGGCCGCTGGTGGGAGATCGTGGAGAAGTACAAGGTCTCCATCCTCTACACCGCGCCGACCGCAATCCGCACCATGATGAAGTGGGGCGACCACATCCCCGCCAAGTACGACCTGTCCTCCATCCGCGTGCTCGGATCCGTGGGCGAGCCCATCAACCCCGAAGCCTGGATGTGGTACCGGCGCGTCATCGGCGGCGACAAGGCCCCCATCGTGGACACCTGGTGGCAGACAGAGACCGGCGCACACATGATCGCCCCGCTGCCCGGCGTCACCGCCACCAAGCCCGGCTCAGCGCAGGTCGCCGTGCCCGGCATCGCCGTGGACGTGGTGGACGAACTCGGCGCCTCCGTCCCCGACGGGCACGGCGGTTACCTGGTGATCCGCGAGCCGTGGCCGGCCATGCTGCGCGGCATCTGGGGCGACCCGGAACGATTCAAGGAAACCTACTGGTCCCGGTTCGAGAACATGTACTTCGCCGGCGACGGCGCCAAGAAGGACGACGACGGCGACATCTGGCTGCTCGGCCGGGTGGACGACGTCATGAACGTCTCCGGCCACCGGCTCTCCACCACCGAGATCGAATCAGCCCTCGTTTCCCACCCTGCGGTTGCCGAAGCCGCCGTCGTCGGAGCGAAGGACGAAACCACCGGCGAAGCCGTCGTCGCCTTCGTCATCCTGCGCGGCGATGCGGCGGAAGACCCGGACATCGTCGCCACGCTGCGCAACCACGTGGGCAAGGAGATCGGTCCGATCGCGAAGCCGCGCACCATCCTGGTGGTGCCGGAACTGCCCAAGACCCGCTCCGGCAAGATCATGCGCCGCCTGCTCAAGGACGTGGCCGAAGGACGCGAAGTCGGCGACGCCACCACCCTGGCCGACAACACCGTCATGCAGCAGATCGCCGCGTCGCTGAAAGGCTGACGCCCGGCCCGGCAACGCGCCGGGGGCTGCCCGCTGACTGTCCCGGCGGGAAGCCCCCGGCGTGCCCGCGCTCGGCCCGGCCACGCGTAACAGGAGACCCCGCCTGCGGCGGGATTGAGGCATAGTAAGGGCATGACTGCAGACACTCCCGGATCCCGCCGCCTTCTGGTCCTGAACGGACCGAACCTGAACCTGCTCGGCACGCGCGAGCCCCAGGTGTACGGCACCGCAACACTGGCGGACGTGGAGAAACTCGCCACCGAGGCCGCAACGGCGCATGGCTGGAGCACCGAGTGCGTGCAGTCCAATCATGAAGGTGCGCTGATCGATGCGGTCCACGCTGCCCGGGACACAGCCGATGCGATCATCATCAACCCGGGCGGGTACAGCCATACCTCCGTGGCCCTCCGCGACGCGCTCTCCGGTGTGGCACTGCCGGTGGTGGAAGTTCACATCACCAACATCCACAAGCGCGAACAGTTCCGCCACCACTCCTACATTTCCGGCGTGGCCGACGCCGTGATAGCGGGCGCCGGCATTGCCGGTTACCGGCTGGCGGTCGAATACCTCGCCGAGGTCCTCTAGCGGATAGGCCCTAGCGGGTCACGCACTGGCCGGCGGAGATGGTCTCCTGGTAGCCAGGTGCCGCGTCCACAACCGGCTGGACCTCTTCCAGCGTCAGCGCATAACCCACCGGCACGTTCTGGGTGGACTTCGCGAACACCACACCGGCAACATTGCCGTCGGCGTCCAGCAGCGGGCCGCCCGAGTTGCCTTGCTTCACGTCCGCGGCCAGCGTGTACACCTGAAGCGAGGACGGGTCAGCACCGTAGATGTTCTGGACCAACACCTGGGACCGGCCTTGGACGGTGGCGGGGTTGCTCTGGAAAGGGCCACCGGCAGGATAGCCCTGGAAGGCAGCGAAGTCGCCTTCGGACAGTTCGCCGGCCAGTGGCAGCGGCCGAACGTTCAAGTCGTCCACGGCCAGCACCGCCAGGTCGCGCACCGCGTCGAAGAACACCACTCGGCCGGGCAGCACCCGTCCGTCCGGGATCTCCACCACTGGTTCATTGACGCCGGCCACTACGTGCGCGTTGGTCATCACCCGGTTCGGCGCCACCGCAAAGCCCGAACCCGTCTGGTTCTGTCCGCATTGGAAGGCGGTTCCGGCGATCCGGAGCACCGAGGCCGATGCCTGGTTCAGCGCCGCGGTGTCCGTACTGGTGTCGGGGACCTGCGCCGGTTCCCGCGGTGCCTGCGGATCGAGCACCAGCGGGATGCCGTCGGCCACCACGGCGGAACGCACCTGGGCAGCCCAGGCTTTCACGGGATTCGGGGTCAGGTGCTCGATCGTCGCGATCACCTTGGAGCCAGCGATCTGCTGGGAGATGAAGGGCACGCCCATGGTGCCCAGGCTGAACGCCAACATGGACATCACCAGCGCGGTCACGCCCAGGTTCATGGCACCGCCCAGCAAACGGTCCACCGGCCGCAGCGGCGGGAAGTCCATCCGCCGCCGGATGCCGGCGCCGATTCCGGATCCGAGGGCATGTCCCAAGACCACCAACAACACCGCCACGGCGATGGTTGCAGCCAGCCGCCATCCGCTGTCAGGCACCCACTGGCTGACCAGCGGGATCGCGAAGAAGGCAGCCACGGCGCCGGCGACGATGCCAATGATGCCGCCGAGCGTGACCACGAACCCCTTGCGCAGGCCTGAAATCAGGTAGGACAGGAGGATCAGAAGCAGGACGATGTCCAGAATGGTCAGGCCGAAAATCACACATTCTCCGTAGCGGTCGGATGTGCACTAGTCTAAGCCGTTCACCTGTGGGAATTATTCAGCCGGTCTGGCCGTTGAGCACTCCGGTAGATCCTGCGCGGCCCACGATGCCGCCGGTTTTCCCGTCCTCTGGGAGCGAAAAGCCTTGTGGAAGATGTCACAAACGCTTTACATACGGCAAAATGGAAGCCAGTGCCCCCACGGGAGAGCAGCCTGACAGACGCCGAACAGTACTAAATTGGAGAATTCATGGACGTAGAGATCCTTCGCCGCGCACCTCTTTTTGCCACCCTTGACGACGACGTGTTTGCAGCGCTGACCGACGAGTTGACCGAGGTCGACCTGTCCCGCGGCGCTTCGGTGTTCCGCGAAGGTGACCAAGGCGACCAGCTCTATTTCATCGTCTCCGGCAAGATCAAGCTGGGCCGCACTGCCAACGACGGCCGCGAAAACCTGGTGGCCATCCTGGGCCCGGGCGAACTCTTTGGCGAAATGGCCCTGTTCGACCCGAGCCCGCGCAGCACTTCGGCAACGGCTGTCTCCGAAACCCGCCTGGCTGGCCTGAAGAACGAGAACCTGCGCGGCTTGCTGGAGACCCGTCCGGAGGTCTCGGCGCAGCTGCTGCAGGCCTTGGCCCGCCGCCTCCGCCGCACCAATGACTCGCTGGCCGATCTTGTCTTCTCCGACGTTCCGGGCCGTGTGGCCAAGGCTCTGCTGGACCTGGCCGACCGTTTCGGCCGCCCCGCCACGGACGGCATCCTGGTGGCGCACGAGCTGACCCAGGAAGAGCTGGCCCAGCTGGTGGGAGCCTCCCGCGAAACCGTGAACAAGGCCCTGGCCGAGTTCGTCCAGCGCGGCTGGCTGCGCCTGGAAGCTCGCGCCGTGGTCATCCTGGACATCCAGCGTCTGCGCCAGCGTTCCCGCTGATTTTCCAATAAAAAGTACGACGGCGGGGGCTCACCATTAGGTGGGCCCCCGCCGTCGTACTTCCTGAGTGGTGTTGGACAGTTCGCTCAGCGACCCCGCTGAACGGCCCCGCCCTCGGCAGCAGCGCTGGCCACAACCTGCAACATGGGCACGCCATCCACGAGCACCAGCTCCGGGTGGTAGACCCGCTGGGGGCGCTTGTGCGAGAGGTAGGCAATGCAGCCGCGGGCCGACGCGATCTTCTCGACGATGATCTCTACCGCCGGCGAGGTCGCCTCGCTGAAGGTCAGTCCCCGGGTGTCCGGCTGGTCCACCAGATCGCCCAATGCCGTGGTGTCCCGCCCCGCCATCAGCTCCTGCGCCGACAGCCAGGCGGCCCACACGCCCTTGCTTTCCAGCAGGGACGGCCGTTGGTTGGCGGGCTGGGCGGCAGCGAAATAGCGCGTATCGAAGCGGCGGTGAGCGAAATCCGGGCTCAGCCAGTTGGACAGCGGCTTGAGCAAATCAGTGCGCACGCCCAGCCCACGCCGGGAAAGTGCCTCGGCAAAAGTCTTCTCCTGACCGGCCACGGCCTCGCGGGTACGCATCCAGTCGGCGCCGGAGGTCGATTCCGGCAGGCTGGACTCGTCCGGGCCGGCCAGCAGCACGCCGGTTTCCTCGAACAGCTCGCGGATGGCGGCCACCACATGGCTTTGGGCAACCCGATGGTCGTCGAGCCCCATCGACTCGGCCCACTTGGCCGGCGACGGCCCGAACCAGGTAACCGGCTCGCCGTCGGCATCTTCCACGCTTCCGCCGGGAAACGCCACAGTGCCCAACGGAGAGGATCCGGAGCGGTAACCGAGGTAGGTTTCCGTGCCGGCTGCCCCATCCCGGACCAGGACCACGGAGGACGCCAGACGCGGCTTCCGCGGTGAGCGTTCCCCGTGCTCGAACCAACTGTGGGCCGCCCCCAGCTGGTCCGGAGCCACTGGGAACAGCCGCTGCTCCTCGCGAAGCGGACTAGCTGAATTCGGCAATCAGTTCTACCTCAACCGGCGAATCCAACGGCAGCACTGCCACGCCGACGGCGGAGCGCGCGTGGGCGCCGGCGTCGCCGAGGACTTGTCCCAGCAGCTCGGATGCCCCGTTGATCACGCCGGGCTGGCCGGTGAAGGCGGGATCGGACGCGACGAAACCCACAACCTTCACGATCCGCGTGATCCGGTCCAAGTCTCCGATGACGCTCTTGACCGCTGCCAGCGCATTCACCGCGGCGGTCGCAGCCAGTTTCTTGGCCTCCTCGGCGCTGACCAGGCCGGCGCCGTCGCCCACCTTGCCCGCAGCCGGCAGTTCTCCCTTGATAAACGGCAGCTGCCCGGAGGTGTAGACGTAGTTTCCGGTGACTACCGCCGGCACGTAGGCGGCCACCGGGGCTGCGACCTCCGGTACGGAAAGGCCCAGGCCGGCGAGCCGCTCTTCGACGGCGGACATCCGGGCTTCGGTCGTTCCGCTCATGGCTACTGCTTCTCCCTCTTCAAATAGGCCACCGGGTTGGTCCCGTTCGGGCCCGGGAACACCTGGACGAGCTCCCAACCGTCGTCGCCCCACTGGTCAAGAATCTGCTTGGTCGCGTGGATAATGAGCGGAATTGTCGCGTATTCCCATTTGGTCATGAATGAAAGCCTAGCGCTTGCTTGTAAAGTGGACCCCATGGCCGCTCGCAAATCCCCCTTCTTCGACACTGCGACCACCCTCGGCAAGATCGTTGGCTTCCTGGGTATCAGTGCGCTCTGTGGCGTGCTCGCCGCGGGACTGCTGGTCCCGGCCGCTGCCGTAGCCGGTGTCGGAGCAACCTCCTCAATCGAGTACTTCGACCAGTTGCCGGACGAACTGCAGACGCAGCCGCTGTCCCAGCCGTCGCGGATCCTGTCCTCCGACGGCAAACTGATCGCTACGTTCTACGCCGAAAACCGCGTCCCGGTCAGTCTGGACAAGGTTTCCCCACATATGCAGAACGCCATCACCTCGATCGAGGACGTGCGCTTCTTCGAGCACAACGGCGTGGACCCGCAGGGCATCATGCGCGCGGCTGTGACCAACTTGGCGGGCGGCGATCTGCAGGGAGCGTCCACCCTGACCATGCAGTACGTGAACAACGTGCTCATCGACGCCGGCGCGTCCGAGGGCAAGGGCGCCGAAGAGCTCACCATCAGCGGCACCAAGGACATTGGCGACAAGCTCCGCGAGGCCAAGCTGGCCATCGCCGTCGAAAAGGAATTCAGCAAGGAAGAGATCCTGCAGGGCTACCTGAACATTGTGCTGTTCAGCGGCCAGGTGTACGGGATCGAAGCCGCTGCCAAGACCTTCTTCGGCGTCTCCGCCGCGAAGCTGACCATTCCGCAGTCGGCCATGCTGGCCGGCATGGTGCAGTCGCCGAACTACTTCAACCCGGTGAACAATCCGGAGGCCACGCTGGAGCGGCGCAACACCGTGCTGGCGGCCATGCTCAGCGCCGGCAAGATCACCAAGGCGGAATACGACGAAGCCGTTGCCACCGACTTGGACCTCAATCTCAAGCCCGTCCGTTCCGGCTGTGTGGCGGCCAACTTCGCCGATTACTTCTGCAGCTACGTCCAGCACGCGATCATGCAGTCGGACGCCTTCGGGAAGGACTCCACCGAACGCGCCAAGCTGCTGGCCCGCGGCGGCCTGACCATCAAGACCACGCTCGACTCCCGCCTCCAGAAGGAAGCCCAGAAGCAGATCGAGCAGGAAGTCCCGAAGGGCGATAAGTCCGGTGTTGGTTCCTCCATGGTCTCGGTCGAGCCGGGGACCGGCAAGATCCTGATGATGGCGCAGAACACCAAATACAGCCCCGAAGACGGGGCGGCCAACACCGAGCTGAATTACAACGTAGACGCTGACATGGGCGGCGGCAACGGCTGGCAGCCCGGCTCCACGATGAAGCCCTACACCACCGTCGCCTGGCTGGAAGCGGGCAAGGCGCTCAATGCCTCGGTCGATGCGCGCCGCACCATGTACCCGGCCCAGTACAACTGGCAGGCCAGCTGCCTGCCGCCGGACGCGTGGTTCAGCGAGTGGGACTTCCAGAACGCCCTGCCCGGCTACGAGCGCAGCATGACCGCCAGCCAGGGCCTGACCTGGTCGATCAACTCCGCCACCGCCGCGATGGCCGCGCAGTTGGACCTGTGCGACATCCAGGACGCGGCGACCCGCCTCGGGGTACGCACGGCCACAGACAAAGAGCCGATCAGCATCGAGCACCCGTCCTTCATCATCGGCACCACCAACGTTTCGCCGATGACGATGGCCGCCTCGTTCGCGGCCTTCGCCAATGAAGGTGTTTACTGCAAGCCGATCGCGCTGGCCTCCGTCAAGGACGCCGCGGGCAACAAGTACAAGGTCCCGAAGAAGTCCTGTGACCGGGCGATCTCCAAAGACGTCGCCGCTGCCATCAGCGTCCCGCTGGAAAACCTGGTCAACCTGCGGCTCGGCGGCATCCACCCGATCGGTGTTCCCTCCGCTGCCAAGACCGGCACCACTGACAAGTCCGAGTACACCTGGACCGTGGGCTACACCAAGGGCATCTCCACCGCTTCCTGGGTGGGCAACCCGCACGCTTACAAGTCGATCAACAACATCCCGATCAACGGCGTGACCCGCAGCTACGTTGACGGCGCGACCATCGCCGGCGGCCAGTGGACCGACTACATGGAGAAGGTCGCGGGCTTGTACAAGACCGGAGGCTTCGGCTCCGCGCCCAGCAGCATGCTCTATCCGCCGCAGCCCAAAAAGGTCGAGACCGACAACAAGAGGGACTCGGATTCCGGCGATAACGACGGCGGCGGTGACTCCGACAACGACTCCGGCGGCTCGGACAACGGCAACGGCGGCGGCTCCGACAACGGTGGCGGGAATGGAAACCGTAACGGGAACGACGACTGACCGTGGACGCTGACGCGCTGCGAGCACGGCTCCGCACCGCAGGCAAGCTGACCCTTGGGGCTGCTGCCGCGGGCGGGGCCGCGCTCGTTTACGGCTCAGTCATCGAGCGCAACCTCTTCGGACTGCGCGAAGAAACGCTGCCCATCCTGCCGGCCGGACAGCGGCCACTGAAGATCCTGCACCTGGCCGACATCCATATGTCTCCCGGACAGTCGCTCAAACAGAAGTGGCTGCGGCGACTGGTTGCCCTGGAACCTGATCTGGTGGTCAACACCGGCGACAACCTCAGCCACCGCCACGCCGTGAAGCCCCTGTTGGACTCATTGGCACCGCTGATGGACGTGCCGGGGGTTTTCGTTCCCGGCTCCAACGACTACTACGCCCCGGTGATGAAAAACCCGTTCTCCTACTTCACCGGACCGTCGAAACAGCCCGAGGACTACGGTTCACGGGAGCTGCCGTGGCGCGAAATGCACGCCGCTTTCGGCACCGCCGGCTGGATCGATTTGACCAACCGGAACCAGTCGTTGGTGGTGGGCCGAGTGCGGTTGGACTTCACCGGCGTGGACGATCCGCACCTGCAGCGGGACCGGTACGTGGGCTTTCCCAACGGCTCCAGCTCCGCAGACAGTGCAGCCCATCTGCGCATCGCCGTGACCCACGCGCCGTACCAGCGTGTGCTGGACCAGTTCACCGCCGGGAACGCCGATTTGATCCTTGCCGGACATACTCACGGAGGCCAGGTCTGCCTGCCCGGTTACGGGGCCTTGATCAGCAACTGCGATCTGCCGACCTGGCGCGCCCGTGGCCTGACCTACTGGGATCATCAAGGGCGCAGCGTCCCGTTGAACGTCTCCGCAGGTTTGGGAACGTCCCGGCTGGCTCCGATCCGGTTCGCATGCCGCCCGGAAGCAGTGCTGCTGACGCTGACGCCTTCTCCATCCGCCACCGCCAGGGAAGCCCCCGCCGGAGGGCTCCGGCTCGGCTGAAGGTGCAGCCCGCAGCAGAATAGAGCAGTAGCTGCCGGTTCGAGAATGCACGGCCTGACCGGTACAAGAACGCACAGCCTTTCAGATTGGCGCCGCCCGGATTCACCTCACCGTGCGGCTTGCTCCCGTGGCCGTCCCGTTCGTGGCCCGTGGCGGAGCGGCGGCGGGAGCGGAATCTGGGTTTGCCAGTAGGCGTTTCGCAGTGGTTTGCGGCGCGGATCGATGTAGTCCGGTGGAGTGAACCAAGGGATGCCTTCGAGGACGTTGATTTCCCAGTTGCCTTGCTCGATCAGGTCGTGGTGCAGGCCGCAGAGGCAGACTCCGTTGTTGACGTCGGTCCGGCCGCCGGCCCACCAAGGCACAATGTGGTGTGCCTCGGTCCACAGAGCCGGCATGCTGCAGCCGGGGAAGGCACAGCCTTTGTCCCGCGCTATCAGCGCCTTGCGGATCGCCCGGCTGAAAAAGCGTTGGGCTCTGCCCAGATCCAAAACCTCACCCTTGGAACCGAGGACCGCGGGAATGATTTCGGCGTCGCAGGCCATCCGGCGCACCGTTTTAGCCGAGAGCGACCCGTTGTAGACGGCGCTGCCGCCGCCCGCGACCAGCCCGGCGAGTTGTTCATAACCGCTGGTAACGATCATCTGCGTGCGCAGCCCGCCGGAGTCGGGAAGCTTGTCAACGTTCAGGGCAATACGGCAGGCACCGATCAGGCCGGCTAGAAGCTTCTGCGCCCGGGTGAACTGATCAAGACCCGTTAGGACCAGAGGATCCGCCTCCTCGGGAGCCATCCCTTCGGAGTCAGCGCCTTCTGGGACCTCGCCCTCGGGCCCCCTGCCTTCGGAATCGTGGCCCTCATCGCCGGCTCCTTCTGCGAGGGTGCCTGCGCCTCCAGATGCGGTACCGCGGGTGCCTTCAACCCCGGAGACGCCCGATAGCTCATCTTCTGGTGCGGCGGCGGCCGCTGGTTCTGCGCTTTCGGTGGCTGTGTTTACGGCCGTGCCGGCGTCCCCGTTGTCTCTTGCAGTGACGCCGGTTTCATCGATGGACGCCTGACCAGGGCCGATTGCTGCCGCTTCGATGGCTTCCGGGCAGATGCGAGGGTTCGCGGCGCTGTTCATTACCGTGGCCAGGAGTTCGTACTGGTCGTCAGTGGTGTTGATGACGAACTGGGGCAAGCCCCGCCGTCGTCCGCGGTAGAACATGCCCTGCCGTGCCCGCAGCTCCTCTTCGGACGGTTCGGCGCCGTCCTGGTCCACGGCTGTTTCCCAGTTCCTGGCGACCATCCCCAGCGTGTCAGTGTCGCTTTCAATGGCCTGGGCGACCAGCGAGGCTTCCATCGCCTCCAACGTGCCGCGATCAGCGGCGTGACCGGCCCGGCCGAGGGAATCGGCAATGAGGGCCGCGGCCTGGCCGCTGACGTCCCCACGGGCCATGGCTTCTGCCAGTACGGGCAGATCTGGTGCACCGGCCTCGCCGTCCAGCCTAACCGGGGCGCTCACGGCCTTGCCTACGCGCAGCCGCCGCCCTGCTTCGACGATGCCGATCCCCAGCCACGAGCGCAGGTACTCCGCGTTGTTCCGGAATTCGGTCTTGCGTCGGCGCTGCCGCTTCTCCGACCCAGCGGCATCAGGGCCGCCGGCGCCAGCAGGGCTCCCGGAGGGCTCTCCTCCGCCCGCAGTGATGACTGCAGCCGGATTGGCCCACTCCCCCGCGTTCCCGGGGGCGCAATCATCGGCGAAGGCTGCCGCGTGTGCGGTGGATTCCCCGTTGGCGGCGAGATCAGCGCACTCCACGGCATGCGCGCCCGCTGCCTGCAGGTATTCCAGGGTCTTTGAAACGTCCTCGACCGCCGCCACCCTGTTGGCCAGATCCCGGTTGGACAGCATCGGCGCTTCCGCTACAAAGCGGTCAGCAATGTCTTGCAGCACGGCGCGCACCTCGGCCAGAGACGTGTCCGTCTCCTCGGTCGGGTCCATCACTCCAAGCGCCATACCACGATTTTATTAGCACGTGTCTTCGACCCCTAGCGATAATCCGCAATGTGTAGGAGTAGTGAGCGCTAGCCGGGGCAGCCAGAGAAGCAGGGCGTGGGCCCCGAGGGTGACCGGCACCTCACTCGGCTCGTTAGGATAGTTGCTGCGGTGCACAAGGCACCAGTGACGAACCCACGCGATGAATCGATGAAATGACCGAGCTTTCCCTCTGGCGGACCATTGCCAGGCTCAAGGACTATGTACGGCCCATCCTGCCCCGGCTGATCCTGGGATTCTTCAGCGCCCTCGGTGCCAGCCTCGTGGCCTTGGCCATTCCGCAGGTGCTCCGCGGGCTCGTCGACACCATCCACACCGGAGGCGCCCCCTCCGAAGTCTGGGGTCCCGCCGTCGTCATTGCCGTGCTTGGCCTGGCCGAAGCGGGCCTGGTGTACCTGCGGCGCGTATTCGCGATCGCGCCGGCCACGGATGTGGAGATGGGCATGCGCACCCGCTTCTACAAGCATGTGCAGCACTTGCCGGCCGCCTTCCACGACCGGTGGGGATCGGGCCAGCTGCTTTCCCGGACGATGGCCGACCTGGGCCTGATCCGCCGCTGGCTGGCGTTCGGATCACTGATGCTGGTGGTCTCCTTCGTGACGGTGGTCGTGGGCCTCATGCTCATGTTCGCGCTGAACCAACTGCTGGGACTGATCTTCCTGGTCGCTGCCGTGCCGCTGGTCTGGCAGGGGTTCCGCTTCCGCACGGCGTTCGGCGCCTCCTCCCGGCTCAGCCAGGACCAGGCCGGGGACCTGGCCACCACGGTGGAGGAATCGGTGCACGGCATCCGCGTGCTCAAGGCCTTCGGCCGGGGCCCGTACGCACTGGACAACTTCCACGGGCAGGCGGAAGAACTGCGCCAGACCGAGCTGGCCAAGGCCCGCACGCTGTCCAAGTTCCTGGCCACCGTCGTTTCGCTGCCGGACCTGGTGCTGGGCGCCGCCCTGGTCATCGGCATCATCCAAGTTGCCGGCGGGCACATGACCGTGGGCGAGCTGGTCGCCTTCTTTGCCACCGCCGCGGTGGTGGCCGGGCCGGTGGAAGCGATCGGATCCCTGATGGGCATGACGCTGACGGCCAAGACGGCCCTGGACCGGCACTTCGATGTGATGGACACCGAAAACACCATCACGGATCCGGAAGAACCGCAGCCGGCTGGCTCCGTCCGCGGGGACCTGCGCCTGGCCGGCGTGGTCTTTCGCTATCCGGATGCCGGGCCGGGCACGGCACCGGTCCTCGACGGCGTGGACCTGCACGTGCGCGCCGGCGAAACTATGGCGCTGGTGGGCGTGACCGGCTCGGGCAAGAGCACGCTGCTGCAACTTGTCCCCCGCCTCTATGACGTTTCCGCCGGCACCGTGCTTCTGGACGGTACGGACATCCGCCGCTTACCGCTCACCGAGCTGCGCAGCCACGTATCGGTGGCCTTCGAAGACTCCACGCTGTTCTCCACCTCCGTTCGGGAGAATGTGCTGCTGGGCGCCCGGCCCGGCGGCGAAAATCCGGGCGAGCTGCTGGCCCGTGCGCTTGAGGTGGCACAGGCCCAGTTCGCCTACGATCTGCCGCACGGGGTGGACACGAAGATCGGTGAGGAAGGGCTGAGCCTTTCCGGCGGCCAGCGTCAGCGGATCGCGCTCGCCCGGGCCATTGCGGCCCGCCCGGCCGTACTGGTGCTGGATGACCCGCTCTCGGCCCTGGACGTGCGGACCGAAGAAGCGGTGACGCACCGGCTGCGCCAGGAGCTGCAGGGTACGACGACCCTGATTGTGGCCCACCGGCCCTCGACCGTGGCACTGGCGGACCGGGTGGCTTTACTGCAGGCCGGGCGCATCGCCGCCGTCGGCACCCACTCCGAGCTGCTGCGGACCAACGAACACTACCGCTACGTGATCGCCTCGCTGGCGGCCGAGCCCTCCGTCGAAGACGTCCTGGACGCGAAGGAATCCCGATGAGTTCCATGACCGGGGTCGCGGGCGAAGACAACATCAACCTGGACAAGGCCGACCGCAAAGCCGTCCGCCGGCGGTCGCTGCACCTGCTGGGCGAGCTGGTCGCCCCGCACCGGCGGCTGTTCGCGCTGTCCATAGTGCTGGTGGTGGTCAGCAATGCCGCCCGCGCGGCCGGCCCGGTGCTGGTGGCCTTCGGCATCAACAATGCCCTGCCGGCCTTGACCGGCGGCGACGCTGGCCCGCTGATGCTGGTGGCCGCCGCCTACGCGGCGATCGCGATCGCCGGCGGCACACTGCTGGCTGCCTACACCTATGTCACCGCCCGGCTCAGCCAGGCCATGCTGCTGGCCCTGCGCGTGCGGGTTTTCCGGCACACCCAGCGGCTCAGTCTGGAGTTCCACGAAACCTACACGTCCGGCCGGATCATCTCCCGGCAGACCTCTGATCTGGAAGCGCTGCGGGAACTGCTGGACAACGGCGTCACCCAGCTGACCTCCGGGGTGATGTTCATGGTTTTCACCGCCATCAGCATCGTCGGCCTGGATTGGAAGAGCGGCGTGATCATCCTGGTCGCCGCCATTCCCATCGCCTTCGTCACCCGGTGGTACCAAAAGGGGTCGGAGCTGGCCAACCGCGCGTCCCGGGTGGTCTCGGCCCGGCTGATCGTGCACTTCGTGGAGACCATGACCGGCATCCGGGCGGTCAAGGCCTTCCGCCGCGAGCGGGACAACGCCGCCCGGTTCGACGAGCTGGCCGGCGACTACCGCCGGGCCACCCTGCGTAACATCAAGTACTTCGGCGTGCTCCAGCCGGCATTGAACGGGATCGGCAACCTGACCGTGGCCGCGGTGCTGCTGATCGGCGGCTTCCGCGTGCTGGACGGCGACCTGGCCATCGGCACGCTGGTGGCGGTGCTGCTGGCCACCAAACAGGTCTTCCGCCCCACCGAACAGATCGCCATGTTCTACAGCTCGTTCCAAGCCGCCTCGTCGGCGCTGGAAAAGGTCTCCGGGTTGCTGGAAGAGGAACCCACAGTGGTTCCGCCGGCGACGCCGATCCCGCTCAAGAATGCCCGCGGCGCCATCCGGTTCCGCGACGCAACCTTCGGTTACGGCGACGGCCGGGTGGTGCTGCCGAAACTGAACCTGGACATCCCCGCCGGCCAGACCATCGCCGTCGTTGGGCAGACCGGAGCCGGCAAGTCCACGGTCGCCAAACTGATCGCCCGCTTCTACGACCTGACCTCTGGCTCGCTCACCCTGGACGGCGTAGAGCTGCGGCAACTGTCCAACGAGGACCTGCGCCGCGCCGTCGTCATGGTCACGCAGGAGGCGTTCCTGTTCAGCGGCAGCGTCGCGGAGAACATTGCCCTGGGCAACCCGCAGGCCAGCCGCGAGCAGATCGAAGCTGCCGCCCGCGCCGTCGGCGCCCACGAGTTCATCCTGTCCCTGCCGGAGGGCTACGACACCGACGTGAACAAGCGCGGCGGCCGCGTCTCCGCGGGCCAGCGGCAGCTGGTCTCCTTCGCCCGCGCTTTCCTGGCGGACCCTGCCGTGCTGATCCTGGATGAAGCCACCGCCTCGCTGGACGTCCCGAGCGAGCGCCAGGTCCAGGAAGGCTTGCAGACGTTGCTCGGCAACCGCACCGCGCTGATCATCGCGCACCGGCTGTCCACCGTGGAGATCGCCGACCGCGTGCTGGTGATCCATGACGGCCAGGTGGTGGAGGACGGGTCCCCCGCGGAGCTGATCGCCGGCAGCGGCCGCTTCGCGCAGCTGCACGCCGCGTGGAAGGATTCGCTGATCTGATCCGGACGGGCAGCCTGACGCCGATTTCTCGTTTCGGACCTGTCTCCGCTATCCTTGAACAGTTGCTTTCGCGGTCATCATAACGACGGCGGGGCACCGATATCGGGGTGTGGCGCAGCTTGGTAGCGCGCGTCGTTCGGGACGACGAGGTCGCAGGTTCAAATCCTGTCACCCCGACCAGATAAGAACTCCCGCTGCTCTTCGGAGCGGCGGGAGTTCTTGCTTTTCCGCCTCCCGACCCGATTTGTACCGCCGGGAAGTTGTGAACCCGCCCCAAAAGCGGGAAGTATGGACCCATGGCTTCTCAGCAGCGCTCGGCGCTCATCGTAGGGGCCGGAATCGCCGGACTCGCCACTGCGCGGGCCTTGCAGCGAACCGGCTGGAAAGTCCATGTGGTCGAACGCTCCGGAACGCTGCAGCCGATAGGTACCGGAATAACCATCTGGGCCAACGGGACGCGGGCCTTGGAGCGCCTCGGTTTGCTCGGCGCCTTCCAGGACGCCTCGCTGCCGGTCGGCGGCAGCTCCCACGACCAGTTCGGCAATGTGCTCGCCAGCTTCAGCAGCGATGACATGCGCCACCGCTACGGCCATCCGCTGCGGGCGATCCACCGCTCGGACCTCACCACGCTGCTGAACGACTCGTTGTACGTCAACACCGTCCACCTGGGCCTGCAGGCAGTCAAGTTCCGCCGCGATCCGCACGGCGGGACCGTCATGCTGAACAACGGTGGCAGCATGCACGCCGACCTGGTGATCGGCGCCGACGGCCTGCGCTCGCTGGTCCGGCACGACCTGGTGGGCGACGGCGCCCCCCGTCCCTCCGGCATCACCGCGATGCGCGCCGTCTGCCCCATCGGCGACCTGGATCCGGACTGGCTCCCGTGGGGCGAGTCGTGGGGCAACGGAGAGGTCTTCGGCATGGTCCCGCTGCCCGGCGGCCTGGTCTACTGGTATGCCACCATGCCGAATGCGGCGTTGGCGCAGGACGGCGACGTCCTCTGGCGCACCCTGGCACTGCAGCGCTTCGAGCGTTGGCACCCGGCCATCCGCGGGGTCATCCTCGCCACCAAGAGCCAGGACATCATGGCCCACGAGCTCTTCGACCGGAAGCCGGTCCTGGCTTGGTCCGGCAGCCATGCCACGCTGGTCGGCGATGCCGCGCACCCCATGCTGCCGTTCCTCGGCCAGGGTGCGGGCCAGGCCCTCGAGGACGCCGTCGCGCTGGCCGATGCGCTGGCCGCCGATTGGAACATCACCACGGCCCTGCGCAGCTATGAACAGGCGCGGGCACCCCACGCGGCCAAGGTGGTGAAGGGCTCCCGCAAAATGGCAAGCATGGCCCGGGAGCAGAAGCCCTGGAAGCAAAAACTCCAACGCTCGGTGATCAGCATGTTGCCGCAGGCAGTGGTTCACCGGCAGTTGGACGACGTCGTCGGCCGGGTCAAGAGCTGATCCGGCACGCACCGGCTGATGACCATTGACTGAAGCCCTCGTCCGTACTGCAATAGAGGTAACTCCGTCCCGCAGGGGTGCAGATGTTCCTCGCACAGTTCGCGCAGCTGGCAGTGGCCACCGTGGTGCTGGCGGCTGTGGTTTTCCTGACCTCTTACGCGGTGGAACGCGGCCTGCGCCGCTCCCCTGATGCCGATACGGCGTTCTGGTACTGCTTTTCCGGGCTCTGCTGCGCGCTGACCGTGGTGCTCGCCGCCGCTGCGCTTTTCCCGGCAGCCGTGCCGCTCTGGCTGCTGCTCGCCGCCGGTTGCGCCGCACCCGCCGTCTGGCGGATTACCCGCCGGGCCTCCGCGGCCGTCCGCTATCAGGACACGCGCGACTGGCATGAAGCGGCCGCCCGCCACGACGCGGCCCGAACCCGCTGGCTGGCGTACGAATTGGATCCAGCCCTGGTCATCGACTACCCGGATATGTCCGACGTCTTGCAGCCGGAGACGGCGGCCATGCTCCGCGCCATGAAACGCGCCGATGCGCTGCGTTCCCTGGGTCCGGATAACGACGGCGGTGCCGGCGCTTATCCAACGGCGGTCGCCGAAGCCACGGCCCGCCTCACGGCGGCCGAGCGGGCAGCGGGCCGCCCGCCGGAAACCGGCCTGCAGGGCCCGCTCCCGGAAACCGGCCGAGATTTCCTGCCGGTCAGGCGAACGTCCGGCCGGTGAGCCGCTCGTAGGCTTCCACGTAGCGGGCCCTGGTTTTCTGCACGATCTCCTCCGGCAGCGCCGGCGGCGGGGTGTCCGACTTCCGGTCCCAGCCCGAGGCCGGCGAGGTCAGCCAGTCCCGCACGAACTGCTTGTCGAAGGATGGCTGCGCCTTGCCCGGTTCGTACGTGTCTGCATCCCAGAACCGGGAGGAGTCAGGAGTCAGCACCTCGTCGCCCAAGGTGATGTCCCCCGTCGTCGGATCGATGCCGAACTCCACCTTGGTGTCAGCCAGGATGATGCCGCGTCCGCGGGCAATCTCCTCGGCGCGGGTATAGATCGCCAGGGTCAGCTCGCGCAGCCGGCCGGCGGTCTCCGCCCCCACGGTCTGGACCACGGCTTCGTAGGTGATGTTCTCGTCGTGCTCCCCGACCTCAGCCTTGGCCGACGGGGTGAAGATGGCCGGCTCCAGCCGGGAGCCGTCCACCAGGCCCGCGGGCAGCGGAAGCTCGCAGACCGTCTGGGACTGCCGGTACTCCTCCAGCCCGGATCCGGTCAGATAACCACGGGCGATGCATTCCACCGGGAACATGTCCAGCTTCTTGCAGACCATCGCCCGGCCGGCGACGGCTTCGGGCACATCCGTGGACACCACATGGTTGGCTATCGGGCTGTCTCCCGCGGAGAGTTGTTCGAACCACCAGAGGCTCAACTGCGTGAGGATGCGGCCCTTGTCCGGGATCTCGCTGGAAAGCACATGGTCGAAGGCGCTGATCCGGTCGCTCGCCACCACCAGGACGGTGTCGTTGCGCTGGTCCAGCAGGCCTTCGGCGGCGATGTCCTCGCTGGAGGTCTCCACCGGCTGGGCCGCGGCCGGCACATACAGGTCGCGGACCTTGCCGGAGTAGACATGCTTCCAGCCGGGCAGTTCCAACACGTCGGGGGCGAATGCCATGGCGTTCCTTAGTCTCTCTGTGCTTCGGCCTGGGGCAGGGCGTGCGTGGCCGGTTCGGGCACGGTTACGTCGCCCTGGGCTGCCAATAAAGCAATGTCGCTGCGGAACTGCGAGCCCTCGAGGCCGATGGTGCCGATGCCTTCGTAGGCCCGTTCGCGGGCTTCCACCAGGTCTTCGCCCAGGGCGACGACGGCGAGCACCCGCCCGCCGGCGCTGGTCACCTTGCCGTTCTCGTCCAGCGCCGTTCCGGCGTGGATCACATACACGTCGTCCAGGGCGTTGGCCTTCTTCAGGCCGCGAATCCGGTCGCCGGTGCGGGGCGTGTCCGGGTAATTCTCCGAGGCCAGCACCACGGCCACCGCGGACCGCTTGGACCACACCAACTGTTCGGCGTCGTCCAGCTCACCCTTGGCCGCGGCCAGCAGCAGTCCGCCCAGCGGGGTCCGCAGCCGGGCCAGCACGGCCTGGGTTTCCGGATCGCCGAAACGGGCGTTGAACTCGATGACGCGTACTCCGCGCCGGGTTACGGCCAGGCCGCAGAACAGCACGCCGACGAACGGGGTACCGCGGTTGGCCATCTCGCGGATCGTGGGCAGGGCAACCCGGTCCATCACTTCATCGACGAATCCGGCCGGCAGCCAGGGCAGCGGCGTGTAGGCACCCATGCCGCCGGTGTTCGGGCCTTCGTCGCCGTCGAAAATCCGTTTGAAGTCCTGCGCGGGCACCAGCGGGATGGCGCGTTCGCCGTCGGAAATCACAAACAGGGAGACTTCCGGGCCGTCCAGGAATTCCTCGATCACCACGGAGCCGCCGGCGTCGAAGCAGGCCTGGGCATGGGCGAGCGCGGCATCGCGGTCCCCGGTCACCACCACACCCTTGCCGGCAGCCAGCCCGTCGTCCTTGACCACGTACGGAGCGCCGAACGTATCCAGGGCCTCGGCTGCTTCCTCTGCATTGGTGGCAACATGCGCCATGGCGGTGGGCACATTCGCCGCGGCCATCACCTGCTTGGCAAAGGCCTTGGAGCCCTCCAACCGGGCGGCTTCCTTGCTGGGGCCGAACACCGGGATCCCGGCCGCGCGCAACGGGTCCGCCACGCCTGCGGCCAGCGGCGCCTCCGGGCCCACCACCACCAAGTCGGATTCCAGCCGTTGGGCCAGCGCCGTGACGGCGGCCGGATCGCTGGCGTCCACCTTGTGGGTGGGCACGATCTGCGCGATGCCGGCGTTTCCCGGGGCCGCATGGACCTCGGTCACCAACGGGTCGGCCAACAGGGAACGGATTATTGCGTGCTCGCGGCCACCGGGGCCGATCACAAGTACCTTCACAAAGAACTACCCTACTTGGCGCGGGGCGGAGCCTCGAAGTTGTTGCGCCGGACCTAAACTAAGTCCATGCCCGAGACATTCAAAGCCGCGGATGCCGTGGAACTGGCCGTCGTTGAACGCAACGGTTTCATCGAATCCCGCCATCTGGGCTCCGCCGTCGTGATGGCCGCGGACGGCACCGTGGTGACCGAACTCGGCGACATCACCGCCCCGATCTTCCCCCGCTCCACGCTCAAGCCCTTCCAGGCCCTGGCCGCGATGCAGTCCGGCGTTCCGCTGCGCGGCGACCAGGTGGCCCTGGCCTGTGCCAGCCACGTGGGATCACTGGAGCACATGGACGTGGTGGAGGGCATGCTCAAGGCCGCCGGCCTGACCGACGCCGATCTGCGCTGCCCGCCGGCCTGGCCGCAGGACGAACAGGCGCGCGGCTGGCTGGTCCGCACCGACCGGGGCCAGCAGCGGCTGGCCTTCAACTGCTCCGGCAAGCACGCCGCCTTCCTGTGGGCCTGCGTGGAGAACGGCTGGAACACCCGCAACTACCTGGAGCCGAACCACCCGCTCCAGCGCCGGGTGATGGAAGTCCTTGAGGAATACGCCGAAGAGAAGATCGAACACATCGCCGTCGACGGCTGCGGCGCCCCCGCGCCTGCGCTGTCCCTGACCGGCCTCGCCCGGGGCATCGGCAAGCTGGCCAAGGCCCCGGCGGACAAGAACGCCGATGCCCGCGCGGCCACCATCGCCACCGCCATGCTGGACTACCCGTGGGCGGTCCACGGGTACGGCCAGGAGAACACCGTGGTGATGCAGGAACTGGAGATCATCGCCAAGTTCGGCGCCGAAGGCGTGATCGTGATGGGTACGGAGTCGGGGGTCTCGGTAGCGGTGAAGATCCTTGACGGCAGCTCCCGTGCCGGCTCGCTGATCGCGCTGACCTTGCTGGCCGCCTGCGACGCCATCGACGTGGACAAGGTCGGCGCGGTGTTGGAGGACGTGGTCAAGCCGGTGCTCGGCGGCGGCCAGCCTGTTGGCCGGCTCCGGCTGGCACCGCCCATGGTCGCCCTGCTGGACTGAGCCGGGGCACCAGCAATGGGAGTACGACGCCGGATCGCGGCGGAAGAGGGCAACGCCGCCTTGGCTGCGTGGCGGGCGGGCGCCACCGACCGGAAGACCACTGCTACGGCGGTGCGGTACGCGCTGGAGGAACTTTCCGAGCGCGCTCCCGGCAACAGCGTGGAAGTACGGGTGCCGCCGTTCGGCGTCGCCCAGTGCATCGAAGGTCCGCGGCATACCCGCGGCACACCCCCCAACGTGGTGGAAACCGACCCCGTCACATGGCTGGCCCTGGTGACGGGTGCGCTGGGGTGGGACAGCGCCGTCGCCGAGGGCAAGGTCGCCGCCTCCGGCCTGCGGGCCGGGCTGGCGGATAGGCTGCCACTCTTCGCCCGGTAGGCTGGAACGTATGACCTCTGAGCAAGAACCGGCCCGCGACCACCGGCAGGCTGAGCCGGAAAGCCGGGACGTCACCGTCCGCCGGGCACCGAAATTCGTGCCCTTCGTCCTCATCTGGGCGCTGCTGGGCGTCATTGCCGCCGCCATCTCCGCCTACACCGGCCCGGAGAACCCCGACTTCACCCGCGGCACCATTTTCGCCTTCCTGGCCGTGCTGTTCGCGCTGGCCGGCGTGCTGATCGGATCGCTGCTGTTCCTGGTCATCGACCGGGTCAGCGTCAAGCGCGCCAAACCGGCGACGGCCGTTGCCGAGCCCGGGCAGGACGCCTCCGCAGGCCCCGTGTCGGACGACGGCCACTCGGCCGCTCCGGGTCTCGGCCAGCCCGCCGCCCCCGCGGACCGCCATGAAGTGCCCGGCGAGCCCGCGCAGCGGGACGGCGGCACCGCTGCCGGCGGCGAACCAGACGGCGAAGCCGAAGGCGAACGCCGGGCGTAACCTGCCGGCCAGGGGCCGTAATTCCCATCACCTCGGTGATGCTGCCCGCCGGGCACATGAGAGAATAAGCGGGTGGCACGCGGTGACGGAAAACTCTCCCATGATCTTCTCCCCGGCGAAAAGGGACCCCAGGACGCCTGTGGCGTATTTGGCGTCTGGGCCCCCGGTGAAGAAGTAGCAAAAATGACCTACTACGGCCTGTACGCTTTGCAGCACCGCGGACAGGAGTCCGCCGGCATTGCAACCAGCGACGGCAAACGCATCAACGTCTATAAGGACATGGGCCTGGTGTCCCAGGTCTTCGACGAAACCACGCTTAACACGCTGACCGGGCACATCGCCGTCGGCCATTGCCGCTATTCCACGACCGGCGGCTCCACCTGGGCGAATGCACAGCCCACCCTGGGCGCTACGGCCACCGGCACGGTGGCGCTGGCGCACAACGGCAACCTGACCAACTCCGCGGAGCTGTACGAGAAGGTGCTGGAGAAATTCGGCAAGCCCGACCGCGGCGAAATGGCCCAGGGCAACACCACCGACACCGCACTGGTCACCGCGCTGATGGCCGGTCAGGAAGGCCAGACGCTCGAAGAGCGCACAATGGAACTGCTGCCCAAGTTGCGCGGGGCGTTCTGCTTCACCTTCATGGATGAAGGCACCCTGTACGCTGCCCGCGACCCAGCCGGAGTCCGCCCGCTGGTACTCGGCCGGCTGGAGCGCGGCTGGGTGGTGGCCTCGGAGACCGCGGCGCTGGACATCGTCGGCGCTTCCTACGTCCGGGAAGTTGAGCCGGGCGAATTTATCGCGATCGACGAAAACGGGCTGCGCTCCCAGCGTTTCGCCGAGAAAAAGGCTGCAGGCTGCGTCTTCGAGTACGTCTACTTGGCCCGCCCGGACACCTCCATCAACGGCCGCAGCATCCACGCCGCCCGGGTGGAGATGGGCCGCAAGCTGGCGAAGGAACATCCTGTCGAAGCCGATCTGGTGATCCCCACGCCGGAGTCCGGAACACCGGCGGCCATCGGCTACGCCGAAGCCTCCGGCATTCCCTACGGCCAGGGGCTGGTCAAGAATGCCTACGTGGGCCGGACCTTCATCCAGCCCAGCCAGACCATCCGGCAGCTGGGCATCCGGCTGAAGCTGAACCCGCTCAAGTCCGTCGTGCAGGGCAAGCGGCTGGTGGTGATCGACGATTCGATCGTCCGCGGCAACACCCAGCGGGCCCTGGTCCGGATGCTGCGCGAGGCCGGCGCGGCCGAGGTGCACGTGCGGATTTCCTCGCCGCCCATCAAGTGGCCGTGCTTCTACGGCATTGACTTCGCCAGCCGGGCCGAACTGATCGCCAACGGAATCGGCGTCGAAGACGTCCGGGCATCGCTCGGAGCCGACAGCCTCGGCTACATCTCCGAAGAGGGCATGATCGAAGCCACCGAGCAGCCGCGCGAGCGGCTGTGCACCGCCTGCTTTACCGGCGAATATCCGATCGAGCTGCCGTCCGCGGACCGTTTGGGCAAGAATCTGCTTGAGCGCGGCGACGAACCGGAGCACGGCTCCTGCGACCCAGGCCCGGACTCGGACCTGGAGAACCTCCTGACCGCAGAAGACAAGAAAGAGCGAGTATGACCTCCCCCGAACAGGGCCAGATCACCTATGCCAGCGCCGGCGTCGACGTCGAAGCCGGCGACCGGGCGGTCGAGCTGATGAAGGGTGCCATCAAGGCCACTCACAACTCCAACGTGATCGGCGGGGTCGGCGGTTTTGCCGGACTGTACGATGTCTCGGCCCTGCTGAAGTACCGCAAGCCGCTGCTCGCCACCTCCACCGACGGCGTGGGCACCAAGGTGGCCATCGCCCAGGCCATGGACATCCACGACACCATCGGCTTCGACCTGGTCGGCATGGTGGTCGACGACATTGTGGTGGTGGGCGCGGAACCGCTGTTCATGACCGACTACATCGCCTGCGGCAAGGTGGTCCCCGAGCGCATCGCGGACATCGTGCGCGGCATCGCGGCCGCCTGCGAGGTGGCCGGCACCGCACTGGTGGGCGGCGAAACGGCCGAACATCCCGGCCTGCTGGGCGAGCACGAATACGACGTTGCCGGCGCCGCCACCGGGCTGGTGGAGGCCGACGCGCTGCTCGGCCCGGACCGGGTCAAGGACGGCGACGTCGTGATCGGCATGGCGTCCTCGGGCATCCACTCCAACGGGTATTCCCTGGTCCGGCGCGTGATCAACCACGCCGGCTGGGCGCTGGACCGGCAGGTGACCGAGTTCGGCCGGACGCTGGGCGAGGAACTGCTGGAGCCCACCCGCGTCTACGCGGCAGATTGCCTGGACCTGGCCCGTTTCGAAGCGGCCGGAGTCCACGGCTTCAGCCACGTCACCGGCGGCGGTCTGGCCGCCAACCTCGCGCGCGTGCTGCCGCAGGGGCTGATGGCCACCGTGGACCGCTCCACCTGGGAGCTGCCGGCCATCTTCAAGCTCATCGCCGAACTAGGCAACGTGCCGCAGGCCGATCTGGAGCGCACGCTCAACCTCGGCGTCGGCATGGTGGCCATCGTGGACGCCGCCGGGGCGGATGCCGCCCTGCAGCGGCTGAACGAACGCAGCATGCCCGCATGGGTGATGGGGCAGGTTGCTCCCATCGACGCATCGCTGGGCGGCGTCGACTTTGTCCAGGGCGCCAAGGGCGTCGACGGCGGCGCCGTCCACCTGGTCAATTCCTACGCCTAACCCGTCACTGACGCATAACCGCCCCTGCACCAGCCGGTGCAGGGGCGGTTATGCTTTGCCGGACAGGTCCACCACCCATACCCCGGTGGGACACTGGGCGTATGGGTGCGTACGTGGTCGTGGTGTTCATCAGGCCGGTGCCGGCCGGGCACACCTTCCCGCGGAGCAACTGGCCGCTGCACATCACACTGGCGCGCTTCGACAGCAAGGAGCCGCCCGACAGTCTGGGCGAACGGATCGGCCGCGCATTCGCCGGCCTGCTGCAGTTTGACGTACGCACCGGGGCGGACGATTTCTTCGGCAGAAACCATTCCGTGCCGGTCTCACTGGTGGAACCGCATCCGCAACTGCAGTTGCTGCACGACCGCCTGCTCGACGCGCTCGGATCGGATGTCCACCTGCTCAGCCCACACCACGCCCGGAAGAACTTCCGCCCGCACATCAGCCAACAGGCAGAAGGACGGCTCCATCCGGGCCACGTCGTCCACGTGCAGCAGGCAGCCTTGGTGGACATGCGGCCCGATGGAGATGCAAAGCACAGACGGGTCCTCGCCGTGTGGAACTAGGCAGGAAACCTGGTGCAAAGGGTTCGGCAGGGAGGTAGCGGCCGAGGTCGGCTAACCGACGTTGCGGCTGCCTTCGTCCTCGTCGTCGTCGTACTGATCCGCGTACTTGTCCTCATAACCCGAATAATCCGGCTCGGGCGGAATATCGGAAAATGCGTCGGAGGTGTGGCGTTTCGCAGCGCCGAGTTCGCGCTGGAGAGCAGTGAGGTCAGTGGCCGGGCTGAAATACTTCATATCCCGGGCTTGCCTGGTTGCTTTTGCCTTCTGACGGCCGCGCCCCATGGCGTGACCCCCTTTGTACGTCGATCCGGAGGTGGTCGCACGGTAAGGCGCACGAGGCTCCGGAATAATTGATCAATTCTGTCGTACCTCTAGGGTACATGGTTTTCCACGCTGCTCGTGGCAGGGCGGCCAGCCGCCGCGCATCGAATCCCCCACGGCCGGAAACGACAAAATCGTGCCGTACAACGGGATTGTTGGCTAAAGTCATCGTGGACCAGTTCTCCTTTTCTGCCGGAGGACAACACGCACGGAAGGCAAGTTTCCCCATGAGCGAACAGGACAAGCGGCCTGACGGCCGCGGGAGGCCGCCGCAGGAGGGCCCGGAGAGCCTCGACGCGGCGAACCTCGACGTGCCTGAACCAAATCTCCATATCAGTGCCGACGACGTCGAACTGACCGAACCGACCCTGCACGAGGCGCGGATCAGCGAGGAAACCGCGGCCGAGACGGACCTGGCGATCGCTGCCGCCGAAGCACAGGCGGTGGAGGAGGAAGCCGAGGCAGCCGGCCGGTTGGTCGGTGGCGCTCGCGAAGACGGGGACATTAAAGTCAGCGGCACCGCGCCGGCCGGAGCGGCGGCCGGCGATCAGGACCAGGTGGAAAGCCAGCTGGAAGGCACTGAGGCGATCCCGGACGCGGCGGTCCCGGCCGTTGACGCGCCGGGAGCCGCTCCGGCATCGCCCGGGGTCCAACCCACGTCGCCCGCCGCCCCCACAACGTCATCCGCGCTCCCGCCGTCGGATTGGGATTCCGCGCCGGCCAGCGCCGACGGTTCCGCACCGGAAAAGAAATGGTATTCAACTCCCGCCGGAGCCACGCCCCCGGACAGTGCGGGCGACGACGCCGCCGCTGAGGATCCCACTGCTGAGGATGCCGCCGCCGGCTCGGGGCGGAACATCGACTGGAAGCCGCTGGTCATCATCGGCGCGGTGGTCGTTGTAGCCATCGTGATCATCGCCGTCATCGTTTCCAGCCTGACCGGCAGCTCGCCGGCCGGCGGGGCGGCCAGTCCCTCGTCGTCGCAGAGCGAGGCGGAGACGGCCGACGCCGACGGAGTGATCGCCGAGGACGTCTCGCCGTTCGACTTCAAGCAGGGCCAGTGCTTCACTAAGTTCGAAGCCGTGATGCGCGACGCCACCGTGGTCACCTGCGACACCCCGCACACGGCCCAACTGGTCGGAACGTTCTCCTACGGCGAGGACGAAGAGTTCCCCGGTGCCGACGAACTGAACCTCAAGGCCCAGGCGGTCTGCACCGCCGTCGTCCTCAATGACACCGCGGCAGAGGCGCCCGAGCTCAAGGACTCCTACGGGATGCCATCCAAGGAAACGTGGGCCCAGGGCGACCGCAGGATCGATTGCTTCAAGATCGCCGAAGAAGGCGAACAGATCACCGGTACCCTGATCAGTCAGTAACGCAGCCGACACCGAAAAGTCCGGCGACCACCGCTGCTGCGGCGTCGCCGGACTTTCCTGTTTCGGGAGCGGCCCGGCCTCAGCCGTTCCGGTCCGCTCCCACCTTTGCCTGCACGGTGAGGCCGCCGACCCCGCCCTCCGCGCTGATCTCCGGCGCGTCCACCAGCACGGTGTCCCCGTCGCTGATCTCGCCGGCCAGCAGTCCGCGGGCCAGCTTGTCGCCGATCTCGCGCTGCACCAGCCGGCGCAGCGGCCGGGCGCCGAAGGCCGGATCGAAGCCGGTCAGCGCCAGCCATTCCCGGGCCGCGTCCGTGACCTCCAGGGCCAGCCGGCGGTCGGCCAGCCGGGCGCCCAGCGAGGCCACCTGCAGGTCCACAATCCGGGACAGCTCGTCGATGCTCAGCGGGTCGAAGATGATCACGTCGTCCAGCCGGTTGAGGAACTCGGGCTTGAAGCTCGCATGCACCACTCCCAGGACGGCCTCGCGCTTCTTCTCCTGGTCCAGCGACTGGTCCACCAGGAACTGCGAGCCCAGGTTGGAGGTCAGCACCAGGATCACGTTGCGGAAGTCCACGGTGCGGCCCTGCCCGTCCGTGAGGCGTCCGTCGTCGAGCACCTGCAGCAGGATGTCGAAGGCCTCGGGATGGGCCTTCTCCACCTCGTCCAGCAGCACCACGGAGTACGGGCGCCGACGGACTGCCTCAGTGAGCTGGCCGCCCTCTTCGTAGCCCACGTACCCGGGCGGGGCGCCGACCAGGCGGGAGACGGAGTGCTTCTCCGAATACTCGCTCATGTCGATCCGCACCATCGCGCGTTCGTCGTCGAACAGGAAGTCGGCCAGCGCCTTGGCCAGCTCCGTCTTGCCCACGCCGGTGGGGCCCAGGAAGAGGAACGAGCCGGTGGGCCGGTCGGGGTCGCTGATTCCGGCCCGTGCCCGCCGGACGGCGTCGGACACGGAAGCCACGGCCCGGCTCTGGCCGATCAGCCGGGAGCCGATGAACTCCTCCATGTGCAGCAGCTTCTGGCTTTCACCCTGCAGCATGCGCCCGGCCGGGATGCCGGTCCAGGCGGAGATCACCTCGGCGATGTCGTCCGCGGTCACTTCCTCGGAAACCATCAGGTCGCGGCCGGCGCCACCCTGCTCTTCGGCGGCCTGCGCGTTGGCCAGCTCCTTCTCCAGCGTCGGGATCTCGCCGTACAGGATCCGGGAGGCCTCGGCCAGGTCGCCCTCGCGCTGGGACTTGTCCGCCTGCGAGCGCAGCTCGTCCAGCTTGGCCTTCAGGTCGCCCACCCGGTTCAGCCCGGCCTTCTCCGCTTCCCAGCGGGAGTTGAGCCCAGCCAGCTGCTCCTTCTTGTCCGCCATGTCGGCGCGCAGTGCTTCCAGCCGCTCCCGCGAGGCCGCATCCGTTTCATTGGCCAGCGCCAGCTCTTCCATGGTGAGGCGGTCGACCGCGCGACGCAGTTGGTCGATCTCCTCCGGCGCCGAATCGATCTCCATCCGCAGCCGCGAGGCGGCCTCGTCCACCAGGTCGATGGCCTTGTCCGGCAGTTGCCGGCCTGAGATGTAGCGGTTTGACAGCGTCGCGGCGGCCACCAGCGCCGAGTCGCCGATCGAGACCTTGTGGTGCGCCTCGTAGCGTTCCTTGAGCCCGCGCAGGATGCCGATGGTGTCCTCCACGCTCGGCTCGCCCACATAGACCTGCTGGAAGCGGCGCTCCAGCGCCGGATCCTTCTCGATGTTCTCGCGGTATTCGTCCAGCGTGGTGGCGCCGATCAGCCTCAGCTCACCGCGGGCAAGCATCGGCTTGAGCATGTTGCCGGCGTCCATCGATCCCTCGGAGGCCCCCGCGCCCACCACGGTGTGGATCTCGTCGATGAAGGTGACGATCTGCCCGTCGGAGTTCTTGATCTCCTCCAGCACGGCCTTCAGTCGTTCCTCGAACTCGCCGCGGTATTTGGCGCCGGCCACCATGGCGGCCAGGTCCAGCGACATCAGCGTCTTGCCGCGCAGCGATTCGGGCACGTCGCCGGCCACCATCCGCTGCGCCAGCCCCTCCACCACAGCGGTCTTGCCCACGCCGGGCTCGCCGATCAGCACCGGATTGTTCTTGGTCCGGCGCGAGAGCACCTGGACCACGCGGCGGATTTCAGCGTCCCGGCCGATCACCGGATCCAGCTTGCCGGAACGCGCGATGGCGGTCAGGTCGGTGCCGAATTTCTCCAGCGCCTGGAACGTATTCTCGGGATCCGCACTGTTGACCTTGCGGTCCCCGCGCACGCCCGGCAGGGCGGCGAGCAGCGCCTCATGGGAAGCTCCGGCGTCGCGCAGGATTTTCCCGACGGCGGCGCTGTCGGTCGAGAGCCCCAGCAGCAGGTGTTCGGTGGAGACATAGGAGTCCCCCAGCTTCTCCGCCTCCTGCTGCGCCGTCTGGACCGCCTGGAGCAAGCCCCGGGAATACTGGGCCTGGGCCACGGAAGACCCCGACGACGACGGCAGTGTCTTGATCGCGGTGCTCGCCTGCACGCTGACCGAATCCGGATCCGCCCCGGCGGACTTCAGCACGGCGACGGCCACTCCGTCGCGCTGGTCCATCAAGGCCTTGAGCAGGTGCGCCGGCTCGATCTGCGGATTGCCCGCTGTCGACGCATTCATGGCGGCAGCCGACAGCGCTTCTTGGCTTTTGGTGGTGAATTTAGCGTCCAACGCTCATCTCCCTTTCCCTCCGTGATGGATCCGGCCAGCCGCAGCGGTGCTGGTTAAATTGGTTAACTTGAGTCTAGTCAACTCAACTTTGAAAGTAAAGTTATCCACAGGCTGCGGCACCCGTTGACACCTACCATCCTGTCCCTCCCCCGGGCTGCCCGGAAGTGCCCCGGACGCCTAGGCTGTAGGCGGGACGTGCTCAAATATTCTGAACCGAGGTGGGCGGTCAATGGAAACGATGCTGGAAACGGCCCGGTTGCTGCTGAACCAGCCGGCACCCGGAGACATCGACACCATGTTCCGCATCCTCTCCGACCGGCGTACCACGCGCTTCAACCCTTCGGACGCCCTGCAATGGAATGAGGAAGCCGACGGCCTCTTCCAGCGCTGGGAAGCCCAGTGGGAGACCCACGGAGTGGGCTACTTCGCCGTCCGCCTGCCGGGCCGCGAAGAGCCGATCGGTTTCGCCGGGGTTAAGCACGTGTCCTTGTCCGGCCGGCCGGTGCTGAACCTCTATTTCCGCTTTGACCCCGCCGTGTGGCACCGAGGTTACGGACGCGAGGCGGTGGCCGCCGTCGTCGTTCATATCAATGAATTCCTGGAACTGCCGCCCGTCCTGGCACTGGTCCATCCGGACAACACCGCCTCCATCCGCATCGTCACGTCGCTGGGCTTCAAACGCAACGCGGCGTCGACCATCAGCGGCCCCGACGGATACCAGGATGCATATGTGCTGAACTGGGACCGGCAGCTTTAGCATCCGGACAAGGAGTCCCATGGAAATCATCCCTGCAGCGTCGCTGAAGGAACAGCGGTGGCGGAACGGCGGCGGGGTGACCCGGGAGGTGGCGGCCGGCGCCGTTGGCGCTGACGGGCTGGCAGCCTGGCGGCTGAGCCTGGCGGACATTGGCGCTGACGGCAGCTTCTCCGAGTTTCCCGGCATGGACCGGATCTTCACCGTGGTGGACGGCGACGTTGCCTTCCTGACCGTGGACGGAACACAGCACCAGATGGAGCGCTTCCGGCCCTTCCGGTTCGACGGCGGCAGCAGCGCCGAATGCAGCCTGCCCACCGGACCGTGCCGTGCGCTGAATGTGATGGCCCGCCGCGGCATCTGGGGCGCGGGACTGTTGATCGTGGAACTCTCCAAAAAGCAGCCGCTGGCCGTTGCCGACGGACAGTTCCTGGTGCTGCTGCAGGGCCAGGCGCAGGTGACGGCGGACGGCGCGGCCCAATCGCTGAACACCTACGACACCGTGGCCGGCTCGGCGGTTCCCGCGGAGGTCAGCGGGCGCGGCTTCGCGGCGCTGGTCTCGGTATATCCTGCCGGGGACTGAGCAGGATTCCTTGGCTTACTGCCCGGCGGCGGGCTCTACCTTGACGGCGGAGACCTCGAATTCCAGCATCACGCGGTCCGAAACCAGCATGCCGCCCGAGTCCAGGGCCGTGTTCCACTTGACCCCGAACTCCTGCCGGTCGATGCGCCGGGAACCCTCGAACCCTGCACGCAGCTGGCCGCCCGGGTCCCGTTCCACGCCGATGAAGTCGATCGGCACGGCCACCTGCTTGGTGACGCCGCGAATGGTGAGGTCGCCGTTCACAATGAAGTTTCCGGCCTCCACCTGGTCGATCCGGGTGCTGACGAACGTGATCTCCGGGTAGTTGGGCGCGTCGAAGAAGTCGTTGGTCCGCAGGTGCTCGTCGCGCTGCGGGCTGCGGGTATCGATGCTGGCCACCTTGATGGTGAGCCTGACCGAGGAATCGGCAGGGTTGTCCACGTCTGCGTGGATGACGCCCTCAATGTCGTTGAACGCTCCCCGGACTTTGGTCACCATAGCGTGGCGGGTGGAAAAGCCGATCCGTGTATGCGCCGGATCAAACCGCCACTCGCCGGATAGATCCGAAGTCAGTTCGGACATGGCAGAGCCTCCTCCTCGTGGGCACAGGCGCTGCTCCCCCAGTGACTGATCGATTGCGTCTGGCCGTCCCCTTCAGCCGCGTGCGGCTCGTGTGGTAATTCCAACACATAATGGGGAGCAATGCACCACATTGGCGCTGAAATTCCCTGCACGTTCCCGCTGCTGGGCGCCTACCGACGGTGGAGCACCACCCCCGTCCCGGGCCCTGTCCCGGGCAGCCGGGGACCAATACACTGATGCCATGACCACCGCGAACGAAATGCCGTCATCAACCACCCAGTTGCCGGCGGACGATTGCTGGAAATTGTTCCGCAGCGCCGACTTCGGCCGGCTCGGAGTCATTGTCGAGTCCCACCCGGAGATCTTCCCTGTCAATTACGTAGTGGACCACGGAAGCATCGTGTTCCGATCCGCCCCGGGAACCAAGCTCGACGCCGCCCTGGCGAACGAGGTGGTGATGGAAGTGGACGGTTTCAACCCGGACACCAGCGTCGCGTGGAGCGTGGTGGCGCGGGGCAGCGCCCAGCGGATGACCAGCATCGACGACGTGCTGGAATCGGCCCTGCTGCCGCTGTTCCCGTGGCAGTCCGGCGAGAAGAACAATTTCGTCCGCATCGTCCCCTCCGTGGTGACCGGACGGCGGTTTGTGGTGCCGGCATCGGCCCGCCGCGGCCCGGGGCTCAGCGACAGCCACCGGCTCCGGATCGAGTAGGGCGCCGCCGGGCAGGCCGGGGGTTACTCGAGCGCGGGCCGGTCGCGGCGCTCAGCGCCAGTTGGCGGTGCCCGGCTGATAGCCGGCAACGAAACCGCGGAATGTCCGGTCGGTGGAGACAATCTCCTTGCCCAGCGGCGTAAGGGACACCGGAATCATTTTCAGGTTTGCAATCGCCAGCGGTATGCCGATGATGGTGATGGCCTGCGCGACGGCGGTCAACACGTGCCCGATCGCTATCCAGATGCCGGCAACCAGGATCCAGATGATGTTTCCCAGCGTGGACAGGAAGTAGGTGCGTCCGCCTCGGTCCACCACCATGCGCCCGAACGGCCACAACGCGTAGCCCGCAATCCGGAACGACGCGATGCCGAACGGGATGGTCACGATCAGCAGGCAGCAGACGATGCCGGCGAGGAAGTATCCCAGGGCCAGCCAGATGCCGCCGAAGAGCAGCCAGATAATGTTCAGAAGGGCCTTCATCCCACCATTCTGACCGCTGGCGCAGCCGGCCGCCATGCGGGACGCCCCTGAGCTGCCCCTGAACCTTGGCTTACGGCGGCCGAGCCCGTGCCCCCGGCCCGCGCCGGAGCACGACGAAGGCCGCGGGGCGGCCCGTCCAACTGGAGGGTCGGCCCTGCGGCCTTCGTTAGTGCAGATGGGTCCGGAGCCGGGCCCCGGCTTAGCTAGCTGGTGCGGCGCTTCTCCTGCGACGCCGGAGCCGTTGCGCGGCGCGGTCCACGCCGTGCCGGACGCTCCGCGGCCGGTGTTTCGGAGCGGTACACCGCACGGGTGCCGCCGGCCGCACGCTGTGAACCGCCGGCGGAGCGCTGGGCGCCGCCCGTGCGGCCGGCGCCGGAGCGTGCGCCCGAGCCGGCGCGGCTGCCTCCTGCGGCTGCGGCCTGGCCCTGACGTCCGCCGGAAGCGGAGTTGCCGGCGGCGCTGCGGTGGCTGCCATGGCTGGGGGCGGCAACGTCCTGCGAGCGGCCGCCACGATTCTCGCCGCGTGAGGACTGGCGCTGGCCGCCTTCGGACCGACCACCACGGGCGGCACCGGCCTGCTGGCGGGCATCGCCGCTGCGGGCTCCGCCAGCGCTGCGGGAGCCTCCGCCGCTGCGGCCGCTGCCGGTTCGCAGCGCCCGCTTGCGCTGGGCGTTGGCGCCGGTAGAGGTACCGCCGCCGCGCTGGGGCTGCTTGGATGCCTGCTGCTGGGCCCGCAGCTGTGGATCCACCGGTGCCGCGACCTCGCCCACCAGGTTCGCCAACAGCTCCGAGGAGGCGGTGACGCTTTCAAAGGCCACGTCCACCCCGGCGGCCTTCATCAACTTGACGACTTCGAGACGCTGTTCCGGCAGCGCCAAGGTCACCACGGTGCCGTCGGAACCGGCGCGGGCGGTACGGCCGGAGCGGTGCAGGTAGGCCTTGTGCTCGGTGGGCGGGTCCACGTGGATTACCAGTTCCACCTCGTCCACGTGCACGCCGCGGGCCGCCACGTCGGTGGCCACCAGCACGCGCACGTCGCCGCTGGAGAACTCGGCCAGGTTGCGGTCGCGGGCGTTCTGCGACAGGTTGCCGTGCAGGTCCACCGCAGGAATGCCGGCAGCTGTGAGGGCCTTGGCCAGCTTGCGGGCGTGGTGCTTGGTGCGGGTGAACAGCACGCGGCGGCCGGTGCCGGCGGCGAGCTTGTTGAGCACCTGCTTTTTTTCCGAAGCGTCGCGGGTCACCAGGACGTGGTGTTCCATCGTGGTGACCGCGGCCTGCGGGTCGTCCACGGAGTGGGTCAGCGGGCTGGAGAGGTATCGCTGCACCAGCTTGTCCACGCCGTTGTCCAGCGTGGCGGAGAACAGCATGCGCTGGCCTCCGGTGGGCGTGGTGTCCAGCAGCTTCTTCACTACCGGCAGGAAGCCCAGATCGGCCATGTGGTCGGCCTCGTCCAGGACGGTGATTTCCACCGACTCCAGCGTGATGATCTTCTGCTTCATCAGGTCTTCAAGCCGGCCGGGGCAGGCAATCACAATGTCCACGCCGGCGCGCAGCGCCTTTTCCTGGCGCTGCTGCGAAACACCGCCGTAGATCACCGTGGTGTTCAGGCCCAGCTCGGTGGCCAGCGGCTCGATGGTGTTGTTCAGCTGCGTGGCCAGCTCGCGGGTCGGCGCCAGCACCAGGCCCAGCGGGCGTCCGGGCTTGCGGAAATGGGCGGCTTCACGCTCGGCCAACCGGGCCACCAGCGGCAGCGCGAAGGCCAGCGTCTTGCCGGAACCGGTGCGGCCGCGGCCCAGCACGTCGCGGCCGGCCAGTGTATCGGGTAGCGTCTCGGTCTGGATCGGGAAGGGGGCTTCAATGCCATCGGCGGCGAGCTTCGAAGCGAGGGGCTTGGGCACGCCAAGGGCAGCAAAAGTAGTCATAATAAAGTGCGAATATCTTCCGGTCAGTGTCCCCGCGGCAGGTCAGCCCAGGGTCGCCGAAGAAAAATCAGACAGTGCCAACCGCCCCGGATCAGCCCGGTCACGTCATCAGACGGAAAAGCGGCGGTGCAAATGAAAGCGTTCATCGACGCAGGAAAACGCGTCAATTGCGTTTTCGAGTACCCCCAGTCTAACAGCACGGCCGGGCGGCACCCGCACTGGCGATACGCTGGTAGGGATGACCAGCAACTCCCCCACCCCTGATTCTTCCGCGTACGACGACGGTGCGCGCCTCGCGCCGCCCGTCCATCTGGCCCAGCCGGTCAGCTTTGTGCGCCGCGGCTCGCGGCTGCAGGGCCGCCGCCAGCAGGCCTGGGACGACTACGCCCCGAGGTTCGCCGTCGACCTCCCCCGGGACGGCGGCGACACCACCGTGGACCCGGACTACGTCTTCGAGGCGGCGGCTGCCTTCGGGCGCACCGCCCCGCTGGTGGTGGAGATCGGCTCCGGCCTGGGCGAGGCCGTTTGCCACGCCGCCGAGCAGTCTCCGGAACGGGACTTCCTGGCCCTGGAGGTCTACCGTCCGGGACTGGCGCAGACCCTGCTGCGGATCGGCCAGCGGGACCTGGCCAACGTCCGCGTCGCCCAGGTCAACGCACCGGATGCCCTGGCCACCATGCTGCCGGAGTCTTCGCTGTCCGAGCTCTGGGTCTTCTTCCCCGACCCGTGGCACAAGACCCGCCACCACAAGCGCCGGCTGGTGCAGGAAAGCTTCGTGGAGCTCGCGGCGCGCGTGCTGCGGCCCGGCGGGGTCTGGCGGCTGGCCACTGACTGGTCCGACTACGCAATGCAGATGCGCCGGGTCGTGGATGCCTCGCCGGACTTCAGCAATCTGCACGCCGGCGAGCGCACCGGCGCCGACAGCCCGTTGACCCAGGTCTGGGAGAGCGGTGTCGAAGGGGTCGTCGGCGGCGCGCCGGTCCGCGAGGGCAAGGTCCCGGTCAGCACCGGCAACGCCAGCACCGGTGAAGGCATGGACGAGCTGGGCGGCTGGGCACCCCGCTTCGACGGCCGGACCATGACCAGCTTTGAGCAGAAGGCGCACGACGCGGGACGGATGATCTTCGACCTGGCCTACCGCAGGAACTGAGTCCGTTCCGGCCAAACACGGACTCAGTTGGTGGTCACTGCCGCCAGCGTCGCATCCGCGTCGTTGCGCAGTTCCACCATGGCGATCTCTTCGGTGTCCATGGCGCAGGATGCGGTGAGGGTGGCCCGGCCGGCCGGCGTGGCCTGCCAGGAAGCCACCTGGTAGGTGTAGCCGGATTTGCCGGTTACCCACAGGGTCAGGATGCCGTCCTGGGGCAGCTTCTCCCCGGCCACGTCCATCTCCGTTCCCCAGGTCTTGGGCACCAGGGCCAGCTCAACCTGCAGGCCGCCGTCCGCAGTCATGGTGTAGGTATCCGACGGCGCCTGCTGCTGCTGGGCCAGCAGCGGCCCGACCGATGCCCCGGCCACCAGGCACACCCCCGCCACTGCCGCCACCAGCCCGGTCCACCGGCGTCGTTCCTTCCGGCGCCGCAGGGCCAGTTCATCGACGAGTTCGCGGGTGCGTTCCTCGAGTTCGTGCGGCGGCGGGGACTCCAGTTCCAGCGCCGCGTCGCGCGGCAGCGCATCCAGCAGATCCGGCAGCGAGTCCAGTTCGGCGGCGTCACGCCGGCACTCCAGGCAGTCCGCCAGATGCTCTTCGAACGCCGCCCGCTCATGACGGTCCAGCCCGCCCAGGATATAGAGGCCGAGCAGTTGGTGCTGTTCCTCGCTGGTGTTCACGGCTGACCCACCCCCATCTCATCCAGTACCGACCGCAGGGCCTTCGCCGCGTAAAACGCCCGCGACTTCACGGTGCCCAGCGGAATGCCCAGCGACTGAGCGGCCTCGGCAGCGGTGAGCCGCTGGTAGTGCAGGGCCAAAATGATGTTGCGGTGGTCCGTACTTATTCGTGCCAGGGCTTCCTCCATGACTACGCGCAGCAAGAGCCGATCAAACTGGTCTTCTTCAACGGCGGGCTCGTCCTCGCCCCAACCGGTCTCCTCCGGCCGCCGGCTGCGGCGCCGGTATCCGTCGATGATGACGCGCCGGGCGGTCTGGTAGAGGTAGCCGCGCATGTTCTCCGTTTCCGGGCCGCGCTTCCACACCCGCAGGATCGTTTCCTGGACAACGTCCTCCACTTGGTCCGCGTTGGAGGTGGCGGCGCGCACGAACCGCCGCAGTGCCGGAGCATGCTCGCGGTAGAGGCGGGCCACAGCCTCGTCATCGAGTGACACGGCCGCCTCCTCCCCTGCCGGGAACCCGCCCTGTCGGTCACCGGCGGCGCCGGTGCCGTCCCGGCCCTTCTACCCAGTACGACGACGGCGGCGGCCTTCCGGTTCAGCCGCGCCCACAATCTCCCGCGCTAAAAATCTCATTTGCGCGGCGTTGAACCATTGTGGGCGCCTGCGCCGTCTTTTCCAATAGCGGGTCGCGCCCCGCGGCACCGCACCCCGGGCAGCACCCGGGAGGACGGCAAAGGAACCCACATGAAAATCACACAGACAGCCCGGGCCGCCCTGCTGGTCGCTGGCATGCTGGTCCTGGCCGGTTGCGGCGGCGGCTCCGGCACGCAGGCGCCCGCCACGACACAAGCGCCGCCGGCGAGCGAATCCGGAATGGCCACAGAATCGTCGTCACCCCAGATGTCGGAGGGCGGGCAGTCCGGCGGCGAAATGGCCGGCACTACCGACACGCTGGCCACCGCGGACACCAACCTCGGCAAAATCGTCGTGGACGGGGCCGGCATGACCGTCTACTACTTCACCAAAGACGTTCCCGACTCGGGCAAGAGCGCTTGCACTGGCGATTGCTTGGCAGCGTGGCCGCCGGTGCTGGCCGAGACAGAGCCGAATCTCGACGGGGTTACCGCCAAAGTGGGGCTTATCGACACTCCCGACGGGAAGCACCAAGTCACCCTCAACGGCATGCCCATCTACTACTGGGCCCAGGACAAAGCCCCCGGCGACACCACCGGGCAGGACGTCAACGAGGTCTGGTACGTGGTTGCCCCCAACGGAGACATGATCAAGTAATCCGCGCCACCATCCGCCCGCAGCTGCCCAGTTTCGGGCAGGGTAGCTGCGGGTTCCCTTCCCTCGGCCCGTCCGACTGCGCTCCCCGCTCCGTGCCGGGGCAGGCCCCGCCGGCGCAGTCTGCCTCCACAGGCGCGGATCGGGAAACGGATGTGCACATTCACCAGGCGCGGGCCGGTTGGCAGGGCGGCCGCGGTCTTACCGTGAAGCCATGAACAGCCATACCAGCATTGCCGAGATGCCCGAAGAAGACCGGCCGCGGGAGCGCCTTGCCCGATTCGGAATGCGCCGGCTGCGCGACGCCGAAGTCATGGCGCTGGTGGTCGGCTCCGGATCGCGGACGGCCAGCAGCGTCGAACTGGCGCACGTGGTCCTGAAGAAACTGGGAGGTCCGGCCGGGCTGCGGCAGGCCTCGGTCGAGGATCTGCTGGCCGTCCCGGGGGTGGGCGGGGCGCTGGCCGCCCGGATTGCCGGAGCCATGGAACTGGCGCGACGGGCGGCCGCCCGCGAGCGGATCAGCGCTGCGGGCGCCAAACCACCATCGCCTGGCTGCGCGGACGAGGCCGCTGGCCGCGGACCAGACTGACCACGTCGCCGGCCAGCCCCGCGGCGAACACACGGCTGGAGTCGGTGCGGCGCTGCCTGGCCATCAGCTCCTCGGACAGGTCCTGGACCTGGGCCCGCAGGGCTGCGACCTCGTTCTGAAGCTGGAGGATCCGCTTGATCCCTTCCAGCGAGACGCCTTCCTGGGACAGCCGCTGGACTTCGCGCAGCGTGTTCACATCCTGCTGTGAGTAGCGGCGCTGCCTGCCCCGCTGGCGCGATGGGGAGACCAAGCCGAGGCGGTCGTACTGGCGCAGGGTCTGCGGGTGCATGTCGGCCAGTTCGGCGGCCACCGAAATCACGAAAATCGGCGCATTCATATCTATACCCACGGTGCTCTCCCTCCTGCGCTCTGCGCGTTAGCCGCCCGGCCCTTCCGGTCTGCTGAAACTCCGACCCGCTACAACCGTGCCTTCGCGGCAAGGTTGCCGCGCGGATCGGAACCGGCGGTCGCCGCCGCGAAGGCGTTGACCGCGTCTTCGGCCTCCTTGCCAAGATTCTGCGGAACCACCACGTCGATGGTGACCAGCAAGTCGCCGGTGTTCTTTGCGGTCTTCACTCCGCGCCCCTTCACGCGCAGCGTCCGACCGGACGGCGTTCCGGCCGGGACCTTGACCTTGACGAATTCACCGGCCAGCGTGGGCACTTCGATCTGAGCCCCCAGCGCGGCCTCCGGGAAGGTCACCGGGACGTGGATCCGGATGTTGTCGCCGTCGCGCTGGAAAAAGGTGTGAGGCTTGACGTTGACGGTCACCATCAGGTCGCCTGCACCGGCCGGACCCGGCTGGCCCTTGCCGCGGACGCGGACCTTCTGCCCGTCCTTAATGCCGGCGGGGATCCGCACGTCGATGACTTCGCCGCTGGGCTCGCGCAATCCGATCGTGGTGCCGTTGATGGAACCGGCAAAGGAAATGCTGGTGCTCGCGGTGCGGTCCGCACCCTTGCGCGGCGCCTGCTGCTGGTAGCCGCCGAAACCGCCGAACAGGTCGGCGAACTCCGGCGGAACGTTTCCCGGGGAGCTGGTGCGGGTGCGGGTGCCTTGGCCGAACAGGTTGCCGAAAATGTCCTCGAAGCCGCCGGCGCCCGGCCCGCCGGCTCCGCCCGGGCCTCCGGCGCTGAAGCGGGCGCCGCTGCCCATCGCCCGGATCGCGTCGTATTGTTCGCGTTCCTCCGGGTCGGACAGCACGGAGTATGCCTCGGAGACGTCCTTGAACTTCTTCTCCGACGCGGCGTCGCCCGAGTTGGTGTCCGGATGGTGCGTCCGGGCCAGTTTGCGGTACGCCTTCTTGATGTCGGCGTCGGACGCATCTTTGGAGACACCGAGGATCTTGTAGAAGTCTTTCTCGACCCAGTCCTGGCTAGCCATGCAGGCGCCTCCTCTCAGTTTCACAAAAGTCTATGGGCCTTCCGGCCCGGACGATGACGGGTTGGCCTCCGGCGGACCGGAAACCAACCCGTCATCTGTTCTGTAGCGTCATGGCACCCTGGCGGGCGTCATTCAGCCGGTACAGCCACTACTACCTGGGCGGCGCGCAGCACCCGGTCGCCCGACTTGTAGCCCAGGCGCAGGATCTGGCTGACCGAGTCCACTTCCACCTCTGCGTCGGGCTGCTGCATCAAGGCCTCGTGGATGTTCGGGTCGAACTCCACACCGGTCTCCTCGATACGGGTCAGGCCGTAGGTCTTGAGCACGCCGTCCAGCTTGGTGGCAATGGCCGCGAACGGGCCGTCGGCGAGGTCGCCGTGCTGGCGTGCCGCGTCGATGTCATCCAGGACCGGAAGCAGCGAGTTCAGCACCCCGATGACAGCCATTTCGCCGGCCACCGCACGGTCGCGTTCCACCCGCTTGCGGTAGTTCACGTACTCGGCTTGCAGCCGGAGCAGATCGTTCTTGAGCTCCTCGGCTTCCTGCGACGTGGTGCCTTGGGCGACGGACTCCCCCGCCGGGACCTCGGCCCCGTTGAGGATCTCCTCCGCCTGGGCCAGCGCATCCGCGTCCGCACCCTGACCGGCTGCGGGGGTCTCTCCGGCAGCCGGGTCCGGATTGCCACTGCCGGCATCGGCAGCCGCTCCGCGGACCTTTCCGGTCTCCGGATCGACCTTGCGGTTGTCCCGGAAGTTCACCGGCTCAGACTGGCGTTCTTCTTCGTTACCGTTTTCCGCCATGGTTACTTCTTCTCGTCTTCTTCGTCGACCACTTCGGCGTCCACGATGTCCTCGTCGGCGCCGGCCTCGGAGGCACCCTCACCGGCGGGAGCCCCGTCGGCACCGGCTGCGCCCGACTGGGCCTGCGAGTAGATGGCCTCGCCTAGCTTGGTCTGGGATGTCTGCAGCTTCTCGAACGCGGCCTTGACCTCGTCGTCGTTGTCCTGCTTTTCCAGGGCGGACTTCAGGGCGTCGACGTCGGCCTTGACCTCGGTCTTGACCTCTTCCGGCAGCTTGTCGTCGTTGTCGGCGAGCAGCTTGTCAACGGAGTAGGCCAACTGCTCGGCCGAGTTGCGGACGTCGGCGGCCTCGCGGCGCTTCTTGTCTTCGGCGGCGTGCTCTTCAGCTTCGCGGACCATGCGGTCGATGTCGTCCTTGGACAGCGCGGTGCCGCCGGTGATGGTCATCGACTGCTCGGCCCCGGTGCCCTTGTCCTTGGCGGAGACGTGCACAATGCCGTTGGCGTCGATGTCGAAGGTCACCTCGACCTGAGGCACTCCGCGCGGAGCCGGGGCGATGCCGGTCAGCTCGAAGGTGCCCAGCGGCTTGTTGTCGCGGGTGAACTCGCGCTCGCCCTGGAAGACCTGGATGGCCACGGACGGCTGGTTGTCGTCCGCCGTCGTGAAGGTCTCGGACCGCTTGGTCGGGATCGCCGTGTTGCGCTCGATCAGGTGCGTCATGATGCCGCCCTTGGTCTCGATGCCCAGCGACAGCGGGGTGACGTCGATCAGCAGCACGTCCTTGCGCTCGCCCTTCAGGACGCCGGCTTGGAGGGCTGCACCCACGGCCACGACCTCGTCCGGGTTCACGCCCTTGTTCGGCTCCTTGCCGCCGGCCATTTCCTTGACCAGGTCAACCACGGCCGGCATGCGGGTGGAGCCGCCCACCAGGACGATGTGGTCGATGTCGGAAACCTTGATGCCGGCTTCCTTGATCACGTCGTGGAAAGGCTTCTTGGTCCGGTCCAGCAGGTCCTTGGTCAGGTCCTGGAACTTCGCACGGCTGAGGTGCTCGTCCAGGTGCACCGGGCCCTCCGGGGTGACCGAGAGGTACTGCAGCGAGATGTTGGTGGAGGAGGCGGAGGAGAGTTCCTTCTTGGCCTGCTCGGCTGCCTCCTTCAGACGCTGCAAGGCGATCTTGTCCTTGGACAGGTCTGCACCCTTGGCCTTGGCCTGCTGCAGCAGGAAGTCCACTACGCGCTGGTCCCAGTCGTCGCCGCCGAGGCGGTTGTCGCCCGAGGTGGCGCGGACCTGGATGGTGGAGAAGTCGTCCTCGTCCTTGCCGACTTCCAGCAGGGACACATCGAAGGTGCCGCCGCCGAGGTCGAAGACCAGGATGAGTTCGTCTTCCTTGCCCTTGTCCAGGCCGTAGGCCAGCGCGGCGGCGGTCGGCTCGTTGACAATGCGCAGGACGTTCAGGCCGGCAATTTCGCCGGCTTCCTTGGTGGACTGGCGCTCGGCGTCGTTGAAGTACGCCGGCACGGTGATCACCGCGTCGGTGACCTTCTCACCCAGGTAGGACTCGGCGTCGTGCTTGAGCTTCTGCAGCACACGGGCGGAGATTTCCTGCGCGGTGTAGTTCTTGCCGTCGATCTCCACCTTCCAGTCGGTGCCCATGTGGCGCTTGACCGAGGAGATGGTGCGCTCAATGTTGTTCACGGCCTGGCGCTTGGCGATCTCGCCAACCAGCACCTCGCCGGACTTGGAAAAAGCGACAACGGACGGAGTGGTGCGGCCACCCTCGGCGTTGGCAATGACGGTGGGTTCGCCACCTTCCAGAACAGAAACAACGGAGTTGGTGGTTCCGAGGTCGATACCTACTGCACGAGACATACGCGTGTCCTTCCTTTGCGGCCGCTGCGGCGGCCTTGTTCACTGTGGCGGCCCGGTCGTCGGGGTTGAACCGACGGCTGCCGCCGGGGAACGGCGGCTGTTGAGCCTTCTGCACTCAAGTTTACTCGCGCCCATGGCTTTGTCAACCAAGTTGAGCGCACCTCGCTCAACTTTGCGGATTTGACGTGGGACGACGACGGCGGGGTGCTGGTGGTTCCCCTCGCCCTCCGCCGTGGATCAGCGGCCCGCCGCCGCGCCGGTCTCAGTCCGCGGCGTGTCCGCTGCCCGCTCCCACCAGTTCGCGCTCCCGCGACTCTTTCCGGGCGAGCTTGGACGGCCACCAAATGTTCGGCCCAATGTCGTACGACAGCGCCGGGATCAGCAGCGAGCGCACCAGCACCGTGTCCAGCAGGACGCCCAAGGCCACGATGAACGCGAGCTGGCCCAGGAACAGAATCGGGATGACGCCGAGGGCGGCAAAGGTAGCAGCCAGCACCACGCCGGCCGAGGTAATCACGCCACCCGTGGAGCCGAGGCCGCGCAGGATGCCTGGCCGGGTGCCCAGCCGGAGCGATTCTTCCCGCACGCGGGTCATCAGGAAGATGTTGTAGTCGATCCCCAGCGCCACCAGGAAGACGAAGCCGTACAGCGGCACCGTGGCATCCGCGCCTGGGAACCCGAAGACATGGTTGAAGACCAGCGCGGAGACGCCCAGCGCAGTCAGGTAGGACAGCGCCACGGACAGGATCAGCAGCACCGGCGCCAGGATGGAGCGCAGCAGCAAGATCAGGATGAGCAGGATGACGCTGAGCACCATCGGGGTGATCTTCAGCAGGTCGGCCTGAGCCGTGACGTTCGTGTCCAGCGCTACCGCCGTGACGCCGCCGACCAAGGCCTGCGGATCGGCCGCGTCCAGCGCGGAGCGCAGGTCGGCAACTGTGGCCTCGGCCGCGTCGGAATCCGGCACATCCTCCAGCGTCGCATTGATCATCACCCGGCCGTCAAGCTCCACCACCTGGTCGTCACGGGTGAAGAACTCGGCGGAGGCGACCCCGTCCTCGCCGCGGACCACCTCCAGCACCTGATCCCGCTTGCCGCTGTCGGCGACGACGACTGCCGGGCTGCCGGCGCCGGCGTCGAAATGCCGGACCAGGGCGTCCTGCCCGTCCGCTGAATCCGTCTTCACCAGGACCAGCTCCGACTGCGGGACACCGTGGGCCTGCAGTTGCAGCACACCCGTCGCCCCGGCGACCAGCAGCAGCACCGAAACCATCCAGGTGGCCCGGGGCCTGCGGGCCACCAGGTTGGCCACCCGGAGCCACAACCCGCGCATGCCCTCGGTGCCGGCCACCGCGTTTTCGGACCGGGCCACGTGGGCGTGGTGCCCCGGGCGGGGCACGATGGGCCAAAAGGCGCTGCGGCCGGTCAACAGCAGGACCGCAGGGAGGAACGTCAGCGCCGCCAGCACCGCGAACACAATGCCGATGGCGGCGATCGGCCCCAGGCTTCGGTTGGAGTTCAGGTCGGAGAACAGCAGGCACAGCAGTGCCAGGATCACGGTGGCTCCGGAAGCGGCAATCGGTTCGACCGCGCCCCGGTAGGCGGCCTTCATCGCCGCCCACGTCGACTCCTGTTCCCCCAGCGCTTCGCGGTAGCGGGCCGTCAGCAACAACGCGTAGTCGGTGGCGGCGCCGATCACCAGGATGGACAGGATGCCTTGGCTCTGGCCGCTGAGCTGGATCCAGCCCTGCAGGGCAAACCAGTACACCACCAGGATGGCCGCGCAGAGCGCGAACACGGAGGTCAGCAGCACCAGGAACGGCAGCAGGAGGGCACGGTAGACCAGCAACAGGATCACGAACACGGCACCCAGCGCCACGCGCAGCAGCAATCCGTCAATGCCGCCGAAGGCCTCCACCAGATCGGCGATAAATCCGGCCGGGCCGGTCACATAGCCGGTGGCGGATTCCGGAAGCTCCGCCGCCAGCACCGCGCGCAGGTCGGTGACCACTTCGCCGGCATCCAGGTCCTCCTGCACCGGCACGATGAACTGCACCGCCTGGAAATCCTCGGACGGGATCGGCCCCACCACCTGATTCGCACCGCCGCGCTCCAGCCCGGCCGCCTCCGCCAACTGCCCGGCCAGCGGGGCATAGTCCGCCAGTTGCTGCGGCTGGATCGGCTCGTCGAATTCGACGACGGCGATGGCCGGCACCGCATCAGAGTCGCGGAAGCGCTCCTGCCATTCGCCTGCGGCGGTGGACTCGGCGCTGGCCGGCAGGAACCCGGCCTGGTCGTTGGTGGAGACGTCGGAGAGCTTGCCGAAAGTCGGCCCGCCGAGGCCGGCGGCAGCCAACCAGGCGACCACCACCAAGGCGGGGAGGAGCATTCTGAGCCAGCGGGCCATGGCGATCGATCCTTCGGAATCTAGGCGGCGGAAAACAAACTCCACTATAGAGTAGTTCCACCTTAGAGATAAACCCTGAGTGAACTATCCTGTTGATGGAATTGATCGAAGGGAGGGGCCCGTGGAACAACGCGCAGACCGGCTGATGCTGCTGTTGCAGGAGTTTGTCGTTGAAAGCGAGCGCTACGTTGAGGCGGTCAGCGAGCGGGATGCCCTGCACCGCACCGACCTCAACGCCCTCGCGGCCATGGTCCGGGCCGCCGCGGCCGGCCGGACCGTTACTCCCGGCCTGCTGCGGACCGAACTCCACCTCAGCTCTCCCGCTACCACCGCCTTGGTCGACCGGCTGGACCGCTCCGGGCACGTCAATCGGACGCGCAGCGATACTGACCGCCGCAAGGTGCATCTGGAGCTGACGGACAAGGCCCGCGCCACCGGCGGCGCGATGTTTGCCCCGCTGGCCCGAAACATCGGCCAGGTGCTGGAAGGGTACCCGGCGGAGGACCGCCAGCGGCTTGCGGGTTTCCTGGCCGACATCATCACTGCAACATCGGCCGCCTGCGTGGAGGTCGCCGGCCGCGACGGGACGGCGGACGGCGATGGTCCCCCAGCCGCCGGCAACACGGGCCCAGCCGGCGGCCGGGAGCCGACCGGGCCCCCCGGCGTCGACCAATAGCGCAACATTCCGGCACGGCGGCTACGTGGCCGCAGGGGCGCAGAGTAGTCTCCCACTATGAAGGACGAGGTCTACTCCCACGGCCACCACAAGAGCGTGGTCAACGCCCATGCGATCCGCACCGCAGAGGACTGCGCAGCCTATCTTCTGCCCGAGCTCAAGCCCGGCATGATGTTGCTGGACGTGGGCTGCGGCCCCGGCAGCATTACCGTCGATTTGGCCGAACGGGTGGCGCCCGGGCAGGTTACCGGCCTGGACCGGTCCGACGATGTACTGACCCAGGCGGCCGAACTCGCGGCGCTGCGCGGCATCGAGAACGCCACGTTCGTCAGCGGCAACATCTACGACCTTGAGTTCGACGACGACACGTTCGACGTAGTGCACGCCCACCAGGTCCTGCAGCACCTGACGGATCCCGTGGCCGCGCTGTATGAGATGCGGCGGGTGGTCAAGCCCGGCGGCATCGTGGCGGTGCGGGACGCCGATTTCCACGGCATGAGCTGGTACCCGGAACTGCCGGAGCTCACCGACTGGATGGACACCTACCAGCAGATTGCCCGGGGCAACCGCGCAGAGCCGGACGCCGGCCGGCACCTGATTTCCTGGGCGCAGGCCGCGGGCTTCCGCGAGATCACGCCGTCGTCGTCCAATTGGCTGTACGCCACCGAAGAGCAGCGCCGCTGGCAGGGCGATGTATGGTCCGAGCGCGTCCTGCACTCGGCCTACGCGGAACAGTCCCTGGAACGCGGGCTGCTGGACCAGGCCGGGCTGGAGCGGATCGCGCAGGGCTGGCTGGCCTGGGCGGACGGCCCGGACGCCTGGTTCCTGATTCCCAACGGCGAGATCCTGGCCCGCAAGCCCTGACCCGGACGAGGGGACCGGCAGACATGCGCGGACAGTATGACGTAGTGGTCATCGGCGGCGGCCACAACGGCTTGGTCGCCGCCGCCTATCTGGCCCGCGCCGGGCAGAGCGTGCTGGTGCTCGAGCGCGAAGACCGGCTCGGCGGGGCCGCCGTCTCGGCGGAAGTCTTTCCCGGCACCGGGGCCCGCATCTCCCGCTACTCATATCTGGTCAGCCTGATGCCGCGGCGCATCATCGAGGACCTGGAGCTGGACCTGCGGCTGCTGCGCCGCCGCTACTCGTCCTACACCCCGCTGCCGGGCACGTCCGCCGGGCTGCTGGTGGACAACCACGACCCGGAGGCGACCCGCTCGTCCTTCGGCGCGGTGGGCGCCGCGGCAGACTTCGGCCCGTTCACCGAGTTCTACCGGCGCACCGGCAGGCTGGCCCAGGCAGTGTGGCCAACGGTCACCGACCCGCTGCCCCGCCGCTCCGACCTGCGCCGCCGGCTGGGCGATGACGAGTCCTGGAACGACTTCATCGAAACGCCGATCGGCGACGTCCTGGAACGCAGTTTTTCCTCGGACCTGGTCCGCGGCGTGGTCCTCACCGACGCGCTGATCAGCACGTTTACCCGCGCCAACGACAGCGACCTGCAGCAGAACAAATGCTTCCTCTACCATGTGATCGGCGGCGGCACCGGCGACTGGGACGTGCCCGAGGGCGGCATGGGCGCCGTCACCGCCGCGCTGGAAACGGCCGCCCGCAAGGCCGGTGCTGAACTGCGGACCTCGGCGGAGGCCACCTCCGTGACTCCGGGCGGAGAGGTGCGGTACGACGCCGGCGGGACCGAGGCCGTCGTCTCCGCGAAGTGGGTCCTCGCCAATGTCTCGCCCGCGGTCCTCAACGGACTGCTGGCCGCCGGCGGCGAGGAACCGGCTACGCGGCCCGGTCCCCCGCCGGAGGGCGCGCAGGCCAAAGTGAACCTGTTGTTGTCCCGGCTGCCGAAGCTGCGGGAGGGCGCAGTGGCGCCGGAGGCGGCCTTCGGCGGAACCTTCCACATCAACGAGCTGTACTCACAGCTGGAGCGGGCCTTCGCGGAAGGCGCCGCCGGACGGATCCCGGATCCGCTGCCCGCCGAAATCTACTGCCATTCCCTCACCGACCCGTCCATCCTCCCGCCTGGGCTGCAGGCATCCGGCGCCCAGACCCTCACCGTGTTCACGCTGCAGACCCCGCACCGGCTGCTCACCGAGGAGAACAACGACGCGACCCGTGCCCGGCTGCAGCAGGCCGTGCTGGACTCGCTCAACTCAGTGCTCGCCGAGCCGATCGAAGACTGCATCCTGCGCGACAGCCTCGGAGAGCCGTGCATCGAAACCAAGACCACGCTCGATCTTGAGCAAGCGCTCAACCTGACCGGCGGGAGCATTTTCCACGGCCCGCTCGACTGGCCGTTTGCCGAAGACGACGAGCCGCTGGACACCCCGGCGCAGCGCTGGGGAGTGGCCACGGCCCATGAACGGATCCTGCTCTGTGGAGCCGGTGCCCGCCGCGGCGGCGGTGTCAGCGGCCTCGGCGGCCACAACGCGGCGATGGCCGTGCTGGAGACGGGCGGGCCGGAAACGGACCTGCCGGAAGCTGGCGCGTAACCTCGTCGAGCCCCTGAGCGGGTTGTGCCGGCCTGCCCCGTAGGATCATCTGGTGCAATTCTCGTTATGGCTGGCGCTGCTCGGCGCCACGGTAGTGATTAGTTTCACCCCTGGTGCCGGTGCCATCAACACCATGAGCAACTCGCTCAATGCCGGCTTCCGCCGGTCCATCTGGGGCATCCTGGGCCAGCAAGCCGCCCTGGTGATCCACGTGGCGATTGTGGCGCTGGGCCTGGGCCTGCTGGTCTCCAACTCCCCGGTGCTATTCGCCGCGATCAAATACGCCGGCGCCGCCTACCTGATCTATCTGGGCCTGCGCCAGTTCCTTTCCAAACCGACAGGCGACGCGGAGGTCGAAGCTGCGCGTCGCGACGAGCCGGCCTTCTCCATGTTCCGGCGCGGCATGTGGGTCAACCTGCTCAATCCGAAGGCCATCGTCTTCTTCCTGGCCTTCATGCCGGGCTTCATCCGGCTGGACCAGCCACAGCTGACGCAGTACCTGGTCCTGATCGCCACGGTGCTGGCCGTGGACATCCTGGTCATGTGGTTTTTCTTCGCCGCGGCGGCCAGGTCCTTCCAGCGGTTCACCCGGACGGTGCGCGGGCTGACCCTGATGAACCGGGCCTTCGGTGTACTTTTCATTGCGGTCGGCCTGATGCTGGCTTTCCTCTAGCCGCCTTCTCATAGACTCTTCTCATGTACCGCATCATCGCTGTCTGCACCGGAAACATCTGCCGCTCGCCCATGGCCGAGCGGATGCTGGCCCGCGCGCTTCAGGAAGCAGGACTGGGCGGCCAAGCCAGCGTGGACTCCGCCGGCACCACCGGCTGGGAGCTGGGACGGCCGATCGACCAGCGGGCCGGCCAGCGCCTGCAGCAGTCCGGCCTCAGCGCGCTGGACCACCGGGCCCGCAAGTTCGAGGCAGCCTGGTACGACGAGCGGGACCTGATCCTGGCCCTGGACGTGGACCACTATGACCAGCTGCGCAAGGGTGCGCCGAACGAGGCCGCCCGCGGCAAGGTCCGGCTGTGGCGCTCCTTCGACCCCGCCGTCAGCCATCTGGCTTCGTCGGATCAGGGGATCTACGATCCGTGGTTCGGCGAGGCCTCCGATTTCGACGCCAGCTGGCAGATGATCGACGCCGCACTGAAGGGGATCATCGAGTTCGTGCGCCAGGAACTCGATGCCCGCTAAGCCCGTCCTGATCGCCGTCGACGGTCGCTCCGGCTCCGGCAAGACCACCTTGGCGGTGGAGCTGGCAGCGCTGCTGCGGGTCCACCGCACGGTCACGCTGTTCCATCTGGAGGACATTTATCCGGGCTGGCACGGCCTGTCCGGCGGACAGCGGCGCTACTTGGAGACCGTGCTGCGCCCCTTGGCGGCCGGCCAGGCCGCGCGTTGGACCGCCTGGGATTGGACCAAGGACGACGACGGCGCCGCCCGCACCACGGAATCCGCGGACGTGGTCATCCTCGAGGGCGTTGGGGCGGCGCACGCCGCCGCCCGCGGCCTGCTCGATGCCGTGGTGTGGCTGCAGGCACCGTCCGCCGACCGGCGGAGCCGGGCCCTGTCCCGGGACGGTTCCACATATGAGCCGTTCTGGGACATGTGGGCGGCGCAGGAGGAGGCCTGGCTGGCCGGGGACGACGTGGCTGCCGCCGCGGACATCGTTGTCGAATCCGGCCCCGCCGGATCCGCCGCCCCCGAACAGGTCCTGCTGGCACTGGCGTCGCTGCCGGCGCTCGAACACGCGCTGGCCCCGGAGCGTGCGGCCCGCGAGGGCATCCGGCTGGTGGCCGAACGCGTGGACGCCTACCCGGATGCCGAGGCGGCCTACCGCCGCCTGTACGCCGGCGCGGTCCGCAGCGTCTGGCTGGACAGTTCCAATGTCCACGAAGCGGCCGACCGGAACCGGATCAGCATCATGGCCGACGACGGCGGCAGTTTCGGCCAGTGGGCCGAACACCGCAACGGCATCACGCTGGTGAACCGGCACAACACCACCGAACGGATCGGCGGCGGGTTCTTCCGCTGGCTGGACAGCGCCTGGGCACACCGCCCGATCACCGCCGCCGGGGACGTGCCCGGCGGCTTCGCCTTGGGTTGGCTGGGTTATCTGGGCTACGAGCTCAAGCGTGAGACCGGCGGCAAGGACACCGGGGCCCTGGCGCCGGACAGCCTGCCGCGCGGCGCCCACGGCAACGCACCGGATGCCGCGCTGGTGTTCGCCGGCCGCGCCGTCCTGCTGGACCATGTCCGGCGGTGCACGTGGCTGCTGGCCCTGGCCAGACCGTCCCACCCGGAGGAGGCCGCCGAGTGGATCGCCGGCACCGCAGCAGTTATTGGCACCCTGCCGTCTGCCTCCGGCCCGCCACCGGAACCGGCACGGCGGCCCGCTTCCCTAATCTTCCAGTCGCGTGACTCGCGCGAGGCCTATCTCGCCAAGATCCGCGAAGCGCAGGCGGAAATCAGCGAGGGCAACACCTACGAGGCCTGCCTGACCACCCAGCTGCACGCCACCGCGGCGGAGCCGCTGGATCCGCTCGAGACCTACTTGGCCCTCCGCCGCCGCAATCCCGCACCGTTTGCCAGCCTCCTGCGGTTCGGCACGCTCACCGTGGCGAGCACGTCGCCCGAGCGGTTCCTCAGCATGGCGGCCGACGGCGCCCTGCGGGCCGAACCGATCAAGGGCACCCGGCGGCGCCTGGCGGATCCGGACGCCGATGCGGCAGTCGTCCGGGAACTGGCCGGCAGCGCCAAAGACCGGGCCGAGAACATCATGATCGTGGATCTGCTGCGCAACGACCTGAGCCACTTCGCCGTGCCGGGTTCGCTGCAGGTCAGCCGGCTGTGCGCCATCGAGTCCTACGCCACCGTGCACCAGATGGTTTCCACCATCGACGCCCAGCTGCTGCCCGGGGCGGTCCGGGCCGAAGCCGTGGCGGCGGCTTTTCCCGCCGGCTCGATGACCGGGGCACCGAAGATCAGCACCATGGACATCCTGGACCGGCTGGAGACCGGACCGCGCGGCGTCTACTCCGGCGCCGTGGGTTACTTTTCGCTGGACGGGGCCGCCGACCTGTCCGTGGTGATCCGGACGCTGGTGATGGACGGAAATTGGCTCAGCCTGGGCGTCGGCGGGGCGATCACAGCTGACTCCGTGCCGGACGACGAGTGGGACGAAGTGCGGGCCAAAGCCTACGGAGTGCTCTCGGCACTGGGAGCTGTGTTCCCGGACTAATACTCCCGGCTACTGCAAGGTGGCGGTCAGCCGGGCCACGTTATCCACGTAGCGCTGCCAGCGCGGCCGCTGCCGCCATTCCTCAAGGGTGAGCTCCTTGGAGATCGCCCGATAGCTGTCCTGGATGTCGGACAGCTCCTCCACGATGTTGTCGCCGAGCATCATCACGGAGACCTCCAGGTTCAGCGAGAAGGACCGCATGTCCATGTTGCTGGAGCCGATGACGGCAACTTCGTTGTCCACCGTGAAGTGCTTCGCATGCAGCACCAGCGGCCTCGGGTAGCGGTAGATCCGCACGCCGGCCTCCAGCAGCGCCTGGTAGTAGGACTGTTGGGCGTGGTGGACCAGCGCCTGGTCGCCGACCTCGGACACGAAGAGCTCCACCTTCACCCCGCGCTGCGCCGCCGTCGTAATGGCATAGAGCAGCGAATCATCGGGCACGAAGTACGGGCTGCAGATGGACAGCCGCTCGACCGCCGCATATATCAGCGTGTTGAACAGGCGCAGGTTGTTTTCGGTGACGAAGCCGGGGCCGCTCGGCAAGGCCTGGCAGGTCATTGGCCCGGGCTCACGGAACGGCACCGGAGTGAACAGCTGGGTTTCGAGGATGTCGTCGGTTTCACTCAACCAGTCGGTGGCGAAGACAACGTTCAGCGCGGTGACGATGGGGCCTTCATAGCGGGCCATCAGTTCCACCCACTTGCGGCCGATCTTTTCGCTGGAGGTGCGCCGGTAGCCGGGTTCGATCAGGTTCTGCGATCCGGTGAAGGCCACGCGCCCGTCCACCACCAGGATCTTGCGGTGGTTGCGCAGATCGATCCTGCGCCATTGGCCGCGGACCGGCAGCACCGGCAGCGAACGGCGCCAGTCGATCTGGGTGGTGTCCAGCCAGCGGCGGAACTTGCGGTAGCCGGTCACGCGGAGGGCTCCGATGTGATCGAACAACAAGCGCACGCGGACGCCCCGCGCGGCGGCTTCTTCCAGCGCGGCGAAGAGTTCGCCCGTGGTGTCGTCCCTGCTCATGATGTAGAACTCGATGTTCACGTACTCGCGGGCCTCGCGCACGGCCTCGGTCATGGCGGCAATCGAGGCGTCGTAATCCGGGTACAGCTCCACGTGGTTGCTGTCCACTATGGGGAAGGCTCCGAGCCGGCGGTTCAGTTCTGCCGCCGAATGCACCCAAGCCGGTGCCTCCCGTTCGCTGCGGGGCTCCTCCAGATCTTGGGTGGCGGCCCAGACACGGCGGTTGATCTCCGCCTGCTTGGCGATCCGGCGCTCCGAGAGCCGGAAGCTGCCGAACATGAAGAACAGCGCCAGGCCGATCAGCGGGATAAAGAAGATGGCGAGCAGCCAGGCCATGGCGGTGTTGGGCCGGCGGTTGCCGGGAATCACACCCAAGGCGATGATGCGGATCGCCATGTCTATCACGCCGAGAATGGCGACGACCCAGTCGGGGAATGTGCCCAGCCCCGCAAACGACCACAGCACGCGGCTGCTCCTCCCCTCCCGCCGTGTGCCGGCGCAATCCTCCCCAGCCTACCCGGCGGCCAGCGACAAACTAAGCTAGGCGTATGACAGTTCTGGTGTTCCTCGACCCTGCCTACGAGGCGGGGCGCATCGCCGATGCATCACAGCCTCAGCTCATGGCCACCGATCAAGGGGCCACCCGCGGGGACGGCATTTTCGAGTCCTTGCTGGCCGTGAACGGAATACCGCGCAAGGTGCAGGCGCATCTGGACCGGCTGGCGACGTCCGCCCAAACCATGGATTTGCAGCTGCCACCGGCCGACGCGTGGGAGCGTGCGATCAAGACGGCGATCGCGGAGCACCCGCCCGTCGAGGAGCTGGTGATCAAGCTGTTGGTGACCCGTGGCGTGGAAGGCGCCACCGCTCCCACCGCCTGGGTCCAGGCCTCGCTGCCGCCGTCGGCCGGACAGCGCCAGCGCACCGACGGAATCTCGGTGCTGCTGCTGGACCGCGGCTATGACAGCTCGCTGGCCGAACGCGCCCCGTGGTTGCTGATGGGCGCCAAAACGCTCTCCTACGCGGTGAACATGGCGGCCCTGCGCTACGCCCGCAAGAACGACGCCGACGACGTCATCTTCACGTCCAGCGACGGCCGCGTCCTCGAAGGACCGACCTCCACCGTGCTGATGGCCCGGGTGCGCGATGGCGTGCGCACTCTGGTCACGCCGCTGCTGGAGAGCGGCATCCTGCCGGGCACGTCCCAGGCAGTGCTGTTCAAGGCGGCCGCCGCGGCCGGATGGCAGCTGGGCTACGGTCCGCTGGAACCGGATGACCTGTATGAGGCCGATGCCGTCTGGCTGGTTTCCAGCATCCGGCTGCTGGCGCCGGTGAAGAGCATCGACGGCAAGGAAATCCCAGTGGCGCCTGAGCTCACCGAGGAACTGACCGCACTGCTGGCCGAAGGCAGCCGGGAGTAGCTTTCCTGCAGCCGCCTACTGTTGCGGCTCTGCCTGTTCCTGCTCTGCGCGATAGACGTGGACAAGCGCGTTGGCGTGGCCGTGGCCGAAACCGTGCTCGGTCTTCAGCCAGTTGACCTGCTCGGAATGCTTCCGGCCTCGGACTGCCTGCAAGGCGGTCATCCAGTGCTCAATCGGGTGCCCGTACTTTTCCTCGATGGAGGGAAAGTACGACTTGGGTCCCTTGACTGATTCGCTCATGGAGTCATTCCAGCAGCGCCCGTCCCCCCGCCGCAAGAGCCAGGGCGGCACTCTTCAAGGACCGCCGGCAGGTCACACGAAGATGAAGTTCCAGGTTCCGGCGGCTATGGCGGCCGCGGCCGCCGCAGCGGCGATCAGCACGCCGCCCAGCAGCACCCAGACATCCACCGTGCTGTAGGTGGACTCACGCGCCCAGGTCCGCCGGCCCGCTCCAAAACCGCGCGCCTCCATGGCAACCGCCAGCCGGGTGGCCCGCCGGATGGCCTGCACGATCAGCCCGAACGCCTGGCCCACGAACGCGCCGGCCTTGGCGATGGGCCGGTTCTCGGCACCGACGCCGCGGGCGCGGCGGGCCAGGCCCAGCGTGCGCCACTCCTCCACCAGCAGCCCGACCAACCGCATGGCGGCCAGCGCCCCCAGGACAAAGCGGTGCGGAAGCTTCAGTTTCTGCGCCAGCGCGTCGGCCAGGTCGGTGGGGTCGGTGGTCAGCAGCAGGAAAATGCCCGGCAGCGCGACGGCGAGCGAACGCAGGCCGATGGCGATGCCGCCGGCCACCGAATCCTCGGTAAACGCCACCGGACCGAGCTGGAACAGCACGGCCCCGGTCTTCTCCGCCAACAGCGCCGTGGCCCAGGCGCCGGTGGCCGCCGCCGCCAGCAGCGGCCAGCCACGCTTGAAGAGCAGCCCCGGGTTCACCCCCAGCACGGGCATCAGCAGCAGCTCGGCCGCGAGCACCACCGACGCGCTCACCCAGTCCACGCTGAGCATGACCACCACGGTGATCACGGCGGCGGCCGCCAGCTTGGACACCGGATTGGCGCGGCTGAACGGCGAAGCGGCCAGCCGCGGGGTCATCAGATCCACGCTCATGCTGCCCTCCTCAGCGTCCGCACCGGCTGGACTCCGCCGCCGGCCACGCGCACGGCACCACCGCCGAGCGCTGCGGTGAAGTCGGCATCGTGCGTGACCGAGACCACGCTCTTGCCGTCGGCCACCAGCTCGGCCAGCAGGGTGACCAGTTCCGCCCAGGTTGTGGCGTCCTGCCCGAAGGTCGGCTCGTCCAGCATCAGGATGTCCGGGCCGGTGGCCAGCATGGTGGCCACCGAGAGCCGGCGCTTCTCGCCGCCGGACAGGGTAAAGGGGTTGGCCTGCAGCAGCCGGGTCAGCCGGAGCCGTTCGGCGATGGTGTCCACCCGCTGCCGGACCTCCGCCTCGGGCAGCTTCGCCACCCGCCGCGGACCGAACTCGAGCTCATCGAGCACCGTGCTGGTCAGGAACTGATGTTCCGGTTCCTGGAACACGCTGCCGATCCGGGCCACCAGTTGGGCCGACTTCCATTTCACCGGGGACTGCGCCGCGCCACGGTGCAGCGCCGGGGTGGCGGTCAGCTCCCCCCGGGCGGGTGCCAGCAGGCCGCCCAGCGTGAGTGCCAGCGTGGACTTCCCGGCGCCGTTCGGGCCGATGATGCTCAGGGCCTGCCCGCTGAGCAGGTCCAAATCCACGCCGCGCAGCACCGGTCCGGCCTTCCGGCTGCGGGCCACGTCCAACCCCACCGCCTGCAGCAACGGTCCGCCGGGGGCCGGAGCGGCGGGCAGCTTGAGCCCAGGAGTGTGTCCGGGAACCCAGACGCCGGCCTGCACCAGCCGGGCACGGGTGGCGCGTTCGGCCAGCACCTTGTCCGGCGGGCCGTCTGCCAGCACACCGCCGCCGGCCGCCAGCACGATCACCCGGTCCACCACGTCCGCCCAGACGGCCACCCGGTGCTCGACCACCACCAAGGTGGCTCCGGTCCGGCCCAGCACCCGGGCCACGGCGTCGCGCACTTCCTGCACGCCCTCCGGGTCCAGGTTCGCGGTCGGTTCATCGAGCAGCAGCAGTCCCGGCCGCATGGCCAGCACCGATGCCAGCGCCAGCCGCTGTTTTTGCCCGCCTGACAAGGCCGCGGTGGGATGGTCCAGCGGCACGTCCAGGCCAACATCGGCAAGGGATTCGCGGACCCGGTCCCAGATCTCTGTGCGCGGCACGGACAGGTTCTCCGCCCCGAAGGCCACCTCGTCGCCCACGCGGGCCAGCACCAGTTGGCTTTCCGGATCCTGCAGCACCAGCCCGGCCCGGCCGCGGGCATCCGAGGGACGCTGCCCGGCCACGGTAAGCAGCCCGGCTTCCTCGCCTTCCCCATCGTCGCCCAGCACGCCGGCCATGGCGTGCAGCAGCGTGGATTTCCCGGCGCCGGAAGCCCCCAGCAACAAGACTCGTTCGCCGGGTGCGATGCTGAAGCTGGCACCGCTCACGGCCGGGTCCTTGCGGCCGGCATGGCGCCAGCCCCAGCCCTCGGCGAGGACCGGCACCGGGCCGGCCACCGTCGTCGTACTCTGCAGTCCCATGGAACGGCTCAGACGTCTGCCGTGCGGCCCGCCGCGAAGGAGGACAAGACGCCCGTCCTCGCCAGGCCTTTGACCGCCAGCCAAGGCAGCAGCCCGGCAATCACCACGCCGGAGACGGAGGCGAAGACCACGTAGGCCAGCTGCCATTCGGGCGCCCAGAGCATGTTGTACAGGATGTTCTCGCTGATCGAGAGCGCCAGGCCGGCGCCGAGCCCGGCCAGCATCGCCACGACCACGTTGAACTTCCGGTACAGGAAGAGCAGGAAGATGATTTCGGCGCCCAGGCCCTGGATCAGGCCGGACACCAGCACGCTCATGCCGAAGCTGGTGCCCAGCAGGCCTGAGACAATCGCCGCCAGCATCTCGCAGTAGATCGCGGCGCCGGGCTTGCGGATGATCAGCCCGCCCAGCACGCCGGCCATCAGCCAGCCGCCGGTGTAAAGGCCCGCCGAGGGCGGGAAGGCAATGGTGAGGCCCTCGACCAGCGGCCAAGCCGCCGACCAGGCCCAAAAGATGACACCAACGGCCACGGCCACCACCGAGGCGACGACGATGTCCACCACCCGCCAGCCGTAGCGCTGCTTGCGTGCGGGCGTGGGGGTGGTCGGTGCATTCGAAACGGTACTCACGAGAATCCTCCTGGGTGCAGGAGGGGAGGGCGGCCGTGTGGCACGCCCCGAGAACTCGACTCCCTTCGCCGGTACTAACCGGAGCAGGTTCGAGGGTCTGCGGTCTTTCCGCACTCTCAGCGTCCCTCCCGGTGCCCGGCGTGTGCCGGTCGGTCGGACGCTCCCCTGTCGTTATTGGTGCTGTCTAGCAGCACGCACCAGTCTACACTCGCCCGGCTTGGCGTCCCATTCGGCCGGCATCCGTTGGAAAATGCACGACGGCGGCGGGACGGACGGGTGCCGGGCAGTAGGCTGGGAGCGGAAAGAGCTGATGGCACGGGGACGCGGCGCCCCGGGAAGGAGCAGACATGACGGTTGTATTGAGGCTCTTGGGCACCCTGGTGAGTATCGGCGCGGGCCTGGCGGCCACCCGCGTGCTGGGCTTCGTGTGGAAGAAGGTCACCGGCCGCGACGCACCGCAGTCCGACGATGACCTGGAGAACAGCCTGCAGGCTGCCGTGGTTTTCGCGGTGGTCTCCGGCACGGTGGGCCGGGTGATCCAGGTACTGCTCAAGCGGGCCACCGCCAAAGCGGTCCTGCACTACGAAAAGACCCCGGAAATCGTCTAAGCCGGCACGGGTGGCGGGCACACCGGCGGGGGCGGGGCTGCGGCACCGCCCCCGCCGGCGCGTCTAGTCCTTGCGCGTCCCGGTAGCGTCCTGGTCTTGCCCGATCGGGCCGGCCGTGGTTGCAGCCGCGTCGGCCGCGGTGGGGCTGGCCGTTAGGGGGTCTATCTCCGGGTCGTCGCTCTCTGCGGCGCTGGCGTCACCGGTGAGGACGTCACCGGCGTCGATCTCCACTTCGGGCTCTTCTTCCGCTGCCGCTTCCACCACCGCGTCGAGGTCGTCCACGCTGAGGATTTCCCGGCGCAGGTGCTTGGTGCGGTATCCGGCACGGCCCACCATGTGCGCCGAGACCGGCACGGTGAGCAGTTGGAACAGCCACGCGATAAGCAGCAACGGCACCGCCGCCCAGCTGCCCAGCTGCAGCCCCAGCCCGGTCAACAGCAGCAGCAGGCCGAAAACCTGCGGCTTCGTGGCGGCGTGCATGCGGGAGAGCAGGTCCGGGAATCTCAGCAGGCCGATGCCCGCCGCCAGGGACATCAGCGCGCCGGTGATCAGGCAAACAGCGGTGACGACGTCGAGGATCAGGTCAGTGTTCACGTGCCCGCCCGTCTGTGACGAACCGGGCCACCGCAACCGAGCCGATGAACCCGACCAGGCAGATCACCACCACCAGCGTCAGATTGTTCGTGTGGCCGCCGGCGGCCATGTCCACAATCAGGCCGGCGCAGACAACTGCCAGCAGCACGTCGATGGCCAGCAACCGGTCCAACAGGGACGGCCCGCGGGCCAGGCGGACCAGCGCCAACACCGCGGCCAGAGCCAGGATTGCGCTGACGATGATTTGGGCAACAGAGATGACTTCCACGTTTACGCTGCCCCTCCTCGGCCGGCACCTTCAGCTTTGACCAGTTCGAGTTCTTCCTTGGTCCCCATCATCCTGATCAGGCCCGCCTCGATGTTCCGCACCTCGGCCTGGAAATCCTCGGCGGCTTCCTTGGTGGCCACGTTGATTACGTGCAGGTAGAGCGTGGACGTGGACCGGTCCACGTCCACCACGAAGCTGCCCGGGATCAGCGAAATGGCATGCCCGGTGGCCGTTACCAGCAGGTCCGAGTGGCTTCGCAGGTGCACCGCCACCACCGCGTTGCGCAGCTTCGGGCCGGCGGTCAGGGCCAGCCAGAGCACCTGGAAGCTCGCTACCGCCACTTTCCAGACGAAGGTCGCGGCGAAGACCACCGCCGCCAGCGGGTTGAAGCGCCCGCTGAGTTCGACCGGGGGCAGATAGAACAGGTTCACGATGGCCAGCGCGATCAGCAAACCGAAGATCAGGTTGCCGGGGCTGAAATCCTGCCACAGGGCTCCCCAGAGGAAGACCAGCCACGCCAGCAGGGGCAGCTCGACCCAGATGGAGATGCGCGGTTTCCTCACGGGGCGACCCCCTGCATCGCGCCTTCACCCAGGACCGCCTCGATGTACGGTGTGCGCTGCAGCATCTCCCGCGCCGCCTGGTCGCTCAGTTCGAAGAGCGGCCCGGCGAAGACCGTGAGGGCAACGCCCATCACCACCAGCCCGATCGTCGGCCAAACCATTGGCATCGGCAGCAGTTGAACGATGCCCCGCCCGGTGAACCGCCCGTGCGGACGCTCCTCCACATGGCGTGTGGTCCGCACCGCCGACCCGTCGGGCTTGGTCGCCACCAGCACCGGATCCGGATGCTCGGCGTCTTCCGGGCGCCGCCAGAACACGCGGTTCCAGACCCGGGCCAGGGCAAGCAGCGTCAGCAGCGACGTGATCATGCTGCCCGCCACCAGCACCCAGGCCACCGGGGTGCCCAGGTCCACGCCTCCCTGCACCAGGCCGATCTTGCCCAGGAAGCCGGAGAACGGCGGAATGCCGGCCAGGTTCATGGCCGGTACAAAGAACAGGATGGCCAGCATCGGCGACAGCTTGGCTAGGCCGCCCAACCGATCCATGTTGGTAGTGCCGCCGCGGCGCTCAATCAGGCCCGCCACCAAGAACAGGCTGGTCTGCACCGTGATGTGGTGCGCCACGTAGTAGACCGCTGCGCCCAGCCCCACCACCGAGGACATCGCCAGGCCGAACACCATGTAGCCGATGTGGCTGACCAGCGTAAACGAGAGCATACGCTTGATGTCGATCTGGGCCACCGCGCCCAGGATGCCCACCAGCATGGTCAGCACGGCCACCACCATCAGGAACGTGTTCAGGCGGTCGCCCGGGAACAGCAGCGTCTCGGTGCGGATCAGGGCGTAGACTCCGACCTTGGTCAGCAGGCCGGCGAACACCGCGGTGACCGGCGCCGGCGCCGTCGGGTAGGAGTCGGGCAGCCAGAAGGACAGCGGGAAGACCGCCGCCTTGATGCCGAAGGCCACCAGCAGCATCAGGTGCAGCGTCATCTGCGTTGACGGTTCCAACTCGCCGAGCTTGATCGCCAGGTCGGCCATGTTGATGGTTCCGGTCGCCGCGTAGATCATCGCGATGGAGACAAGGAACAGCATCGAGGAGATAACGCTGACGACGACGTAGGTCACCCCCGCGCGGATGCGCGGGCTCGTGCCACCCAGCGTCATCAGCACGTAGCTGGCAGTGAGCAGCATTTCGAAGCCCACATAGAGGTTGAACAGATCACCGGTCAGAAAGGCATTGGAAACGCCGGCCACCAGGATCAGGTAGGTCGGGTGGAAGATCGAAACCGGGCCCTCTTCGTCGCTGTCCGCCATGCCCTGGCCGGAGGCATAGAGCAGCACCGCCAGGCTGACGGCCGAGGAGACCACCAGCATCAGCGCGGACAGCTCATCGACCACCATGGTGATCCCAAAGGGCGGAATCCAGCCGCCGATATTCACCGCCTGGGCACCGTTCGCCCAGGCCGAGGCCAGCATGACAACCTCCAGCGCCAGGGTCACGGTCAGCGTGATGGCACCGGTCCGGCGTTGGGCATTTGGATGGCGGATCAATACGAACGCCAAGGCAGCGCCCAGCAGCGGCAGGACTACTGCCAGCGGAGCTATCTGTGCGGCGTTCACTTCTCCCCCTCCGTCCGGGCCCTGTTGGTTGCGGGTGTTTCCTCCGCTTCGTCCGGCGGGACGAACTCGGTGGTTTCCGCAGGGATCTCGGCGTCGTCTTCCGCATCGAAGGTTGGCTGATTGGCCACGCGGCGGTCTTCGATATCGTCCTGGACCTCGTCCTGCCGTCCCAGCACCCAGGAACGGTAAATGATGGCCAGCATGAACGCCGTGACCGCAAAGGAAATCACTATGGACGTGAGGATCAAGGCCTGCGGCAGCGGATCGTTGTAGGTATCGGCGGGGACGTCAACGCCGAAGATCGGCGCCAGGCCAGCGGGTCCGCCGGTGCTCAGCAGCAGCAGGTTGGCGCCATTGGTGATCAGCATCAGGCCGAGCATCACGCGGGTCAGGCTGCGTTCCAGGATCAGGTAGACGCCCACGGCGAACAGCACTCCCATCACCAGCAGCAATGTCAGGTTGACCGTCATTTGGACACCTCCTCCTCGATCGTTGCCGGTGCATGGAGCTCCGGGCTCTTTCGGCCGCGGGAGGTACGTTCTTCGGTTCGTTCGTCGATTTCCGAGCCGAAGCTGCGCAGCACGTCCAGCACCAGGCCGACCACAACCAGGTAGACGCCGATGTCGAAGATGGTGGACGTAACGAACTTGTGGTCGCCGAAGACCGGCAGGCTGAACTCGATGATCGCGCTTTGGAAGACCTGGCCGCCCAGGAAGAGCGGGACGACGGCCGTCAGGGCCGCGGCGGCAAGCCCCACGCCCAGCAGCAGGCCGGCGCTGACGGGAGTGGCTTCAGCCAGCTCGACCCGCCCGCCGGCCAGATAGCGGATGGTCAGCGCGATGCCGGCCAGCAGCCCGCCGGCGAACCCGCCGCCGGGCAGGTTATGGCCCGCCAGCAGCAGGTAGACGGAGAAGATCATCACGGAGTGGAAGAGCAGCCGGGTGATCACTTCGAAGATGATGGACCGGCGCTCCGGCGCCAGCGTCCGGCCGGCCACGAGCCAGGCGTCGCGCGGCACAACGGCAAACTTGCGGGCGGTGGCCAGGGCCGCTGCCTCGCGGTCCGAGTGCGCCACCATTTCGTAGCCCCGGCCCACCGAGCCGCTGGCGACGGCGTCGACGGACGGCGGGCGCTGGTCTCCGCGGCCGCGGATGAAGATCAGGCTGGCCACACCGGTAGCCGCCAGCGCCAGCACGGAGATTTCCCCGAAGGTGTCCCACGCACGGATGTCCACCAGGACAACGTTGACGATGTTCCGGCCGCCGCCGCCCTCGTAGGCCAGCTTCGGCAGGGCCAGCGATACCGGATCTGCCGTGCGGGCAGCCATCGCCGTCATCGCGATCACGATCATGGTCAAGCCAAAGGCGGCCCCAATGACGGCGCGCAGCAGCTTGAACCGGCCGGGGGTGCGCAGCCACAGCCGCGCCGGCAGCGAACGCAGCGCCAGCACGATCGCCACCAGCGAGATCGTTTCCACCAGCATCTGGGTCAGGGCCAGATCCGGGGCGCCCTGGATGGCGAAGATAAAAGCCAGCCCATAGCCGGTGACCGAGACCATCAGCACCGCCATGAAGCGCTTGTTGGCGCGGATGGCGCCGAGCGCTCCCGCCGCCACGATCAGCCCCGCGATGGCCTGCGCCGGCGTATCGAACCAGACCAGACTGTCCGGCAGCGGGGCATCCATCAGCACGACGGCGGTCAGCGGCGTCACGATGGCCACGATCAGGATCACGCACAGGTAGAAGACCAACGAACCGCGCTGGGTGCGGCCGGTGACCCAGATGGCCACCTCGTCCAGCACGCCGATGATGCCGCGGTAGATCCGGTCGGCCTCCGGAATGAAGTGGATCTTCGCTTGGAAGGCGGCAACCGGGGTGCGCAACAGGAACAAGGCGACGCCGGCGGCCAGCGTGATCGCCGTGAGGCCGAGGGCCGGTGTCAGACCGTGCCAGAGCGCCAGATGCGTGGCGACAGTATCCAGCGGGAAAAGCCCGGCATACGGCTCCACGGCGTTTTCCACCGGCACCGGCCACAGCCCGAACAAGAGGGTGGCCACGGCCAGGATGGCCGGCGCCGCCAGGAAGGTCCACGGAACCGGCTTGAACTCGATGGCCGCCAGTCCCGGTTTGGCGGCGAACCCGCCCCAGATAAAGCGGGCACTGTAGGCGAACGTCAGGATGGATCCCACCACAATGCCGGCCAGCAGCAGACCGCCCACCCAGCCGGAGGCCTCCTCGCGGTGGATGAAGGCTTCGTAGACCGATTCCTTGGCGACAAAGCCCAGCAACGGGGGAAGGCCGGCCATGGAGGCGGCACCGATGAGGGCCACCACAAAGAGCTTCGGGGCCTTGCGGTACAAGTGGGACAGCTCGCGGATGTCACGCGTTCCGGACTGGTGGTCAATGATGCCCACCACCAGGAACAACGTGGCCTTGAAGAAGCCATGGGCCAACAGCAAGCCCAAGCCGGCCAGGGCGGCCTCCTGGGACCCCAGTCCGACCACGAGGGTCAGGAAACCCAGCTGGCTGACCGTGCCGTAGGCCAGGATCAGCTTCAGGTCGTGCTGTCGAAGAGCCTGCCAGCCGCCCACCAGCATGGTCAGCAGTCCCAGTCCCAGCACCACGGCGTGCCAGTACTCGGTGCTGGAGAATCCGGGAGACAGCCTGGCCACCAGGTAGATGCCGGCCTTCACCATGGCCGCTGCGTGCAGGTAGGCGCTGACCGGTGTGGGCGCGGCCATGGCGGCCGGGAGCCAGAAGTGGAACGGCACCAACGCCGACTTGCTGATCGCCCCAACCAGCATCAGCAGGATGGCTATATCGATGATCTGTCCGTAGGCCATGAGCGAGCTGGCCTCTGCGAGGATCTCCGAGATCCGGTAGGTGCCGGCGGTCTGGCCGATCATCAGGATGCCGACCAACATCGCCAGGCCACCCAGGGTGGTGACCATCAGGGCCTGCAACGCCGATCTACGCGCCGACAGCCGGTGCCTGGCGTACCCGATCAGCAGGTAGGAGAGAACACTGGTCAGTTCCCAGAAGATGTACATCAGGATCAGGTCATCGGCGGTGACCAGACCGAACATCGCGCCGCTGAAGGCCAGCAACTGTGCGCCGAACGGACCGATGTCGGGATCGTTTGCCTTGAAATAGCGGGCGCAATAAAACAGCACCAGGGCGCCGACGCCGAGGATGAGGATGCAGAGCACCGCAGCCAGCGTGTCCATCCGGAAGGCCAGTTCCAGCCGCAGGCCCGGCACCCAGGCATAGACTTCCGACGGCGGCGCGTTGGGGGCGCCGTCCAGGGCTTTCTGGTTTGCGTCGGTGTAGTTGCCGAACGTGGCGATCAGCCAGATGAATCCGGCGGCGGGTACCGCAGCCAGGATGTAGAAGGTTGACCGACCGAGCTTCCGGAAAATCAAAGGCGCTACAAAGGCCACCGCAAAAAGCATGGTGAGCACAATCAGCACGTGGATACTCCGGAACTTCCTTCAGAATTGCCAAGGATTAGGCGGACAAGGGCATGCTTCATTCTACCCATGGCATAAATGCTCCCGCGCCCGCGGGGCACTGCATCCGGGCGCCGGACTTGCCCCGCCGGGCCTTCGGCTCCACGGTATGGCAAAGATTCATGGGGCTTGCGGCGCTGCTCAAAGTTCGCACCGGGCGAAACGGATAGCATCGCGGTATGACTGACTCGGCCGGCATGCCGGTAACCCAAGACGCGGGCGGTGCGGCAGCGGAACGGCTGAACAAGAAGCATGTCCTGGCCTGGGCGTCCTGGGACTGGGGGTCGGCGGCCTTCAATGCCGTGATGACAACGTTTGTCTTCACTGTCTACCTGACCAGTGACGCCTTCGGCGGCGAGGCGTTCGCTTCGGAAATCCTCGGCTACGGATTGGCCATCGCAGGCCTGGCCATCGCGCTGCTGGCGCCGGTGACCGGCCAGCGTTCGGACACCGGCGGCCGCCGCAGACTCTGGCTTGGCGTCAACAGTGTGGCGGTGGCTGTACTCACCGGCCTCTGCTTCTTCGTCTTTCCGTCGCCTGGGTTCCTCTTCCTGGGCGTGGCGCTGATCGCGCTGGCGAACATCTTTTTCGAGTTCGCGAATGTGAACTACTACGCCATGCTGACGCAAATTTCCACCCCGTCGACCATCGGCAAGGTGAGCGGATTCGGCTGGGCGATGGGTTATGTTGGCGGCGTCGTGGCGCTGGCCCTGGTGCTCGTCGGGTTTGTCCTGCCGGAAACCGGATGGTTCGGGGCCACGGCGGACAACGGGCTGAACATTCGGCTGGTGGCGGTGTTCTGCGCCGTCTGGTTCATGGCCTTCGCGCTGCCGGTGCTGTTTGCCGTTCCGGAGATCCCCCGGCAACCGGCGGCCGCGTCGCTGGGTTTCTTCGCTTCCTACGGCCTGCTCTTCCGCCGCATCAAGGCGATCTTCCGCTCCAGCCCGCACACGATTTTCTTCCTGATCGCCAGCGCCATTTTCCGTGATGGGCTCGCCGCGGTGTTCACCTTCGGCGGGGTGATTGCCGCCGGGACCTTCGGCTTCTCGCTCAGCCAGGTGATCGTCTTCGCCATCGCCGGGAACGTGGTCGCTGCGCTGGGTGCGGTGTTCGGCGGGGTGCTGGACGACCGGGTGGGCCCGAAGAATGTCATCGTCTGGGCCCTGTCCGGGCTGATCGTCGCCGCTGCCGCCATCTTCATCCTGGGCGCCGGCGACCATGTCTTCTTCGGCAACGTCTGGACCGGCGATACCACCTTCTGGGTGTTCGGCCTGCTGCTGTGCCTGTTCGTCGGACCGGCCCAGTCGTCCTCCCGCGCCTATCTGGCCCGGCTCGCGCCGCGCGGCGAGGAAGGCGAATTTTTCGGCCTCTACGCCACCACCGGCCGGGCCGTCAGCTTCCTGGCGCCATCGCTGTTCGCACTGTTCATCACCGTGTTCGGCGAACAGCGCTACGGCATCCTGGGCATCTTGGTGGTACTGCTGGCCGGCCTGTTGCTGCTGCTTCCGGTCAAACCACCGGCGAAAATCCAGCGGGCCACCACTCCCGCGGCCTGAGTCCCGCGGGCTCGGCCTGGGTCCGGCGGGCAACTGCCCGGGCGCTCAGCCGCCGGGCAGCGGCCGGATCAGCGTTCGATGACCGTGCGGTGGAAATTCTGGTAGCTGCGCGATGCCGTGGGGCCGCGCTGGCCCTGGTAGCGGTTGCCGTACTCGCCGGAGCCGTACGGGTGCTCGGCCGGCGAGGACAGCCGGAAGAAGCACAGCTGGCCGATTTTGGAGCCCGGCCAGAGTTTGATCGGCAGTGTTGCCATGTTGGAGAGCTCAAGCGTCACGTGTCCGGAGAAGCCGGGATCGATGAACCCTGCCGTGGAGTGGGTCAGCAGGCCCAGCCGGCCCAGCGAGGACTTGCCCTCCAGCCGGGCGGCGATGTCGTCGGGCAGCGTCACCGTCTCATAGGTGGAGCCGAGGACAAATTCGCCCGGATGCAGGATCAGCGGCTCCTCCGGGTCCACCTCCACCAGCCGGGTCAGCTCGGGCTGCTCCAGTTGCGGGTCGATGTGTGCGTACTTGTGGTTGTCGAACAGCCGGAAGAACCGGTCAAGCCGCACGTCCACGCTCGAGGGTTGGATCATGTCCGGCTGGAACGGATCAAGAATGATGCGTTCGGAGTCCACTTCGGCACGAATATCACGGTCGGAGATCAGCACACTCTAAAAATACACGGGAACGGGCCCCTCCCCTGCCGCATGACGCCGCCCTCGGACGGGAGCATCCGGGCTCAGGCCCTGTCCCGATCCGCGAAGGGGTGCGACCATGGAATCAGTTGGGCCGCGCGGGATCCGAAGGCGGCCGCCCAAGCCATCAGGCCGCTGCCGGCGGGGGAACGAACGGCCTCCGCCGGCAGCCCTCGTCCACGCCCCTATTCGACCGGTCCGGCCTTGCCAATCTCCGTGCGCACCGCATACAGCTCGGGGAAGAACGTGAGTTCCAGCGCCCGGCGGAGGAAGCCGACGCCGGAGGATCCGCCGGTGCCGCGCTTCATGCCGATGGTCCGCTCCACCGTTTTCAGGTGCCGAAAGCGCCAGAGCTGGAAGTTGTCTTCCAGATCCACCAGTTCCTCGCAGGCCTCGTAGACGTCCCAATTCAGCCCGGCGTTCTCATAGACCGAGGTGAAGGTCTCCACCAGTTCCGGGTTGAAAACGTGGGCCTCTGTCACGTCCCGGTCCAGCAATTCCGCCGGGATGGGATAGCCATGCCGGTGCAGGTAGGCCAGAAACTCGTCGTACACGCTGCTCTGCTCCAGCAGCTCGGCGAGCAAGGCCTGCGCGGCCGGATCATTCGCAAAGACGTCCAGCATGCCCTTGTTCTTGTTACCCAGCAGGAACTCCACCGCCCGGTACTGATAGGACTGAAAGCCGGACGACGACCCCAGCGCACCGCGGAATTCGGCGTATTCGGACGGGGTGAGTGTTGCCAGCACCGACCATTGCTCGGTCAGCGAGCGCTGGATGTGTTTGATCCGGGCGATGCCCTTCATCGCAAAGCGCAGGTCGTCGTCGCGCAGTTTTTGCCGTACCGCGCGCAACTCGTGCAGCACCAGTTTCAGCCACAGCTCGGAGGTCTGGTGCTGGATGATGAACAGGAGTTCGTCGTGGTGTTCCGGACGGCTGACCGGGTGCTGAGCGGCGAGCAGCTGGTCTAAGGACAGGTAGGAGCCATAGCTCATCTTGTCCGAAAAGTCGGTCTCGATATTGTCTTCGAGCCGGCGGGTGTTCTTATCTACGGTCATAGCGGCTTCCGTCGGTACCCCTGCCTCTTTGCAGGACTGCTACCAGCCTACGGCCCGGGCCGCGCTCCCGCCCGGTGCACTCCCCCTCAGCCGCGTACCGACGAGTCCCAACGCCACTGCTGCCCGCGGGTTTCCGGGGTCCGGCCGCTGGCCCCCAACAGGTCCTGCCAGGGATCGCCGGTCCGCTCGGCAGCCGGGAAGATCCGGTCCAAGACCCGAGCGATCACCACTTCATCCGGACGGTAGCTGATCCCCTGTGCAGCGAGGATATCGAAGCCGTGCAGGACGGCCTCGGCCACCCCCATCGCGGCGAAACCGGACGCATCCGAGGTTCCTGCCGGATGGTAGCCCCGGTGGCCTGCCGGCGCGGTGGCCGTGACGGCATAGAGCAGCCCGGCCGCGGCGTCGAAGCAGCTGACGATTCCGGCGGTCCCCGTGGCGGGATCGGGCCAGAACAAGATCTCCGGCCCGCCCGCTTGCCACGCGGGCGGATCCACCAACGCCACGTAGTCATCCTGCGGCGGTCGACGGCCGGACAATTGCATCGCATAGAAGGCGAAGTCGTCCATCAGATGTGCGGCTGTCTCGCGGCAGTCCCAGGCCAGCTCAAGCGCAGGCTTGCCCCAGGCATCGTCCGGCAGTTCAGCGAAGCGGCCGGTCAGGTCGTCGGTGATGGTGCGGAAGTCGTCCGCCGTCGGTCCCATCCGACGATCCTCCCGCAGGTTGGCGTACGGCGCCACCATTCGGCCGTCGGCGGTAGAAAGTCAGCGATAGAAGTCAGCACTGGAAAGTCAGCGCGCCCGGCGTTCACCGGCTTCCACCGGGGCCGTGATGACGTTGCCGTCAACCGGCATCGGGCAGGTACCGAAGTCGGTGAAAGCGCTGGGGAAATTCGTGGCGCGGTTGAAATCGATCAGGACGGTTCCGTCGGGGCCGGGCCGGCGGGTGGCGACGGAACGCCAGCCCGCGGTGGTCTCCCCGTTGGTGGCGTCATGGAAGTTCAGCGACAACGCACCCAGTCTCTCCGGCTCGGCCACCAGCGTGTGCCGGGTGCCGTCCAGGTCGAAGCTGACCGTGCCCACCGCGGTGATGGCACCGGGAACGTCTGGATTGGACGTGGCGATCGGCAGGGTCCGCGGTTGGTCGTATTCATCGAATCTGCCGGCCACCACCAGATCCGGGTTGTAGTCGAAGACCGGCACGGCCTCGAAGTCAGCATGCACCGGCGAGGCATTGTCCCGCGTCCGGATGGCATAGCGGTCGCCACGGGCGGCGAGTTCGACGGCGATGCTGCCGCGGCGTACCCAGAGCAGCGATTCCTCGTTGCCCAGCGTGGCCGTATACGTTCCGACCGCCGGCTCGCCGGATTCCACGAAGTACAAGCCGTCGTCGGCGCTTGCCGTCAGGGTGGCGTGTCCGCCCGCGGATGCCGGACCGTTGGCGCTCCACAGGCCAGTGATCTTCTCCAGCGGTGCCGGCTCGGCGGGCAGCCACTGCAGCGAGGTCAGCGTGAGCCAGCCATGCTCGACGGCCAACGCCTGGTTCCGGTGGTCCCGGAAGCGCAGCCAGCTTTCCCGCCGCCGGGCGTCGTCAGTTGAATTCGCCATGCTCGCCTTCCCTCACGCTACGCCCGCAGTTGCCGGACGGTATGCGGCACAACGTTCGATCTGGCCCACGGTATTCCTTCGGCCAGCCGGTTCCTAGGCCGCGCGGGCCATGGCGCATTTGCCTGCGGGAGAATACGCTCTATTTCTACGAGGCTGCGTGGCACATATGAGCGACAGAAGCCGGGCAGCCGGAGCGTCTACCAGAACGTGGAGGCCAGTGCCGATGCCCAGAGACGGATACCGGCCGCGCTACCGGCGCGGCACAGCTCGAACCGGAGCGGCAGTGGTGCTCGCGCTGGGAGCCACGCTGCTGGCCGGTTGCAGCGCCGAGGAGGGACCGCCCACCCTGACCTGGTACATCAACCCCGACGCGGGCGGCCAGGCGGCGATCGCCGAAAAATGCACCGAGGCCGCCGGCGGCGAGTACCGGATCGAAACCTCGCTGCTGCCCAACGACGCCGCATCGCAGCGGGAGCAGCTGGCCAGGCGGCTGGCAGCAAGCGACTCGTCTCTGGACATCATGAGCTTGGACCCACCTTTCATCCCCGAGCTGGCGGAGCCGGGCTTCCTCGCTCCGGTCCCGGACACCGTGGCGCAGCGGACCACGCAGAACGTCGTGGAGGGCGCCCTCACCGGGGCCACGTGGAAAGACAAACTCGTGGCCGTTCCGTTCTGGGCCAACACTCAATTGCTCTGGTACCGGAAGTCGGTGGCCGAGGCAGCCGGCCTGGACATGACGAAGCCGGTCACCTGGCAACAACTGATCGACGCTGCCGCCAAGGAAGACAAGTTCCTGGGCGTACAGGGCCAGCGCGGCGAGTCCATGACCGTCTGGCTGAACGCCCTGGTTGAGTCCGCCGGCGGCCACATCCTGGAAAACCCCGAGGCCAAGGCCGACCAAATCGAGCTGGGCCTGTCCAGCAAGGCCGGCACGGAAGCTGCCCAAGTCATCTCCACCATCGGCAAGGACGGACTGGGCGGACCGGGGCTGCCCACCCAGGACGAGAACAATTCGATGATCCTGTTCCAGGGCGACAAGGGCTCGTTCATGGTGAACTGGCCGTTCGTCTGGCCGGCTACCAACGCCTCGGTGGAGGACGGCACCCTGGATGCGTCCCTGATCGACGACATCGGCTGGACCCTGTACCCGCGGATGAACGAAGGCGAGCAATCTGCGCCGCCGCTCGGCGGCATCAACCTGGGCGTGGGGGCGGCCAGCAAGCACCCAGATCTGGCCTATGCCGCCATTGAGTGCATTGTCAGCCCGGAGAACCAAGCCGAGTACTTCATCTCCAACGGCAACCCGCCCTCGAACACCGAGGCTTACAACGATCCGCGGATCAAGGATGCCTTCCCGATGGCGGACACCATCCGCGAATCTCTGGAACTGTCGGCGCCGCGTCCGCAGACGGTGTTCTACAACGAAGTTTCCACCAGCCTGCAGCAGAATTTCGCCCCGCCGGATGAGGTTGATCCCGCGATCACGCCGCAGGAGACGTCGGACTTCATCGTTTCCGTCCTACGGGGGGAGAACCTGCTGTGAGCACCACGACCGAAACGCCCACGCTCCCGAGCGGCCAAGCCGGGGGCACCGGCCGGCGCCGAGCCGTCCAACAGTTCAGCGAGCGCGCCAGGGCCGAGCGCCGGCTGGGCTGGTGGCTGGCGGGCCCGGCCTTCGTCGTCATGCTGGCCGTCACGGCCTACCCGATCCTGCAGGCGTTGTATGACTCGCTGTTCAGTTACCGGCTCACCGCCCCCGATGAGCGCGCGTTCATCGGGCTGGCCAACTACGGCGTGATCCTTACGGACGTGGTCTGGTGGCGGGACCTCGGGGTGACGCTGCTGATCACGGTGGTGACCGTCGTCGTGGAACTCATCCTGGGTTTCGCTTTGGCGCTGGTGATGCACAAGGCGCTCAAGTCGGTGCGCGGCTGGCTGCGCACTGCCATTCTGGTCCCCTACGGGATCATCACCGTGGTCTCCGCATTTGCCTGGTTCTATATGTTCGATATCAACTCCGGCTTCGTGAACACCTGGTTCAACTGGGTGCCCGGCATCGATCCGGACCTGAACTGGTTCGCCGGAACGTGGACTTCGCTGTTCGTGATCATGGCCAGCGAAATCTGGAAGACCACGCCGTTCATTTCGTTGCTGCTGTTGGCCGGTCTGGCGCAGGTGCCGGACGAGCTGACCGAAGCCGCGGAAGTGGACGGCGCCACGTGGTGGCAGCGGATGCGCCGGGTGATCCTGCCGAACATGAAGGCCGCGATCATGGTGGCCGTGCTGTTCCGGGCGCTCGATGCATTCCGAATATTCGACAACGTCTTCATCATGACCAACGGCGCGTTTAACACCGAAGTGCTCTCGCTGCTCGCCTACCGGACGTCCATCGGGCGGTTGGAAATCGGCCTCGGATCCGCGGTGTCGGTGCTGCTGTTCGTGTGCGTGCTGCTGATCTGTTTTATCGCCATCAAGCTGTTCAAAGTGGACCTGGCCAGCCAGAGAGGAGGCAAATGATGAAAGCATCACGAACCAAGGAGCGGGTGACGTGGATCGTCATCTCCGTCCTGGTGCTCATCTACGCGCTGTTTCCGGTGGCGTCCATTCTGGCCACCTCGTTCAAGCTGCCCAGCGAGCTGACCTCGGGCAAGTTCCTGCCCGACTCGTGGACGGGGTCCAACTATGAACAGATCCTGGTCGGCTCGGCGCAGGACCTGTTCCTCAGCTCGCTGCGAAACTCCATCGGCATCGCGCTGATCGCCACGTTCATCGCCGTTGTCCTGGCCACGCTCTGCGCCTACGCCATTGCCCGGCTGGATTTCCCGGGCAAGAAGGTCATTCTCACCACCGCCCTGGCGGTATCCATCTTCCCGGTGATCTCGATCGTCACCCCGTTGTTCAACCTGTGGCGGAACATCGGGCTGTACGACACGTGGCCGGGCCTGATCATCCCCTATCTCTCGCTGACCCTGCCCATCTCCATCTGGACCCTGGCGGCGTTCTTCCGCCAGATCCCGTGGGAACTGGAGCAGGCAGCGCAGGTGGACGGGGCCACCACCTGGCAAGCGTTCCGCAAGGCGATCGTGCCGCTGGCCGCACCCGGCGTCTTCACCACGGCGATCATCGCTTTCTTCATCGCCTGGAACGACTTCGTCTACGGCATCTCGCTGACCTCGACCGAGGCCGCACGCCCGGTCCCCGCGGCGCTGGCCTTTTTCACCGGCGCTTCCCAGTTCGAGTCCCCGGTCGGCGCGATCTCCGCGGCGGCCATCATCGTCACCATTCCCATTGTGCTGCTGGTCCTGTTGTTCCAGCGCCAAATCGTCTCCGGCCTGACCCAAGGCGCCGTCAAGGGCTAGGCCCGCGGCAGGAAAGGACATCCCATGGCATCGATCACGTTGCAGAACCTCGTCAAGCAGTATGGCGACGGCTTCCCCGCAGTCAACGACGTCAGCATTGACATCGAGGACGGCGAATTCATCATCCTGGTGGGTCCCTCCGGCTGCGGAAAGTCGACGCTGCTGCGCATGATCGTGGGGCTCGAGGACATCACCTCCGGCGACCTGCTGATCGACGGCAAGCGAGTCAATGAGAAGGCGCCCCGGGACCGGAACCTGGCCATGGTGTTCCAGAACTATGCCCTCTACCCGCACCTGACCGTGTTCGAGAACATCGCGTTCCCGCTGAGGCTGGCCAAGGGCAAGCACACCGAGGACGACATCCGGAAGCTGGTCACGGACGCCGCCAAGACCCTGGAGCTGACCGATCATCTGGAGCGCAAACCGGGCAACCTCTCCGGCGGCCAGCGGCAGCGCGTGGCAATGGGACGCGCGATCGTCCGGCAGGCCGATGCGTTCTTGTTCGACGAGCCGCTGTCCAACCTGGACGCCAAGCTGCGCGGCCAGATGCGTTCGGAAATCTCGCAGATGCAGCGCCGGCTCGGCGTCACCAGCGTCTACGTCACGCACGACCAGACCGAGGCGATGACGCTGGGCGATCGGGTGGCGGTGCTGAAGAAGGGTGTGCTGCAGCAGATCGCTTCCCCGCGCGAACTCTACGAACAGCCCGTCAACCTGTTCGTGGCGGGCTTCATCGGATCCCCCTCAATGAACTTCCTGCCGGCCACTTTGGAGGGCGACGTCCTGAAGACGCCGATTGGCGACATCCCGGTCACCGAGGACAAGGCACGCGCCGCCGCGGGCAAAAAGGTAGTGCTGGTGGGCCTGCGGCCGGAGTTCTTCGAGGATGCTTCGCTGGTGGAGGAGCATAAAAAGGACCTGGGGTCCTCGTTTATGGCCGAGCTGACCCACACCGAGTGGCTCGGCAACGAACAGTACGGCTACATCAACTTTGACCCGGATCCGGAGGTCCGCGAGCTGCTCAATTCGCTGGCTGCGGAGATGGACGCCGACGAGTTGCGGCCGCAGATCGTGGTCACCCTGGACGCGGCCAGCCGGATCCGTGGCGGGCGCTCGGCTGAATTGTGGCTGGACACCCGCAAGATGCACCTGTTCGACCCCGAGACCGGCGACAACCTGACGCGTGACGCCGAAGCCGGGGCCGCGCTGACCCAGGAGGCCAACACCGCCCGGGCCGAAGAAATCAGCGAAGCCCGCGAGCGTGAGGCCTCCACGGCCGGGCAGCCGGTCTGAATTCCGGCTGGCCGCTGACCTGGGGTAAACTCGGTTTCGTTGTTTGACCGGGTCCGGCTTCCTCGCCGGATCCTGTGCGGGCGTAGCTCAATGGTAGAGCGCTAGCTTCCCAAGCTCGATACGCGGGTTCGATTCCCGTCGCCCGCTCCACTCGCACCGCGCACCCCGGCCTATCGGCCGGGGTGCTTTTCTTTTCCCGCCGGGGCCCGCTGGGTGGTGCTACTCGATGTCCTCGTCGGGTACGAAGCCGGATCGGTCAACGGCGCGGTGGTAGCGCATGCCGGTGGCGCCACCCAGCAGTGCCCCGGCCAGGCTGGCCAGCAGCACTATTGCCAGCGCGATCAGGCCCGGAAGAGTCAGCTCTTGGACGGGGCGCTCAACGACCGGCACGGGCGCCGGCCCGGTCAGCACGCCCAAACCGCCGGCGGCCAGACCGATCAGTCCCGCAAGAACAGACATCACGATGCCCCACAGCCATACCGCCAGACCCTGCCTGACGCCGTCGAACCGTGCCATCCGTCCTGCCACGTAGCCGCCGCCGAAATACGCCAGCAAGACGATGACCGCCAGCGTTATCCCTGCGGTGATGGCTGCCGCGCCGCTGCTTTGGGTGATGTCGTCCATCCAGCCGCGCACTTCGGCCGCAGTGGCCATCCCGAAGGCCGCGGCAACGCCCACCACCGCCGAGGTGATCAGCACAACCAGTCCCGCTGCCGTCAACCAGCCAAAAAACGCCGACCCCAGCCTCACCCCGCCGTAGGCATTGTGTTCCCGCAGGTACAGCGACTCCGCGTCGAGGGCGGCCTCGGGTCGGTACGCGCTGGTGTCGCTATAGTTCCGTTCGGCTGCTATTGCCCCGTTTGGGCTGCCGGCATCCGGGTCCATGCTGTCTGCGGTGAACCGGCGGTCGAAGACTGCGGTCTGTTGCTGGTCCGGGCTCGCAACAGACGTCGCCTGCGTGGGCGCAGGTGCCGGTGGTGTCGCTGCGGGCATGGCCTGGGTGGGCGGTGCCGACGCCTCCATCGGCGCTGGTCCGGGTTCTTGAGGTTCCCCCGAACCTGCCGGAGCGTCGGCTCCCGGCCGGGGACCACCGTCGTCGTACCGATCTCTGCCGATCTCCGAACTCATGATGCCTCCTGCTTCGACGGATCACATCGCTGCTTTCTGGTGGCTTTACCCTAGTCTCGGGGCCACCGGCAAACCAGAACCGGATGCGTTTCATCGGCGGCCGGAGGGAGACTAAACTTGAACCCGATGATGCGCAAAATGTTCAAGTCCAAGATCCACCGTGCGACGGTGACGCACGCCGATCTGCATTACGTCGGGTCCGTGACCGTGGACCTCGACCTGCTGGACGCCGCCGACATCCTGCCCGGCGAACTGGTGTCCATTGTGGATGTCACCAACGGGTCCCGGCTGGAGACCTACACCATCGCGGGTGAACGCGGTTCGGGCGTCGTCGGCATCAACGGCGCCGCCGCGCACCTGATGCATGAAGGCGACCTGGTCATCCTGATCACCTACGCCGACATGACCGACGAAGAGGCGCGGTCCTTCGTTCCTTCCGTCGTGCATGTGGACGCGGACAACAAGATCGTTGAGCTGGGCTCCGACCCCGCCGAGTCCGTGAACGAAGGGCTGATGCGGCCGCCCTACGCGGTTAAGTAGCTTCCCCGGTCCCAGCCGGCAGGGACCCCTGCCGGCAGTCCGTTCGGCACCGGTGGAACCGCTGGTGCAACCCGCGGACCTCGTCCGCCAACTCGGCGGACGGCCCGCCCACCTCGATCCCCGGCGCCACTGTCTGGATCGGCAACGCGGCCACCGGCGCCGGGCCGATGCCCCATTCCGCCAGCCACCGGCCCAGCTGTTCCGACGACGCAGCGTAGACGATCCGCCCCAGCCCCACCCAAGCATGCGCGGCCGAACACATCGGGCAGTGCTCCCCCGAGGTGTAAACGGTCGCCCTCCGCCGTTCCTCGGGTGGGATGTTGCCCGCCGCCCAGCGGGCGATCTCGAACTCCGGGTGCCGGGTCTGGTCCCCGTCCTTGACCCGGTTGCGGTCCTCGAACACCACGCTGCCGTGCGCATCGACCAGTAGCGAGCCGAACGGTTCGTCGCCGTCATCCAGGGCTTCACGAGCCAGTTCCACGCAGCGGCGCAGATGCCTGAGGTCCTCCGGTGCCAGTTCCATGCGCTGATTATGGCAGAGACCGGCGCGGCCGGGTCTATGGCTAACAACCCGCGTGGTCTACGCTGCTGCCATGGTGCGGACTCCGGCAGAACATGTGGAAGCTATCCGGCTGGGTTACAGCTTTGACGGGGCAGCCATCCATCTGGGCGCGGCGCTGGTGGACGGCCAGGTGCATCCGGAGGCGGCCGTACGGCTGCCGCTGTCCATGATGAACCGGCATGGCTTGATCTCCGGTGCCACCGGCACCGGCAAGACGATCACGCTCCAGGTCATTGCCGAGCAGCTCTCCGCGCACGGCGTCCCGGTGTTTCTGGCGGACATCAAGGGCGACCTGACCGGCCTCTCCACCCCGTCGGCCGGCAGCACCAAACTCGCCGAGCGGACGGCAAGCGTCGGGCAGGACTGGAAGTCGTCCGCCTACCCGGTGGAGTACTTTTCGCTGGGCGGTGACGGCACCGGTGTCCCGGTCCGCGCGCGGATTTCCGACTTCGGCCCGCTGCTGCTGTCCCGGGTGATGGAACTGAACGAGACGCAGGAATCGAGCCTGCAGCTGGTCTTCTACTACGCGGACAAGAACGACCTGGAGCTTTACAACCTGGCCGACCTGCGTGCCGTGATCCAGTTCCTGGTCTCCGACGACGGCAAAGAGGCCCTGGAGAACCTGGGCGGACTGTCCAAAGCCACCGCCGGAGTCATCCTGCGTGAGCTGGTGTCCCTGGAGGGCCAGGGCATGGACACGTTCTTCGGCGAGACGGAGTTCGACACCGCCGAGCTGCTGCGTACCGCCGGTGACGGCCGCGGCATCATCTCCTGCCTGGAGCTGTCCTCGCTGCAACAGCGCCCGCTGCTGTTCTCCACCTTCATGATGTGGCTGATCGCCGACCTCTTTGCTGAATTGCCGGAGGTCGGCGACGCGGAACAACCCAAACTGGTGTTCTTCCTGGACGAGGCGCATCTGCTGTTCCGCGACGCCTCCAAGGCGTTCCTGCAGTCGATCGCCACCACGGTGCGGCTCATCCGCTCCAAGGGCGTCGGGATCTTCTTTGTCACCCAGACACCGCGCGATGTTCCGGCGGACGTGCTGGGCCAGCTGGCCAACCGCGTGCAGCACGCGCTCCGCGCCTTCACTCCCGAGGACGCCAAGGCGCTGAAGTCCACCGTCTCCACCTTCCCCGTCAGCGACTACGACCTGGAGGAAGTGCTGACCGGCGCGGGGATCGGCGAAGCGGTAGTGACCGTGATGAATGAGAAGGGCGCCCCGACGCCGGTGGCCTGGACCCGGCTCTGCTCCCCCGGCTCCACCATGGGCCCCTCCCCGGCTGCCACCGTGCAGGCCATCGTGGACGGGTCGTCGCTGCTGCCGGTCTACGGGCCGGTGGTGGACAGCCGCTCGGCGTTCGAGAAACTCAGCGGCGCCCGGGTGCCGGCCGGCACGACGGCGGACGGACCGCCCCCGCAGTCGACCACCCCACAGACCCCGGCAGACATCGACGCCGAGGCCCGCCGGATTGAGGAAACCATCCTCGGCCGACCGTCTACGCGTCCGGCCAGCCCCACCTCGACGGCACCGGACAGCCGGGAACCCTCGCCTGCCACGGTGCCGGACAGTGCACCACCGAGGCAGTCCGGCCCGGGCAACGTGCCTTCGTCCCGGCCAAAATCTTCGCCGCAGGGCAGTGCCAACAACGACGACCTGAAGGATTTCGCGCTGCAAACCGCCTCGGTGCTGGGGCGTGAACTGATGCGCGGCCTGTTCGGGACCAGGCGGCGCCGCCGACGTTGATGGGGGGGCGCGCCGCCGTCTTCGGCACTGAAGGGGCCGCAGCCGCCGCCGGCGCAGTAACCTGAATCATGCCGATCCCGGCAACCGTCCCGCCAGCGGGTAACGTAGGGTTAGTGGGAAATTCAAAAGTACTGAGGACCGTAGCCACGTGGCTGCTGTGCTTGATGCTTGCCGTGGCCGCTGCCGCGCTGACTATTGTGCTGGTCAATGCGTTCGTGTTCAGTCCGCAGCACCAGGTCAAGGCCTACTTCAACGCTCTGGAAGACGGCAACGGCGGGACCGCGCTGGGTCTGCTCCACGCCACCGTGCCCGACGCCAATGCCGCCATGCTCGACGGCGCAGCGCTCAAGGCCTCGGTGGACACGCTCGAAAACCTGGAAATCCAGGATCCGGTTCCGGCTGGCGACAACAGGGTGGACCAGCCGGTCAGCTACACGGTCGACGGCGTTGCCCACACCACCACCTTCACCCTGGAAAAGACGGGCACCACGTGGCTCTTCTTCAACCAATGGTCCTTCGTGCCCAGCACACTGCCCACCATCAGCGTGGACGTGGTCAACGGCAACGAGGCCTCGCTGAACGGCACCAGGGTGGCCCTGCCGGAAGGCAAGAGTTCGTTCGCCGTGTTCTACCCCGGCAGCTTCGAAGCCCACTACGCCAGCGACTACTTCGCCGCACCGGTGGTCGAATCCGTGCTGACCGGCCCGCAGAACGCCCCGGACGCCCGGCTCTCGCTGGCAACGGAGGCCACGCCCAAGCTGGTCGACGACCTGAGCGGCCAGGTCAACGCCTTCCTGGACTCCTGTGCGGAGCAGCGCGTGCTGCAGCCCTCCGGTTGCCCGTTCAGCGCATCGATGGACCGGGTCCAGGACGACACCATCGACTGGTCGATCGAAGAGTATCCCGAGGTCAAGGTGGAGCCGTTCAAGGGCAGCTGGGTACTCAGTCCGCTGCGCGGGGTGGCGAAGCTGAACGTGGTGGAAATTGACCTGTTCACCGGCGCCTCCGTGGAACGCGAGCTGAAGCAGGATTTCGACTTCACCGGCCGGTTGTCCGTCAACGACGGACACGTCACCCTGACCCCCGTGGTGGAGTACTAGCCACTTCACCGCCCGGACCCGCGCCAAGCGCTACCCGAGGGCGCCGGCCAACGCTTTGAAAACCCAGGCTCGGTAGGCTTGGGCGACCAGCACTCATCGGCGGCGTCGGCCGGGACGCCGGGTACGTGGTGGGAAGAATTGCCGCAACACTGCAGGCTGGCGTGCCGTCGGACCGCTGACGCTACATCAGATGCCGGAGGCGGACAGGACTCCCTGTCCGCCTCCAGCATCTTTGTGCTGCGTGCCCGTTTAGTCCAGCCCGCGCAGGTCCAGCGTCAGGTCGCCGGTTCCCGAGCCGATGACTACCGGGATGCCCCAGTCCTGCTGGTACAGGTGGCAGGCGGCGTGGTCTGGAATCTCGCCGCCGGGTTCGCCGTCGCACGCCGCCGCGCGGGCGGTGATGTGCAGGACGCCCTCGGTGACCTCGTCGGACAGCACCAGCTCCCGAAGCAGGCCCACCGAAGTGCCGCCGCCGGAGACCAGCAGGTTCTCCGGCGAGGAGGAGATCTTCAACTGGGTGGGATCGCCCCAGCGGTCGTCCAGCTTCTGGCCCTTGGGGGCGGCGAAGCGGACGGTCAGCGCCAGCGGGCCGGCCGACACCTCGGTCTTCGGCCGCTGCGTCTGCGAGGCGCCCTCGTCCACGGTCAGCGCTTCCTTGGGGACGGGCAACCGGATGAGCTGGTGCTTGTTCGCTTCGACCACCAGCAGCAGCGGTTCGCCGCCGTCCGCCACGGCCGTGGTGTCCAGCAGCACGTCTGACGGCTCGGCCAGGCCCCGCGCCAGCGTGGAGACGGTCTCCGTGGCCGGATCGTAGCGGCGCACGGCGCCGTTGTAGGTGTCCGCCACCGCCACCGAACCGTCGGGCAGGACCGCCACGCCCAGAGGATGCTGCAGCCGCGCCTCGGCGGCCGCGCCGTCGCGGAAGCCAAAGTCGAAGAGACCGGCGCCGATGGCGGTGGACACCTGCACCCGGTTTTCGCCGTTGACGTCCACGAAGGAGATCTTGCGCAGCGCCGACGTTTCCGAATCCGCGACCCAGATGTTGCCGGCCGCGTCACCGGCGAGCCCGGAGGACTGGGCGAACCAGGCCACGGTGGCGTCGCCGTCCTGCAGGCCCTCCAGGCCGGTTCCGGCCAGGATGGCCACCTTGCCGGAGACCGGGTCCAGGGTGAAGATCTGGTGCACGCCGGCCATGGCGATGACCACGGCGTCCAGCTGTGTGGACCAGTAGACATCCCACGGCGAGCTGAGCGAGACAGCCAGCGGATCGGCGGCGAACTGTGCCCAGTTGGACGCGATCGCTTCGGCAAGCTCCTCTTCCAGCGCCGCGCCGGAGGGGGCTTCGTCCGCGACCGATCCGGGACCCGCTTGCTCCATTCCCGGAGCAGTGCGCTGGGTGTTGGCATCGAGCAGGCGCTGCACACCGTTGCCTGCCACGGTGGTGACCTCTCCGGTGGCCAGCGACAGCCCTCGCAGCCGGTGGTTCACCGAGTCTGCAATCACCACGTCGTAGCCGGCCTGGCTGCGGACCTCTTCGGGCAGCAGGGCGAGGCCCTGGGGTTCATTGAACTTGGCCTCGCCGGCGGCTCCGTCCTGCCAGCCCTTCTCGCCCGAGCCGTAGGTGGCGAGCACCGTGGACAGGTCGGCAGCCAGCTCCACCAGCCGGTGGTGTCCGGTGTCGGTGACCAGGAAGGAGCCGCCCTCGGACCCGACGCCGTCCGGCAGCGGGATGACCTTGCCCGGGAAGCGCAGGTCCCCGGCGGTGGACTCCGCGGGAACGTAGGGGCCGTCGCCGCGGTGCAGCGTGCCGTTGGCTTCATGCTCGGCCACCAGTTCCTTCACCAACGACTCCAGGCCGCCGGCGTGCCCCTCGCCGGAGAGGTGCGCCACAATGTAGCCCTCGGGGTCGACGACCACCAGCGTCGGCCACGCCCGGGCGGCGTAGGCCTGCCACGTATCCAGCTCCGGGTCGTCCAGCACCGGATGCTGGATCTCGTAGCGCTCCACGGCCGCGGCCAACGCCACCGGGTCCGCTTCATGCTCAAACTTGGGCGAATGCACGCCGACCGTGACGAGCACGTCCTTGTACTTCGCTTCCAGCGGCCGCAGTTCGTCCAGCACGTGCAGGCAGTTGATGCAGCAGAACGTCCAGAAATCGAGCAACACTATCTTGCCGCGCAGGTCTTCCAATCCCAGCTGCTTGCCGCCGGTGTTGAGCCAGTTGCGGCCCACGAGGTCGGAACCACGGACCCGGTAGTTAGTGCGGATGGTCTCGGCTGCCTCAGTCATCTGGATTCTCCTTGGCTCCGGCCGGCGTTATCCGGGTCCGGAGCGGGCTCCTGCCCGTTTGTGGTTTTCGGTGCGTCTTGGTGGTCCCCGGACGCGCGGTGGCCGGCCGGCCTGCCGGCCCCGGGCGGGACCATGCGTTCGTCCTGCCGGGCCATCTTGGCAAACATATCGTTATAAGCCGCCAGTTCGGCGTCGTTATTCCTTTCGGCTGAACGATCTTTACGCTTTGTTTCCCGGGCGTCTGAGCGCGACCACATGATCGCCACCCCGACGGCGACGCAGAGCGTGGGTATTTCGCCGACGCCCCACATGATGGCTCCGCCGACTTGCTGATCGTCCATGGCCGAGAGCCCCCACTCGCGGCCCATACTGCCGAACCAGGAGGCCTGGATCAGGGCCGTCGAGCTGGTGAGAGCCACGCCGAAGAAGGCGTGGAACGCCATGGTGGCGAAGAGGATCAACAACCGCATGGGATACGGGGCCCGCCGCGGCAGCGGGTCCTGGCCGATCATCGTCAGGATGAAAATATAGCCGGTCAAGAGGAAGTGCAGGTTCATCAGCTCGTGGCCGGTGTGTTCATCCAAGGCAAACCGGAACAGCGGCGAGTAGTAGAAGATGATGATCGAGCCGGCAAAGTTCGCCGCGGCAAAGAGCGGGTGCGTGATGACCTGCGAGTATTTCGAATGCACCAGCCAGAGGATCCATTCGCGCAGGCCCTTGCTCCCGTCCCCGCGGGGCGGCAGCGCCTTCAGCGCCAGCGTGATCGGCGAGCCCAGGACCAGGAACAGCGGCACCACCATGGTCAGCGCCATGTGGTCGAGCATGTGCGCGCTGAAGAGCACCATCCCGTACACGGCCGGGGCGCCGGAGGTGACATAGGTGAGCGCCAGCAAGCCCACAATCCAACTGACGGTCCTCGCCACCGGCCAGCGGTCGCCGCGGCGGTGCAGCTTGACGGCGGCCACCAGGTACGCAATGCCGGCCACCAGGGCGAAGGTGACCCACAACCAGTCCCAGCGCCAAACGGTCAACCAACTGCCGTTGACAAGTTCCGGCGGCAGGTCGTAACCGGTCAGGATGCGGGCCGGGGACGCGTCCACCGGCAACTCTTCCGGCGTGGGCGGCGCCGTGCGCGCCAGCGCCGTGGCGATCCCGAACACGGCCGCCATGACCAGCAGCTCCACCGTGATGAGCTGCCACAGGACCCGCTTGCCGGACTTGGTGCCCAGCTCCGGAATGATCCACTGCCGGTGCATGAAGCCGATCGCGCCCAGCAGCAGCGTGGCCAGGGCCTTGATCACCACCAGCACGCCATAGGGGCTGGAGAGCTGGTCCAGCGAGGTGATCCGGATCGACGCGTTGATGATGCCGGAGAAGAAGACCAGGAAGAAGCTGATCAGCGCCAGCGAGGAATAGCGGCGCAGCACCTGGCCGGTGATGTCCTTGGTGCCCAGCGTCCCGGAGATGACCGCGAGCACAATGATGCCGCCCACCCAGAGGCAGGCGCCCAGCAGGTGCAGGCCGATGGAGTTGACGGCTCCGTAGTGGTCGTCGCCGCCGGCGGAGTGCCCGATCAGGGCCATCGGCAGCAGTCCGCCGACGGTAGCCAGCGCCAGCGTCATGCCCAGCCCCGGCAGTGAGCGGATGCCCAAGATGAGCGTGGCGACGATGGCGGCCACGATGGTGATGGTCAGCCACGCCTGGCCGGTGCCGATATCCGTCATAAATCCCACGAATCCGGCGGTGTAGCTGGCATCCCCGCTGACCGGCAGGCCGGCGATGTCGGAGAAGCTGAAGACCAGCACGGCCATCGCGGCCAGCGTCCAGACGACCGCCGCGATGGCGGCCAGCCTCAGCGCCGCCGTAAACGCCGGATGCTCGGGTCCCTCCTCGCCTTTGCCCGGCCTGCGGTTGGGCCGCAGCTGCTTGGGCAGGATCCCGACGGCGAACAGCAGCGAAGCGATGACCACGGACAGTGCCGTGTTGTTGGCGGCCTTGGCCACTGGCAGTGCCCAGCGGGTCAGGGCGCCGGGATCGGACAGCTGCCGGGCGGCGGCAGCCCCGGAATAGAGCAGGGCGGCAACCAGCGCCAGGACCAGGACAACGGCTCCGGCCAGGACCCATCCCCTGCCGATCCCGTCGGCGGTAACCGCCGCGGGACGTTGCTTAACCGGCGGAGCCAAACGCTCAGCCACGAGCGTCCGTTCCCCCGCCACGCTTGCTGATCACAAACGCGGCCAGCCCCGCGGCGATGGCCAGCGCGCCGGCGCCCAGCGCGACGAAGAGTCCGAGGTTGCTGGGGCCCTCCTCTTGTCCGGCGGCCTCGGAGGTGCTGCCGGCGGCAGAGGACGCTGCGGGGCTCGCTGCCGCTACGGTGAACTTCAGCGTGCCCTCGATCGGGTGGCCGTCGCTGGAAACCACGCGCCAGCCCAGCTGGTAGTCGCCGTCCGGCATGCCGTCCCGCAGCGGAATACTGACCTGGCTGCCGCTCAGCACCGGCGCGCCGGCAGCCCAATCGGTCCCCTCGCCGTCCAGCACCTGGGTAGTGGCGCCGATGTCCATCACGTTGGCGCTGAACTTGAGCGTGACCTCCGTCGGCGGGGTGTCCAGGACGGCACCGTTCTCCGGCGTCGAACTGATGAGTTCGTCGTGGGCGGCGGCGGGGCGTGCCAACGCCAGCGCCAGCGCCAACCAGAGCAGCATGGCCATCAGGGCAGCCGCGAGCAGCCGACGGGCCATCGCTTGCCGGGCGGCACGGAGGCCTTCCTCCTGGCGACGCAGGGAGACCGAAGACCCGTCTGTACTGATACGCACAGGGGCAGGAATGTTCAGAGGGCGGTTCATCACGTTCTTTCGTCAAGGGATGCGCAGTGCGCGGGTCAGAAAGCGTGACGCAACGGCGGGCCCCGGTGCCGCATGGACAGGAGCGGGATGCCGAGGGCTGCGAATGGCTGGATCAGCAGTTCCACCGGGGCGGCCAGCCGTGCCCGAGGCATCGGGCGCCAGCTGCCCAGCCTGCGCGGCTCGGCCAGGGCCACCGCTCCGGCCAGCGCAGCCGCAGCATGCTCGCCTCGGCGCAACAGCAGCACGGTGGCGACGGCCGCAGCCAGATGGGCCGCCGCCATGGCAGGAGTAGCCGCGGTTGCCTCGTGAGGGGACACATCGGGGACCAGCGATCCGGCCGGCAGCAGCGCGAGGTGATGGCCCGCATGGCCGACCGTCGGGACATCCGCCGGTGCAGCGTGGCCCAACTGGAAGAGCAGGTGGTAGATCGCTTGGCTGATCCCCACCGCGGCCAGCAGGCGTGCCCAGGACAGCGACTTGCCGGCCAAACCGACGCAGACCAACCCGGCAAGGGCAAACGCCAGAAGCCACACGGTCGGCGCGGGGACGTGCCCGCCGCCAACCAAGTGCGAGAACGAGGCGAGGGAAGTGGCAACGGCAGCGCCCAGCCAACCGCGCAGCAGCCGGCCTTTCCGCTGGACCATGCCCTCAGTCCTCCGTCCTGATCAGTCATCGGATGCGGCGCACACCCGGCCCCTATTTTACCGCCCGTAGAAGCCAACGGGTTAAACAGCAGGACCGCCACCGGTTGCCGGTGACGGTCCTGCGGAAGTAAGGGTGTGGACTACTTCTTGGAGACAGCAGCCTTCAGCTTGGAACCAGCGGTCAGCTTGACGCTGTGGCCGGCCGGGATCTGGATGGATTCGCCGGTCTGCGGGTTGCGGCCGGTGCGGGCAGCACGGTCGGTGCGCTCGACTGCGAGCCAGCCCGGGATGGTGATCTTCTCGCCCTTGGAGACGGAGGTTGCGAAGATGTCGAAGACAGCGTCCAGGACACCGTTCACTGCGGTCTGGCTGGTGCCAGCCTTCTCTGCAACAGCTGCAACAAGTTCACTGCGGTTGATAGCCAATTTTTGTCCTCCTGGACTGCTTTGGTTTGGTCAGAGCCTCCGCGGCTGCGGAAAGCTACTGTGCGAAAACTTACCAGCTTGGCCACCCAGATCCGGCAAAATCCGCGGATTCTGGCGGAATTTTTAGCGAAATACCCGGAATTGAGCCGATTTTGCCTCCGGAGGCCCGCATTTTCCGCCCAGAGCATATGATGTGCGCGCTCGGCGCGCCGCTCGCATAGCGCCGTTCCCCCGCAGCCGCGGGCGTCGCCGTCGTGATGTGAGGTCATCTGAGGATGTTCCCGGGAGCCGCGAGGCTGCTCCAAAGACTGCTCAGGGCATGAAAAAGGGCGGCGGCCCCGGACTGGGACCGCCGCCCTTCAAGCAGCTTCATGCTGAAGCCAACAGGTTTTTACCAGCTGGACTTCTTGATGCCCGGCAGTTCGCCGTTGTGCGCCATGGTACGGAAGCGCACGCGGGAGATGCCGAACTTCTGGAGCGTGCCGCGGGGGCGGCCGTCAATCTGGTCGCGGTTGCGGACGCGGACCGGAGAAGCATTGCGGGGCAGCTTCTGCAGGCCCAGGCGGGCCTCTTCGCGGGCCTCGTCGGTCGCGTTGGCGTCGACCAGGGTCTTCTTCAGCTCGGCACGCTTCGCGGCGTAACGCTCGACAACGACCTTGCGCTGCTCATTGCGAGCAATCTTGGACTTCTTGGCCATGTTTAGCGCTCCTCTCGGAATTCGACGTGCTTGCGGATGACCGGGTCGTACTTCTTCAGGACAATGCGGTCCGGGTCGTTACGACGGTTCTTCCGGGTCACGTAGGTGAAGCCGGTGCCAGCGGTGGACTTCAGCTTGATGATGGGACGTACGTCCTTGTCCTTTGCCACTAGAGCTTCACACCCTTCGCGAGGAGCTCGGTGACGACTGCGTCAATGCCGCGGACGTCAATGGTCTTGATGCCGCGGGCCGAAACCTGCAGCGTGACATTGCGGCGCAGGGACGGAACCCAGTAGCGCTTCTTCTGAATGTTCGGGTCGAACCGGCGCTTGTTGCGGCGGTGCGAGTGCGAAATGCTGTGGCCAAAGCCGGGCTCGGCTCCGGTCACCTGGCAGTGTGCTGCCATGATCTCTCCTCCAGTTGTAGTAAATATGACGGACCTGACGCAGAGACGAAGTAAAGCGGCCTGCGAATCTGCGTGTAAGAGCGCCCGCCACCAGTTGTGACACCGTTATTACTGCGACTTTCCGGAGGTGAACCTGGCGGGGTGAGATCCAGCCGAAGTGCCTCGCCGCGGGGAAGACGGTGAAGTCAGGTGCAAATAAACCACTTCTTCCCGGGGGAAGAACGGCCTATCCGCGATCCTTATTTCTAGGTAAACACGGACGCCACGCAATGCCCGCACCGCCCTACCTTGGCAAGGGGGTGCCGATACTGCGTGACTTAACGCCTTTCCATCTTAGGGGCAGCAGCCGTTTGGATCAAACCAACGACGGCGGCGGCCCCCTCGGCGGCGAATGCGCCCCTCAGGCGTTCAGTCGGGGCTCGCGCAGCACCCAACTGCCGGGCTCCAACTGCTGCACAATCTTCTTGCCGATCCGCTCCAGGTCCTGCACGTCCCGGCGGTCCAAGCCATCGAAAACCGCCTGGCGGACGGCTTCGACATGCCCCGGCGCCAGGGACTGGATCGCTTCCATCCCCGCCTCCGTGAGCAACGCCATGGTGACCCGGGCGTCATCCGCGCACTGGGCCCGCTCGACCCAGCCGCGGCCCTGAAGCTTCTTCACCACGTGCGACAGCCTGGAGAGCGAGGAATAGGTCCGGGAGGCCAGCTCACTCATCGGCAGCGAGCGGTCCGGCGCCTCGGACAGCATGGCCAGGACATGGTAATCAAACAGCGTCAGCTTGCCTTCGCGGTACAGCGGGGCGTCGAGCGTGCCGGGCAGCAGGGTGGACACCGCCAGCAAAGCCAGCCAGGCCTGGCGTTCTTCGGGATCGAGCCAGCGTGCAGAAGTCATACCTCCATTCTGCCACAAAACTTGATCCTTCAACTGTTAGGCAGAAGGAGAGCCGGCAGGACGCGCCTGCCGGCTCTCCTCATTACACGAGGGCGTCCGAATTCCTGGGTCAGACCCGGGCGGGCTGCTTGGCCCCGCGTCCGTCCGGCCCCATGCCCGGTTCCGGAATCCGCTCCAGCGGCATGTGCTCCGGACCGAGCAGCGGGTTTCCGTCCTGCCCAGCGACCAGCTCACGCGCCTCGGCCTGGCTATCCACCGACGGCATCGAGCCCGGCATCGGGCGGCAGGAGCTTTCCGGCATCCGCCAGATGGCCACCAGGCCCAGCAAGGACATGGCCACCAGGTAGTACGCCGGCATCAGCGTGTTCCCGGTGGCGTCGATCAGCGCCTGGGTGATCAGCGGGGTGGTGCCACCGAAGATCGCCACCGCAAAGTTGTAGGCAATGCCCATCGAGCCATAGCGGCTGGCGGTGGGGAACATGGCCGGCAGCGCCGACGCGAGGATGGAAACGTAGAAGGCGGTGGCGCAGCCCAGGATCGCCAGGCCCAGCAAGGTGGCCCAGATTTCCCCAATGCCAATCAACATGAATGCGGGAACGCCGAGCACCAAGGTAATGGCGGAACCGGTCATCAGCACCGGGCGGCGGCCGACCTTGTCCGAGAGCTTCCCGGCGAACGGAATGGCGGCCGAGAGCAGCACCAGGACAGGGATCGTGAGCAGCGTCCCCTGGAACGCGTCGTAGCCCATGGTGTCCTGCAGGTACGTGGGCATGTAGGAGGTCAAGGTGTAGCCCACCGTGTTGGCGGCGGCCACCACCAGCATGGCCAGCAGGATCGGGCGCCAGGATCCGGTGATGATCTGGCGGTAGCTCTTGGGCCCCTCCGCGACGGCTGCCTTGGTCTTGTCTTCCTGCGCATCCTGGGCAGCCTGGAAAGCCGGCGACTCTTCGATCTTCAGCCGGAAGTACAGCCCCACCAGTCCCAGCGGCCCGGCCAGCAGGAACGGCAGCCGCCAACCCCACTCCAGCATCGCTTCGCTACCGAGCAGGATCTGCAACCCGGACACCACGCCGGCACCGAGGGCGAAGCCCAGATAGCTGCCCGTGTCCAGCAGGCTGGCTAGGAAGCCGCGGCGCTTGTCCGGGGCGTATTCGCTCACGAACGTGGTGGCGCCGGCATATTCGCCGCCGGTGGAGAAGCCCTGCACCAGGCGGCACAGCACGAGCAGCACGGTGGCCCATCCGCCCACGGCCAGGTACGTCGGCAGCAGGCCGATGGCGAAGGTGGAGGCAGCCATCGCGATCATGGTCAGCGCCAAGGTCTTCTGCCGGCCAATCCTGTCGCCCAGGCGGCCGAAGTACAACCCGCCGAGCGGCCGGACTACAAAACTGGCCGCAAAGACGGCCAGGCTGCCCAGCAGTCCGTCGCCCTCCTGGCCACCGGCGAAGAACAGCTGGCCCATGGTGACGGCCAAGTAGCCGTAGATGCCGAAGTCGAACCATTCCATGCCGTTGCCCACCACCGTGCCGCCGACGGCTCGGCGCAGCATCGGCCGCTGGACAACGGTGACATCGTCCACGCGCAGTCGCCGGCGGCGTAGTCGGGGCAGTCGTGCGGCGGAATTGGCAGGGTTTTTTCCGGCAGGAAGATCTGGCGCTTTTTCTCGCGCGGCGGGCGGATTGTCCTTCAGCATTTGGGCTTCTCTCATAGAGGTCATTTGCTTGTGACGCGTCTTACGCCCCGCGCATTTCGGCCCGGGGCAGGCCCAAGACGTTACCGGCTGCGACCTCCTAGGTCCCAGCCGGGACCTCGAAAAACGCGCCCCGAAGGCAGCGATTGAGTCCGCTTCGACTCCCCTGGGCGGACCTCGAAAAGGTGATCCCGGCAATCGCCGTTTTCCCGCAAGATTCCGCGCGAATCTCGGCAGGCGCCCGGCTCCGTTTCACACTGGCTGCTGAAGACGGCAGCACACGAATTTTGTGAAATGCGCCACCGGGTGCCCGAATCGGGCCTTAAACCACCCCGGTGCCGCCCAGCCAGGTGCCGATCAGCAGCGTGGCCACGAGTGCAAGTGCGCCGCCGATCACCACTCGGCAAGCCGCCCAGAAGACCTTGGCGCCGCCCAGCCAGGCGCCGGTCGCCCCGGTGGCGGCCAAGGCCACCAGAACAGCGGCGAAGGTGATCGGGATCCGCAGGTCGGCCGGCGGCAGCAGCATGGCCAGCATGGGCAAGGCAGCACCGAGGAGGAAGGCTATTGCGGAGGCAAAGGCTGCATGCCACGGGCTGACCAGGTCGTCATCCTGCATGTTCAGCTCCGCGTGCAAATGGGCTGCCAGCGCATCGTGGGCGGTCAACTCCTTGGCCACCTGCATTGCCGTCCCCGGCGTCAACCCGCGGTCTTGGTAGAGCGCGGCCAGTTCGGCAAGCTCTTCCTCCGGCTGTTCCTGCAGTTCCCGTTTTTCCTTGGCAATCAGCGCTTTCTGGCTGTCGCTGGAACTGGAAACGGAGACATACTCGCCCAAGGCCATGGAGATGGCGCCGCCGATCACCGCGGCAAGGCCTGCCGTCAGCAGGGCCCCGAAGTCACTGGTGGCGCCCGCGACGCCCACCATGAGCGCGGCAACGGAAACAATTCCGTCGTTTGCGCCGAGAACACCGGCGCGCAGCCAATTCAGGCGGGCGGCGAGACCGACGACGTCGTGCGGTTCATCGTCGTGGAACTCGGGTTGGTCCGCTGGCTGGATCCGGGCATCTGCGTCCATGGTCCAAGCCAAGCACTCCTGGCGCCAAGCTTCCAGACAGGACAGCCAACCCTCAGCAGCGGGCCGCGCATTTTTGCCCTGTCCGCCCTTCGTTCAGGCGGTGGCGTGCAGCCCGGTCAACTGGGCGTACTTTGGCGTGAGCGAATCGCCGGAGGAGGTGCCCCGCAGCCGCCGCCCGATCCACGGGCCCAGGTAATCGCGCGCCCAGCGGACGTTGGCCACCATGGCAGCGCGGCGGGAGAGCACCGCCAGGTCCGGCAGCATCGGCAGATCGATCACGTCCTCCGCCTGCAGCAGTTCCAGTACCTTCTTGGCCATCAAGGTGTGGCCCGCGGTGGACATGTGCAGCCGGTCGGCGTCCCAGTAGCGCCAGTCGCGGAATTCGCGCATCCGCCAGTAGTCAACGATTTTCGCTCCGTGCAGGTCGGCAATCTCCCGCACCCATTCGTTGTAGATCGCCGTACGCCCCCTGGTCTTGCCGAAGACCGCCGAGGCGACGCTGTCAAAGCCGGTGAACAGCACGACGTTGGCGCCGGTGGCGGCCAACTTGGCCACGCCGGCCTCGTAGCCGGCCATCAGGGCGTCGATGTCCACCCGCGGCCGCAGGATGTCATTGCCTCCGGCGTAGAGGGTGACCATGGTCGGCTTGAGCCCGACGGCGGCGTCCACCTGTTCGTCCAGCACCTGGGCAATCTTCTTGCCCCGGATGGCGAGGTTGGCGTAGCCCCAGCCGGAGTCGGCCAGCATGAGCTGCTCGGCCACCCGGTCCGCCCAGCCGCGCACGCCGTTGGGCAAAGTGGGGTCGTAGTCCCCCACCCCTTCGGTGAACGAATCCCCCAGGGCCACAAAACGCTTCGTAAATGTCACCGGAACAGATTAACAAACAACTGCCCCGGCCGCGGCCCGGTGCACCGTTCCTGCGGCAGGCTTGGTCCGTCAGCTGCCGCTGCGCGGGGCGTACATGATCACTGCGACGCCGGCGAGCGCGATTCCGGCGCCGATGTAGTCCCAGCGGTCCGGCTGAAATCCGTCCAGCAGCATGGCCCACGCCAGCGATCCCGCGATGAACACGCCGCCGTACGCGGCCAGCACCCGGCCGAAGTTGGCATCCGGCTGCAGCGCGGCAATGAAACCGTACAGGCCCAGCGCCATCACGCCCAGGCCCGCAAACCACCAGGCACGGTCCTCGCGCACGGCCTGCCACACCAGCCACGCGCCGCCGATCTCGGCAACGGCGGCCAGGACAAACAGGATGGCGGATTTAGCGAACGTCATGCAGCCATTGTCCCAAGCCGCCTGCCGGCCCGGCGCTTCAGTGGCCGGTCAGCTCCCGGATGGCTTCTTCGAAGATCCCGTGGTGCCGTTCAACGTCGGCGCTGGTGGTCTGCGGGCACATCAGGGCCATGTTGTGGAACGGAGTGAGCAGGATGCCGCGGTTGGCCAGATACAGGTGCAGGAAGTCTTCCAGCGCCGCGTCGTGGCTGGCCGCCGAATCGGTGCCGTTCCGCGGGGCCGGGTTGGCGAACCGGTACTCGGCACGTGCTCCCAGTTGAGACACCGACCAGGGCAGCGAATAGGCGTCGATTACTCGCTGCACGCCGGCGGCGAACTCCGTGGCCCGGCCGATCATCGATTCGAAGGCCTGGTCCGTCAAGACGTGTTCCAGCGTGGCCCGCATGGCCGCCACGGACAGCGGGTTTCCGGCCAGCGTGCCGCCGACGCCGCCCATGTCCACCAGGTCCAAGTCGGTCCGGCCCAGGGCCCGCTCGGCCAGTTCGGCACTGAGCCCGTAGGCGCCGCACGGAATGCCGCCGCCAATCGACTTCCCGATCACCACGATGTCCGGTTCGAGTTCCCACGCTGCCGTTGCCCCGCCGGGACCGGCGGAGAAGGTGTGCGTCTCGTCGATGATCAGCAGCGTCCCGTGCCGGCGGGTCAGCTCCCGCACACCCTGCAGGTAGCCCGGTTCGGGCAGCACGATGCCGATGTTGGTCAGTGCCGGCTCCATCAGCACCGCCGCCACGTCGCCGCGGGCCAGCTGCCGTTCCAGCGCAGCGAGATCGTTGAACTCCGCCACCCTGCTGGTCTCCGTGACATCCACGGGCGCCCCGACATTGCCCGGGCGGCTCATCCCCTCGCCGTCGGAATCTGCCACGATCAGCGACTCGTCCACCGACCCGTGGTAGCAGTACGGATTGAAGAGGATCTTGTCCCGGCCGGTCAGCGCGCGGACCAGCCGGATGGCCCAGCGGTTGGCATCCGTGGCGGTGAGCGAGAAGCTCCAGCGTTCCACGCCGAACCGCCGCGCCAGCTCGGCGCCCACCCACTCTGCATCGGCCGTGGGCAGCATGGTGGCCAGTCCGCCGTCGTCGGCAACTCGCCGGATGATGGCGTCGACGGTGGGCTGCGGGGAATGGCCGGCCATCGCGCCGGTGTCCCCCAGCGCGAAATCGACGTACTCCAGCCCATCCACGTCCCACACCCGGCAGCCGCGGGCGCGCTCCAGGTAGATGGGGAAGCCGCCCGCCTTCTTGTTCATCCACGTCATCGGGACCTTGCCGAAGAGGTGGGCGGCGCCGTCGTACAGCGCCTTGGACTGCGGGTGCTTGGCTTCGAAGTCCTGCAGCTCGCGGTCGAACAGCTCGGCCAGCCGGTTCCGGTCGATCATGAATACTCCTAGCTACGGGCCGGCAGCGCGCCGGGCGGCGGGCGTCAGCGGGCGGCGAGCATTTTGGCGCGGCGGTGCGCCAGGATCTGGCCGCCGATGACGATCAGCAGCGCGACGATGAACATCGCCGAGCCGATCACATTGGCTTGCGCCGGAATGCCGCGGGTGGCGGCCACGTAGATGAACTTCGGGAAGGTGTCCACGTTGCCGGAGTTGAAGTTGGTGATGATGAAATCGTCGAAACTGATCGCGAAGCTCAGCAGGCCGGCCGCCACGATTCCTGGCAGCAGCAGCGGGAAGGTCACCCGCCAGAACGCCTGCATCGGCGAGGCGTACAGGTCCGCCGCTGCCTCCTCCAGCTTCGGGTCAAGGCTGGCCACCCGGGCCTTGACCGTGACCACCACAAAGGAGATGCAGAAAACGGTGTGCGCAATGATGATGGTTCCCTTGCCCAGCTCAGCGCCCACATTCAGGAACTGCGCCAGCAGCGAGGCGCCGAGGACAACCTCCGGGGTTGCCAGCGGCAGGAAGATCAGCATGTTGGCGGTGGCATTGAACTTGAACCGGTAGCGGACCAACCCAATGGCGATGGCCGTTCCAAGGACGACGGCGATCAGCGTCGCCGTGGCGCCGATCTGCAGGCTGTTGGCCAGCGCCGAGCAGACTTCCGGGGCGCCGCACGGGTTGCGCCAGTTGTCCCAGGTAAAGCCGCGCCACGTGAGGTTGGTGCGCCCGGCGTCGTTGAAGGAAAACACGAAGACATAGGCAATCGGGACCAGCAGAAAGACGAACGCGAGTCCGCCAATCACCGGGACCACCCAGCGGCCGAGAGAGTTTTTCACCGTGTCTTCCCCCTACAGCAGTTCTTTGGTGCCGAAGCGGCGGACGTAGATGAAGACCAGGGCGAGGATCGCCAGCATCAGCACGAAGGACAGCGCCGAGGCGCCGGGATAGTCGACCACCCGGAAGAACCTGGAGTCCACGACCTGGCCGATCATGGTGGTGTCCCGGTTGTTGCCCAACAGCGCGGCGTTGATGTAGTCGCCGGCAGCGGGAATGAACGTCAACAGCGTTCCGGCGATCACGCCGGGCATCGACAGCGGCAGCGTCACCGTCCGGAAGGTGGTGAAGCCGCTGGCATACAGATCATTGCCGGCCTCGATCAGGCGGATGTCCAGCCGTTCCAGGTTCGCGTAGATGGGCAGGGCCATGAACGGCAGGAAGTTGTAGGTCAGGCCGCAGACCACGGCAAACGCGGTGGCGGTGAGGCGTCCGTCGTCGGGCAGCAAGGCAAACGTGCGGAGCACGGAAACCACCGGCCCCTCGTCGGCAAGGATCTGCTTCCAGGCCTGCGTGCGCAAGATGAAGCTGGTGAAGAACGGAGCGATGATCAGCACCAGCAGGATGCCGCGCAGCAACGCATGATTGCGCAGCCTGACAGCAATCAGGTAGGCCATCGGATAACCGATCGCCAGCGCCGCGGCCGTCGCGATCAGGGCGAAGCCGAAGGAACGCAGCAGCTCCGGCCAGTAGCTGCCCAGCATCCGCACGTAGTTGTTGAATTCCAGCGCCGGCACAAACTGGCCGATGTCCGCTCCCGGCGGCTTCGCGTAGAGCGACGTGGCGAGCAGCGAGAACACGGGCAGCACAAAGAACAGCAGCAGGAACAAGAACCCCGGCAGGATCAGCCAGTACCCCATCCTCCCCCGGCGGCGCTCCGCCTTGAGCTCACCGCTGCCGGGTCCGCTGCCTCCGCGCCGCTGGTCCGGCGCCGGTGTCGCCTCCTCCGTGGCCTGGACGCTCATCAGTCGTCAACCTCAGGCGCCCCGTACTGCGCGTCATCGGCGCCGTCCAGGCCGAAGGCATGCTCGGTGTCCCAACTGAGCACCACGCCATCGCCCGGCTGGGCCAACTGCTGGCCGTGGTTCTGGCTGAAGACGCCCACGGTGCCGATTCCCGGCACCTCCACCAGGTAATCGGTGCTGACCCCGGTGAACGAGGTGTCCAGCACCGTGCCGTGCAGGACGTTGGCCGCATCGGCCGGTGCGTCCTGCGGCCACATCATCCTCAGCTTTTCCGGCCGGATGCCGATCAGGGCCTTGCCCTGGTGCACGGTGGAGCGCTCCTTGAGCACGGCCAGTTTGTTCCCGTTGGCATTGACGACGACGGCGTCGCCGCGGTCCTCCACAATCTCGCCGGCGACCAGATTGGACTTGCCAAGGAAGTTCGCCACGAAGACGGTGCGCGGCAGTTCGTACAGTTCGCGCGGGGCACCCATCTGCTCCACCTTGCCGGCATTCATGACGGCCACGGTGTCCGCCATGGTCATGGCTTCCTCTTGGTCGTGCGTGACGTGCACAAAGGTCAGGCCGACCTCGGTCTGGATCTTCTTCAGTTCCACCTGCATCTGCCGGCGCAGCTTCATGTCGAGGGCACCCAGCGGCTCATCCAGCAACAGCACGGCCGGGTGGTTGACGATCGCGCGCGCCAAGGCCACCCGCTGCTGCTGTCCGCCGGAGAGCTGGGCCGGCCGGCGTGTGGCCAGGTGCGACAGCTCGACCAACTCCAGCGCCGCCTCCGCTTGTGACCGGGCATCGCGGACCTTGCGCCGCCGGAGCCCGAAGGACACGTTGTCCAGCACGCTCATGTGCGGGAACAGTGCATAGTTCTGGAATACCGTGTTGACCGGCCGCTGATGGGCGCCGGACCCGCTGATGTCCTTGCCGCCAATGCTGATGGTCCCGGAAGTGGGCTGTTCCAGACCGGCCACCATCCGAAGCGTGGTGGTCTTCCCGCAACCGGAGGGCCCCAGCAGGGCAAAAAACTTCCCTGCCGGGATGGTCAGGTCAAGATCCTCCACCGCGACGAAATCGCCGAACCGCTTGGTGATGGCTCCCAGCACCAGGTCCGCTCCGCTCTCCTCGCCGACGGCGTTGGCATTCTCAGTCTGCAGGGGTGCTTGAGTCATCAGTTGCCAATCGTCTGCTGGAACCGGTCGCTGAAGTCGGTTTCTTCATCGGCTTCCAGGCTGCGGAACACGCTGACCCGGGCCAGGTCCTCCTCGGATGGGAAGATCAGCGGATTGTCCACGAGTTCCGGATCGATCTTCTCCATGGCCTCCTTGGCACCCTCCACCGGGCAGATGAAGTTGACGTAGGCGGCGACGGTCGCTGCGTTCACCGGATCGTAGTAGTAGTCCATCAAGGCTTCGGCATTCTTCTTATGCGGCGATCCGATCGGCACCATCAGATTGTCCGACCACAGGGTGCCGCCGGCTTCCGGAATGGCGAACTCCCACTTGTCGCCTTCCTCGAAGTTCAACTGGGTGATGTCGCCGGACCAGCAGATCACTGCGAGGGCATCGCCGGAAATCAGGTCTTCCTTGTAGGAGTTGCCCTTGACCTGCCGGATCTGGCCGCTGGAAATCTGCTTCTGCAGCACTTCCAGCGCGGCGTCGTACTCGTTCGCGCCCCAGGAGCCGGAGATGTCCACGCCGTTCTCCATCATGAGCAGGCCCATCGTGTCGCGCATTTCGTCCAGCACCTCCACGCGGCCCTTCAACTCCGGCTTCCACAAGTCGGCTACCGTCTTCAGCCCGCCCGGCACGGCTTCCTTGTTCCAGGCGATGCCTGCGTAGCCGGACTGCCAGGTCAGCGAATTCTTCCGGCCGGGATCGAAGTCCACATCCTGCAGGGGCTTCAGCAGCTTGGCCATGTTGGGGATGTTTGCGTGGTCCAGTTCCTGCGTATAACCCAGCCGGATCAGGCGCGCGGCCATCCAGTCGGTCAGCGTGATGATGTCCTGTCCGATGTCCTGTCCGGCGGCCAGTTGGCCCTGGACCTTGCCGAAGTAGGTGTCATTGCCATCAATGTCCTCGGAATACGACGCCTTGATGCCGCTCTTCTGGCTGAAGGCCTCGAGGGACGGATACGTCTGGTTGGAATCGTCGTAGTCCAGGTACAGGGTCCAGTTGGCCCAGTTGACTGTCTTTTCCTGGTCCGAGAGGTCTTCCGCCGGCGTCAGTCCGCCCGCTGCGCTGGTATTCGATGAGCTGCCGGTGCCGCCGGTGCCGCAGGCGGCCAGCAGCCCTGCCAAGGTGAGTCCTCCGGCACCCATGAGTACGTTGCGGCGGGACATCTGCGCGGCGATGAGGCTGCGCAGGCGTGGGTCTTCAGGTAGTCGTCTCGGCATCTGATGCTCCCCAGTCGTCGGAGTGGACCTCGGTGCGTTGATACTCCCAGACACCGGAGGGCCCGACAATAGTTTCAGTTGTAAATTTTTGGTTACGCGACGGAATCCGAAGCGGATCACGCCCCTTGGTTTGCGATTGCTCCGACCCTGCCCGATGCACCCGCGAAGTATGCATCGCTGGACCGGACCGCCTGCAGCAGAAAAGGCCTGTGATCCGCTTCACATCAGATAGTAGCCGCAAGAAGTTCGTATTTCGATAGCTGTAGCTGCATATTTTTTCGAATCCACTACTTGCGCAAGCCGCAGACAACGGATTCAATAGCAATCAATCCCGCCGATGGCGGAGATCTGTTTCACAGGAGGTGGATACGCTTGACCTTGCTCCCCGGTGCCGGGCACGGCCACAACGGCAACTCCCACAGCGCTGCGGTTGACGAGGTCTCCAAAGCCATCATCGAACAATTGCAGGAGGACGGCCGTCGCTCCTACGCTGCCATCGGAAAGGCCATTGGCCTCTCCGAAGCGGCGGTGCGGCAGCGTGTGCAGAAGCTGACCGATGCCGGCATCGTGCAGATCGTTGCGGTGACCAACCCGCTGCAGTTGGGCTTCGCCCGGCAGGCCATGCTGGGCATCAAGACCGCCGCCGACCTGCTGGAGGTGTCGGACAAGATCGCCGCACTGGACCAGGTGGACTACTGCCTGGTCACCGCCGGGTCCTTCGACATTCTGGCCGAAGTCATTTGCGAAAACGACCAGGATTTGCTGCGGCTGGTCAACCAGATCCGCGGCATTCCCGGCGTCCTGAGCACTGAAACATTCATGTACCTCTCGCTGCGCAAGCAGGAATACAACTGGGGAACCCGATGACACAAACATCCGCATCGCCAAGCACCAGCATTCCGGGCCAAGGCACACCGGCCGGGACCACCACCGACGCCTCGATGCGCCGGACGTACACCACGCCGATGGGAACGGACCGCCAGCAGGCTGCCCGCGACCATCTGTGGATGCACATGGCCCGGCATTCGCCGCTGGCCGCCGGCGGCAACGTCCCGGTGATCACCCGCGGCGAAGGCCACCTCATCTACGACGACCAGGGCCGCGAGTACATTGACGGCCTCGCCGGGCTCTTCGTGGTGCAGGTGGGCCACGGCCGCGAAGAACTGGCCCAGGCTGCCGCCCGCCAGGCCAAGGAACTGGCCTTCATGCCGCTGTGGTCCTACGCCCACCCGGCCGCCATCGAACTGGCCGAGCGCCTTGCCCACCATGCCCCGGGAGACCTGAACCGTGTCTTCTTCACCACCGGCGGCGGCGAAGCGGTGGAGTCGGCGTGGAAGCTGGCCAAGCAGTACTTCAAGCTGCAGGGCAAACCCAACAAGACCAAGGTGATCTCCCGCGCCGTCGCCTACCACGGCACTCCGCAGGGCGCGCTCTCCATCACCGGCATCCCGGACATGAAGGCGCCGTTCGAACCGCTGGTCCCCGGCGCCTTCCGCGTTCCCAATACCAATCAGTACCGCGCACCGGCGGGACTGGAAGACCCGAAGGCGTTCGGCCGTTGGGCTGCCGACCGGATCGGCGAAGCCATCGAGTTCGAGGGTCCGGACACCGTGGCCGCAGTGTTCCTGGAACCCGTGCAGAACTCCGGCGGCTGCTTCCCGCCGCCGCCCGGCTACTTCGAGCGGGTGCGCGAAATCTGCGATGAGTACGACGTCCTGCTGGTGTCCGACGAGGTCATCTGCGCGTTCGGCCGGATCGGTTCCATGTTCGCCTCCACCGATTTCGACTACGTGCCGGACATGATCACCTGCGCCAAGGGGATGACCAGCGGGTACTCCCCGATCGGCGCGATGATCGCTTCCGACCGGCTGTTCGAACCGTTCAAGCACGGCGACACCACGTTCTACCACGGCTACACCTTCGGCGGGCACCCGGTCTCCGCCGCCGTCGCGATGGCCAACCTGAACATCTTCGAGCGCGAGGGCCTCAACAACCACGTCAAGGAGAACGCCCCGGCCTTCCGCAAGACCTTGGAGAAGCTGCTGGACCTGCCGATCGTCGGCGATGTCCGGGGCGAGGGCTACTTCTACGGAATCGAACTGGTCAAGGACAAGGCCACCAAGGAAACGTTCAACGACGAAGAATCTGAGCACCTGCTGCGCGGCTACCTGTCCAACGCGCTGTTCGACGCCGGCCTGTACTGCCGCGCCGACGACCGCGGAGACCCCGTGGTCCAACTGGCACCACCGCTGACCGTGGGCCAGCGCGAGTTCGACCAGATTGAGCAGATCCTGCGCTCTGTGCTGGTGGAGGGCATGAACCACCTCTGACCAGCGATCCCCTTGACCCCCAAGGGGCGGGATCTCCACGCGGCCGGATCTCCACGCGGCCGGATTTCCACGCGGCCGCGAGCGGCCTTGGTCGATCACCGGGCCTTGGTCGATCACCGGGACCCTGGACGAGAAGGCGGCGGGTGGCCGGTTCACAGCCGGCCACCCGCCGTCGTTGTTAAACTTCGCCGCGGACCTGCCGCAGCCAGACGCGCCGCGCGTCCAAATACGGTTCGATGTTGTCCACTCTCTGCAGCGCCACCTGATCCGGGTCGAGCCCGGCCGCCTCGATCATGATGCCGTAGCCGTCACGCTCGGCGCCGGCCCACCATTTGCCGCCTTCCTGCCAGAGCGCAAACTCCACCTCGTCGCCGTCGACGGCGATGCCCACCATCCTCGGTTCCTGGAGCTCCAGCTCGTTGAGTTTCTGCCGGAACGAGTCCTTGTCCGGCACCATCGGTCCCGCCCCCAGCCGCATGGTTCGGATGCTCTGGTTCACGCCGTGCACTGTGGTCAGGACCTGGGCATGGGGCAGGCCCAGTCCCGGATCGCCATGCAGCAGCCCGTGCGGGCCGTTATCTTCAATCCATTCCCCCACCATGACGGGACCGTTCCACTGGGCGAGGGCGAAACAGGGCAGCTCGGGGAAGGTCTCCCGGATGCGCTGTTCACCTTCGGCCACCATGGCCCAGAACCCGTCCGGCTCCACCTGTCCGTCAACGTCCATGGATTCAGTATGGCAGCGGCGGGGTCAGCCGCGCCCGGAAACTTTATCCGCCACCCGGGCAATCAGCGAGGTGGATTCCAGCCGGCCGTCCTCGGCGCGGTCGGCCGCGTGGTAGGCGGCATACATGGCCTGGACGGCGATCCAGCGCAGCGGTTCCACCTCCCAGCGGCGCACCTTCCGGTTGACCCACGGCATCCGCGTCAGTTCGCTGTCCGGATCGACGATGAGGTCGCGCAGGGTGCGGGCGGCCAGGTTGGTGGCGGCGACGCCGGTGCCCACGTAGCCGCCGGCCCAGCCCAGCCCGGTCTGCGGGTCCAGGCCGACCGTGGCCTTCCAGTCGCGTGGGACGCCCAGCACGCCGGACCAGGCATGCTCAAGGCGGGCGGAACGGGTGGCCGGGAACATCGAATGCAGGATAGCGGCCAGCTGCGCGACGGTTTGCGGCTGCGTGGCGCCGTCCGTGTCCAGGGCGGAGCCGTACCGATAGGGCACACCCCGGCCGCCGAGCGCAATCCGTCCGTCCGCGGTGCGCTGGGCGTACATGTAGGCGTGGGCCATATCGCCCAGGGCTTCTGCCTGTTCCCAGCCGATCTCCGCCCAGACGTCCTCCGGCAGCGGTTCGGTGACAATCAGCGACGAGTTCATCGGCAGCCAGTCCCGGTGCGCCGATTTCAGCCCCGCGGTGAACCCTTCGGTGGCGCGCAGGATGTACCGCGCGTGGACGGTCCCGCGGGCGGTGCGGGCCTGTCCGGGCAGGAGCTCGGTGACGGTGGTTCCTTCGTACAGCCGCACCCCCATCCGCCGGACGGCGTCGGCCAGCCCGCGGACCAGCTTGGCCGGCTGGATCCGCGCGCAGTGCGGCTGGAACAGCGAACCGACTGCCCGCTCGACCCGGATCCGCCGGTTGGTCTCCGTCCCATCCAGCAGCAGGGCGCCGGTCTCCGGCCAGACCGACTCGGCCGCCGCCCACTCCTGCAGCCGCTGAAGCTGCGCCGCATTCCGGGCCACGATCAGTTCGCCGCCCTTGTACATGTCCGCGTCGATGCCTTCGGCGGCGGCCACCCGGATGACCTCGTCCACGGTCTGGTTCAGCAGTGTCTGGAACCGGCCGGTCAGCTCGCGGCCATGGCTGGTGGCGTAGCCGTCGCGCCCTCCGGTCATGCTGTTGGTCAGCCAGCCGCCGTTGCGACCCGACGCCCCGAAGCCGGCGAAGCGGCTCTCCAGCACCACCACGTCAAGATCCGGCCGCGCCTGCTTCAGGTAGTAGGCCGTCCACAGCCCGGTGTAACCCGCGCCGACCACGGCGACGTCCGCCGTCGTGCTCTCCGTCAGTGCCGGGCCGGGTTCGGGCAGCCCGCCGTTGGCATACCAAAAAGACACTTCGCCGTTGACAATCGCCACACCAACTCCTTGTCCCGGCCGCCGGAGCAGCGGCCCGCTAGGGACAGGCTAATGGCAACCGCTACAGCTCGGCTTTACCGGCCCGCCAGTACCCCATGAAGGCCACCTGCTTGCGGTCCACGCCCACGTCCCGGACCAGGTAGCGCCGGAGCTCGCGGATCACCGCCGCCTCACCGGCTATCCAGGCGTAGAACGGCCGGGTGGAACCGGTGGTGGTCTCCCACAGGATCGACTGGTCCACATCCACCTCCTCAGGGTCCTCCCCCGCCACCGGGGCCAGCCCTGCCCCGGGAACAACGACGGCGGTGCGTACCGCCTCGTCCAGCAGCTCGCCGTGCGGACGGTCGCCTCGCGCCAGCCAGGCAATCTGCACGTCTGCGGCCGAACGGATGTCCTGGAAGTCTGCAGGGTCGGGCACCTCGAGCACGGCGTTGCCGGTCATGTCCTCCGGGAGGCTTTCCAGGATGGCCGCGATGGCCGGCAACGCGGTTTCGTCGCCGGCCAGCAGCACGTGGGAGGCCAGTCCGGGACGCCACTCGATGCCGCCGTAGGCTTTCGCCGTCGCGCACTTGGCGGCCTCGACGTTCGGGCCAATGATGGTGACTTCGTCGCCCGGGACGGCGGCCGCCGCCCAGCACGATGCCGGCCCGCCGTTGCCCTCGGGATCGAAATGCAGCACGAAGTCAACGTCCAGTTCGGCACCGAGGTTGCCGGCCGCCGGACGGAACTCCCGGACCGTGTAGGTGCGCATTGAACCGCGTTCGGCCGGGTCCATCGCCAGCCATTGCTGGTACCAGCCGCCGCCCAGTTCCACCGCCGTGTCCGTGTTGGTCCCACTCCCCGGCACGCCGTCGATCGAGCCCACGCCGTCGATCGAGCCCACCCCGTTGATCGAGCCCACCCCGTTGGTCGAGCCCACCCCGTTGGTCGAGCCCGCCCCGTTGGTCGAGCTTGTCGAGACCCCAAACGGAGGCAACGGGAGCCGTCGGCCATCCGCGCCGAGCGACGGGATCATCACCTTGATGCGCAGGTCCAGCGTCGGCCCGTCCACCCCGAAGCGCCGCAGCGATTCGCCGGAGAACGTGATGCGCCGGTAGCTCGGCGAGAGCTCCTCCACCCGGCTGACGGCAACGCCGAAGGCCAGCACCGGCACCACCGCGGACGTTTCAGTTGCTACAGCAGTCATCGTGCTCCGTTCTCCGTTTCTGTTTCATCGACTATTCAGCAGGCGCCCGTTTCAGCTCTGGGAAGGGCGGCTGCTGAATAGTCATTTGTCCGTGCGAGTGCGGGCGGTTGCGCACAGGCGGGTCCGTGCGCTCATGCCGCGGACTCCTTGACCGCGGGGGCGGCCGGGGCCTCGCAGTGGTGCCTTCCCACCGGGACCACCATCGGCGTGCCGGAGACCGGATCCTGGATCACCCGTGACTCCAGCCCGAACACCGCGTGCACCAACTCCGCCGTGACCACCCGGGCAGGCGCGCCCTCGGCCACCACCTGGCCGGACTTCATCGCCACCAGGTGGTCGGCGTAGCGGGCGGCCAGATTCAGGTCGTGCAGCACAATGGCCACCGAGGTGCCGCGGCGCCGGTTCAGGTCGGTGATCAGGTCCAGCACTTCCACCTGGTGCGACACGTCCAGGAAGGTGGTCGGCTCGTCCAGCAGCAGCACGTCGGTCTGCTGCGCCAGCGCCATCGCAATCCAGACCCGCTGCCGCTGCCCGCCGGAGAGTTCGTCCACATTCCGCTCGCCCAGTTCCAAGGTGTCGGTCGCCGCCAAAGCCGCGTTCACGGCGTCGTCGTCCTGCCGTGTCCACTGCCGGAACCAACCCTGGTGCGGATACCGGCCCCGGCCCACCAGTTCCGCCACCGTGATTCCCTCTGGCGCGGCCGGGCTCTGCGGCAGCAGGCCCAGCACCTTGGCCACCTCGCGGGTGGACTGCCGGTGGATGTCCTTCCCGTCCAGCAACACCGATCCACCGGCCGGCTTCAGCAGCCGAGCCAACCCGCGCAGCAGCGTGGACTTGCCGCAGGCGTTGGCCCCAACAATGATCGTCACTTTGCCCTCGGGCAGCCGGATGGTCAGGTCCTGCACCACCGTGCGCTGGTCGTACGCCAGCGTGAGATTTCGGGATTCGAGCGTACGCACTTAGCCTCCTTGGCCTCGGCGGTTGGTGCTGACCAGCAGCCAGAGCAGGAATGGCGCGCCCAGCGCACCGGTCACCACTCCCACCGGCAGCGTCGTGCCGCTGGTCAGATACATCGGAATGAGGTTGGCCGCGGCAAAATCGGCGGCCAGCGCGATCACGGCGCCCACCAGCGCCGCCGCCGGTAGCGATGCCGCACCGCCCAGCAACCGGCGGGCGATCGGACCGGACAGGAACGCGATAAATGCCACCGGCCCCGCCGCGGCGGTGGCGACGGCGGCCAGCAGCACCGCCACCACCAGCAGGCCCAGCCGGGCCGGGGCCACGCGGACGCCCAGCGCCGCCGCGGTGTCGTCGCCCATTTCCAGGCCGCGCAGGCTGCGCGCCAGCAGCGCCACCGCCATCACCAGCACGGCCAGTCCGGCCACCAGCACCACGGCGCGGTCCCAGTTGCTGGAGTTCAGCGAGCCGTTCAACCAGACCAGTGCGCCCTGCGCGGTGCGGATATCCGTGCGGGTCAGCAGGTAGCTGACTACGGCTTGCAGCACGGCCGCGAAGCCAATGCCCACCAGGATCAGCCGCGAACCGGCAGCGCCGGAGACGGTGGCGGACCGGTAGGACATCGCGTAGATCCCCACGGCCACCACCAGCGCACCGGCCATCGCGGCGGCCGAGACGGCAAGGCCGGCCGCACCGAACACGACGATAGCCGTCACTGCGGAGGCGCTGGCGCCGTAGCTGATGCCGATGATGTCCGGGCTGGCCAGCGGATTGCGCAGCATGGTCTGGAAAATGCTGCCGGACAAACCGAAAGCCAGCCCCACCAGCAGCCCAATCACGGCCCGCGGCAGCTTGTGCTCCATCACAATGAAGCTGGCGCCGGGAATCTGCTCGCCGGCCAGCAGCCGGAAGAAATCCGGGACGGTCACCGTGTAGCTGCCCAGCAGCACGGTGACAAAGAACAGTACGACGACGGTGCCCGCCAGGGTGCCGAGGACCGCCCGGCGCCGGCGGGAGCGGCCCGCCCTGTTTGGCACCGTCCGCCGACCGCCGTCCTCGCGAGGGCGGGGTATTTCGTCGAGGGCACCGTCCATGGAGGGTGCCCTCGACGATACACCCTGCCCTGCGCGGTCTGCGCGCGGAAGGTCCAGCTTGCTCACAGGCCGGCCGCCTTCCGCCGCCGGACCAGCCAGATGAACACGGGTGCGCCGATGACGGCGGTGGTGATGCCGGCCTCAATCTCGCCCGGCGGCGCCACGAACCGGCCCACCACGTCGGCCGTCACCAGCAGCACGGGCGCCAGCAGCATGGAGTAGGGCAGAATCCAGCGGTAGTCGGGGCCGGTCAGTGCTCGCACCATGTGCGGGATGACCAGGCCAACAAAGGCGATGGGGCCGGCAATGGCGGTGGCGGCGCCGCAGAGGATTACCACGCCGAGCGCAGTGACCGCGCGGGACAATGCCACCTTTTGGCCGAGGCCGCGGGCCACGTCGTCGCCCAGCGAGAGATTATTCAGGAGCCGCCCGGTGAACAGCGTCAGCACCAAGCCCACGGCAATGAACGGGGCTACCTGGCCGATCAGGTCCCAGCCGCGGCCGGAGACGGATCCCACCTGCCAGTACCGGAAACCCTCAAGGGTGTCCTGGTTGGTGACCAGCACGGAAAACATCAGCGAGCTCAGCCCGGCCGACAGCGCCGCACCGGCCAGCGCCAGCTTGACCGGGGTGGCACCTTCCCGGCCCATGCTGGCGACGCCGTAGACCAGCACGGCGGCGAGCGCGGCGCCGGCGAAGGCGAACCAGATGTAGCCGGACAGTTGGGTGACGCCGAACAGGAAGATGCCGGCAACCACCGCGAGCGCGGCACCGGCATTCACGCCCAGGATGCCCGGATCCGCCAGCGGGTTGCGCGCCACGCCCTGCATCGCGGCACCGGCCACACCCAGGGCAGCGCCCACTAGCAGGCCGGTGACGGTGCGCGGGATGCGTGAATGGACCACGGCGTGGTCCCCGTTGGAGGGGTCGAAGCCGGTGAAGGCCTGGACGAAGGTCTCCAGGCTAATCGGACGGGCGCCCAGTGCCAGCGAGGCAAAGCAGACCACGGCCAGCACCACCAGAGCGGCCGGAATGCCGACCAGCATCCTGCGGGTATTCCGCCGTCCGGCACCGGGAGACGAAGCCTGCCGCCCGCTTCTGATCCTGCTGGCGGGGGTGCGGGTGCTGGGTGCACGGGCGCCTGGCGCGAGGCCGGTGGAGCCACCGGGTCGCTGCTGCTGGGAAGCCGCTGCTGCCGCCAGATCAGCTGGCATGCGCACCCCCCTTTGAGCCGAAACTAAGCAACTCAGGTAAGGCTAGCCTATGCTTCCGCAGATTAAGAAACGCTTTGGTGCCCTATTTGCCGGCCCGTAGGCCGTCTCGGCGGCGCCTGCCTGTTCCACCTCGGCCGCGCGCCGGCCCGTGCATAATCAAGTCATGCCACACCCCATCGTCCTGCTCCACGGCTGGGCCTGCTCCGCCGCTTACTGGAGACCGCTGGCGGACCGGCTCTCCGCCGGCGGCCGCACGGTGGTGGCCGCTGACCTGCCCGGCTACGGCAGCGACCCTCGCGCGGACTTCGACTGGACGGTGGAGAACGCCGCCACCGCCCTGGCCGAACAGTTCGGCGGCGGACCCGCGCACTGGGTGGGGCACTCGCTGGGCGGCAGCATTGCTGCCACCATCGCGGCACGCTTCCCGCGCACGACGGCGTCGCTCACCTTGATGGGGATGGTTCCGGTGGCACCGTCGGCAGCAACCGTCGATAAGCTGACCCGGCTGTTCGGCGGCGGATCGTCCGACCCGGCAGCAGACCTGGCAGCCGGCGAGGAACTGCTGGGCGGGTGGTTTCGGGGCGGCACCGAGCCGCAAGGCGACGACCGCGAAACGTTCCTGGCCGCCTTGAGGCGGGACCCCGCCGTCGTCCGCCGCAGCCTGCGGGCCGGAGTGACCGGCGCGGCACCGGAGGTGGCGCAGCTGGTCTCGGCCCCCACTCTGGTGGTAACCGGCACGCGGGATCCCACCCGGCCGGTCGCCGCCGTCGCGGATTTCCTGGCCGGGCACCCGACTTGGCGGCACACCTCAGTGCCGGATGCCGGGCACATGGTGCATTGGGAGCGGCCGGGCGCCTGCGCCGAGGCGATCCTGCGGCATGTTGAGGCCGCAGAGAACAGCTAGGGGCGTTTGGCCGGATGGGTTTCGCGCTGGACCACCGGCATGACTTCGGTGGCGAGCAGTTCGATGGAACGGGCGGTGTCCGCGAACGGGAGTCCGCCCAGGCCCACCTGCGCCATGTAGCGGTCGTGGCCGAACAACTGGTACTGCTCCATGATCTTGTCAATCACTTCCTGCGGGCTGCCGGCCAAGAGTCCACCGCCCGGGCCGGCCCACGCCTCGAAGGTCTCGCGCGGGAAATGCCCGGCCGGCCGCGGCATGTTCTGCTCGAAGTAGGAGCGGTAGTACGGGTAGAACGTGTCGCGCGCCTGTTGGGAGGTGGGTGCCACGAAGAAGTGGCCGCCCGTGCCCACCGGCAGCGTGGCCGGGTCGTGCCCGTGCGCGGCGGCGGATTCGCGGTAGTACTCAATGTGCCGGGTGAAGTGCTGGGGCCCGGAGAGCAGCGCCAAGTACAGCGGCAGGCCCAGTCGGCCGGCCCGCTCGAAGGAGGAGGGCGTGCCGCCCACGCCTACCCAGACCGGCAGCTTCTCCTGCAGCGGCCGCGGCGCCACATCCATGCCGCGGATGCTGTGGTGGTGCGTTCCGTTCCAGCTCAGGCTCTCCTGCTCGCGGGCGGCCAGCAGCAATTGCAGCTTCTCTTCGAACAGGCCGTCGTAATCGGCAGTGTCGTAGCCGAACAGCGGATAGGACTCGGTGAAGGCCCCGCGGCCGGCGATGATTTCCGCCCGGCCACCGGAGAGCAGGTCCAGCGTGGCGAACTGTTCGAACAGCCGCACCGGGTCCTGGGTGGACAGCACCGTGACGGCGGTGGCCAGGCGCAGCGAGGTGGTCTCGCGGGCGATGGCGGCCAGCACCACTTCGGGGGCCGAGATGGCGAAGTCCTTGCGGTGGTGTTCACCGAGACCCAGGAAGGAGATGCCCGCCTGATCGGCAATCTTCGCCAGCTGGACCAGCTCCTCCAGCCGCTGCCGGGGCGACAACGCCCCACCGTCCGGGCCGTGTGTCAGTTCGCCGAAGGTGAAGATGCCGAAGTCCATGAGTGCTCCCGGGGTCGCGTGCAGTGTTCCATTAGTTGAAGCTTCAGGTAATCCGGGATATTCCCCCAAGCCGAAAAAGACCCTCGGCAAAAGAGCTACCGGGAAGTAACATGAGGGGACAGCACAGGGCCTGAAGCCCGGCAGGCCCGCGTCGAAGGGGACTGCCATGAGCGCCGAGACCGATCAGAAAAAAGCCAGTGCTGCCCAGGACGCCGCCGCCGGACCGTTGCCGGCAGAGGCAGGCACGGCCGGCCCGGCGGAGACCAGCGAACGGGACGCCCGCGAACTCGCCGAAGCGTCGCGTGAAACGGAATGGACCCGGCCGAGCTTCGCCAAGGGGCTCTACATGGGCCGGTTCGATCTCGACCTGATCCACCCGTATCCGCTGCCGACCCCGTCCGAGCGTGAGGCCGGCGAGTCGTTCCTGGCGACGCTGGAGGAGTACGCCCGCAGCATGGACGGCGGCCGGATAGAACGCGACGCGAAGATCCCGGACGAATACATCGCCGGTTTGGCCAAACTGGGCACCTTCGGCATGAAGATCCCGGTCGAATATGGCGGCCTGGGGCTGTCACTCCTTTATTACGGCCGCGCCCTGATGCTGCTCGGATCCGTCCATCCTTCGCTCGGGGCGCTGCTCTCGGCCCACCAGTCCATCGGCGTTCCCGAGCCGGTCAAGGTGTTCGGCACCGAGGAGCAAAAGCGCGAGTACCTGCCCCGCTGCGCGGCCGGCGCCGTGACCGCCTTCCTGCTGACCGAACCCGACGTCGGCTCCGACCCGGCGCGGCTCGGCACCACCGCCACTCCCACCGAGGACGGCGAGGCTTACCTGCTCAACGGCAGCAAACTTTGGACCACCAACGGCGTGATTGCGGAACTGGTGGTGGTGATGGCCAAGGTCCCGGAGCATGACGGCCAGCACGGCGGCATCTCGGCGTTCGTGGTGGAAGCCGACTCCCCCGGCATCACGGTGGAAAACCGCAACGCCTTCATGGGCCTCAAGGGCATCGAGAACGGCGTCACCCGGTTCGACAACGTCCGTGTCCCCGCGGCCAACCGGCTGGGCCGCGAAGGCCAGGGCCTGAAAATCGCTTTGACCACGCTGAATACCGGCCGCCTCTCCATCCCCGCACTGTGCGCGGCCGGCGGCAAATGGTCGCTGAAGATCGCCCGGGAATGGTCCAACGCCCGCGTGCAATGGGGCAAGCCCGTCGGCAAGCATGAGGCAGTCAGCAAGAAGATCGCCTTCATCGCCGCCGGCTCGTTCGCTCTCAACGCCGTCTTCGAACTGTCTGCCGGACTTGCCGACGCCGGCATGAAGGACGTCCGGATTGAGGCAGCGCTGGCCAAGCTCTGGTCCAGCGAATTCGCTTACAAAATTGCCGACGAATTGGTCCAGATCCGCGGCGGCCGCGGTTTTGAGACCGCCGATTCGCTGGCTGCCCGCGGTGAACGCGCCGTGCCGGCCGAGCAACTGCTGCGCGACCTGCGGATCAACCGGATTTTCGAAGGCTCCACCGAAATCATGCATCTGCTGATTGCCCGCGAGGCAGTGGATGCGCACTTGTCCGCCGCCGGAGACTTGGCCTCGGCCGACGCCGATCTCCAAGCCAAGGCAAAAGCGGCCATGGGCGCCAGCGGTTTCTACGCCAAATGGCTGCCTCAACTGCTCGCCGGCCAAGGCATGAACCCCACGGCTTATAAAGACTTCGGCCTGCTGGCCAAGCACCTGCGCTACATCGAGCGCTCTTCCCGCCGGCTGGCCCGGCAGACCTTCCTCGGCATGGGCCGATGGCAGGCGGGGCTGGAGAAGCGGCAGGCGTTCCTGGGCCGGATCGTGGATATCGGCGCCGAGCTCTTCGCCATGGCCGCCAGCTGCAGCCATGCCGAGATGCTGCGCGGCCAGGACCAGGCACAAGGCAAGGCAGCGTACCAGCTGGCTGATGCCTTTTGCCTCCAGTCCAGGGAGCGGATCCACCAGCTCTTCGGCGAACTGTGGCGCAATTCGGACGCCAGCGACGGCAAACTGGCCTCTCGCGTGCTGGCCGGCGACTACATCTGGTTCGAAGCCGGCGTCCTGGATCCTTCGGAGGGCACCGGCCCGTGGATCTCGGAGCGCCCAACCGGCGTCTCCAGCAAGGAGAACCTGCACCGCGCCTACCGCTGATTCACACCTTCCTACAGCACCGGCCACACGCGGCGCTGGGTGTCGAAGACGTCCCAGGCCCGCGGCACCAGGCCCAGCGACACGTCGCACATCTGCCGCAGTTGCTCCATGCTCCCCGCACGGAATGGCGAGGTGCCGGATTCGCTGAACGGATCCGGATAACGCGCTCCCCCGACCGCCGCCCATTCCAGTCCGTGCGAGTGACCGCTGCAGAACTGCCAGACATACATTAACGACGGGGGCAGGTCCTCGGTCCGCAGGTCCTTCAGGATGGAGGTCTGGGTACGGTTTTTGGTGGCATAGCCCCAGGAATTGTCGGCCTTTCTGGCGAAAATCGGCGGCAACTCCAGCGACTCCGCCACCTCGTTGACCGTGCGGCGCAGCCCGTTGAAGTATTCCATCGCCCGGGCATGCCGTTCCGGCCGGAAGTCCGCCAGATAGGCATCCCAGAACGACGCCGCGTTGAACACATCCCGGGCAATGAGCACCAGACTGCGCCGGGCCCGCTCGGGGCCCTCGGACGGCAGAAGCGCCCACAACACTGTGGACGTGCATTCGATGACCGTCCGCACCAACGAGTACGGCGCGTGCGTCTGCAACCGGTATTCCGCCGGCCCGTGCCCGCCATGTTCCTCGAACAACAGCCGGCGCAGGGCCAGCACATTGTCGGTGGCGGCTGCCAAGGACTGGCGGAGCAGGCTGCTCACGCTCTGGGCCGCGGTGAATTGTTCGTCCAGCTGTGCCAGCGGGGACCCCGGCTCCACGGCGGCCTCGCCCCGCCCCAGCCACGGTTCCACGTCCTGCAGCATCTGCAGGATGGTTAGCGCCGCCCGGCCTTCCGGATCCGTTCCGCCAACCGGGCGCATCTGGCCGAAGGAGGCACCGCCGTCGTCCATTGGCCCATGGTAGCGCCGCAACCGCGCCGGATTCCTGCCAGAGGTTATCGTGGGAGCAACCGGCTGCCATCGAGCCGGAAACCTTGTTCCGAGCGAAGGGGCTCCACTTGTCCGCCGAAGCCGATCTGATCAATCTAGACTCGCTGCTGAGTGATGCCGAGCTCACACTGCGCAACGACGTGCGTTCCTTTGTGGACAGCGCGATCAGGCCGAACATCGCCGGCTGGTACGAGAACGCCGTGTTCCCGCTGGAGATCGTGCCCGAGATGGCCAAACTCGGCCTGCTCGGCATGCACCTGGACGGCTACGGCTGCGCCGGCCGTTCCGCCGTCGAATACGGTCTGGCCGCCGCCGAACTCGAAGCCGGCGACTCTGGCCTGCGCACCTTCGTCTCCGTCCAAGGCTCGCTGGCCATGAGCGCCATCCACAAACACGGCTCCGAAACACAAAAACAACAGTGGCTGCCGCAGATGGCCGCCGGCGAAGCCATCGGCTGCTTCGGCCTGACCGAACCCACCGCCGGCTCCGACCCCGCCACCATGAAAACCTTCGCCCGCCGCGACGGCTCCGGCCCCGACGCCGACTGGGTGCTCAACGGCTCCAAACGCTGGATCGGCCTGGCCTCGGTGGCCAAGGTCGCGATCATCTGGGCCCAAACCGACGACGGCGTGCGCGGCTTCATCGTCCCCACCGACACCGCCGGCTTCACCGCCACCCCGATCGAACCCAAGCTCTCCATGCGCGCCTCCATCCAGTGCGACATTGAACTCGCCGACGTCCGCCTGCCCGCCGACGCGCTGCTGCCGAACGCCAAGGGCCTGCGCGGGCCGTTCGAGTGCCTGAACGAGGCCCGCTACGGCATCATCTGGGGCGCGATGGGCGCCGCCCGCGACGCCTGGCAAGCCGCCCTGGACTACTCCAAGGAACGCCTGCAGTTCGACAAACCGCTGGCCGGCTACCAGCTCACCCAGGAAAAACTGGTCAACATGGCACTGGAAATCAACAAGGACTTCCTGCTCGCCCTGCACCTGGGCCGGCTCAAAGACGCCGGCCAGCTCCAGCCGCACCAGATCTCGGTGGGCAAACTCAACAACTGCCGCGAAGCCATCGAAATCACCCGTGAAGCCCGCACCATCCTCGGCGGCAACGGCATCACCCTGGGCTACTCACCGCTGCGCCACGCCAACAACCTCGAATCAGTCCGCACCTACGAAGGCACCGACGAGGTCCACACCCTGATCCTCGGCCAGAAAATCACCGGCCTCCCCGCCTTCCGCTGAGGAGGCGGCGGGGCGGTTTCCGGCTCAGCCGGCCGAGCGCGGCCGGCCGACCCGCCGCGGTTGGCCCGCTCGCGCAGCAATCAGCAGTCCGGCGCCGGTCAGCCCGATGCCCAGCAGTGTTTCCGGGCCAACAACGCTGCCCGCCGACGGCCAGAAAATATCCACGGCCAGCGCTCCCACCAGCTGTCCGCCGATCACGGTCAGCGTCATCAGCAGCACACCGGTGCTCGCCACGCAGATGGTGGCCGCTGCCAGGATCATGGTGCCCAGCGGACCGCCCAGATACAGCCACCACTGCCCGGTGAGCAGGTCGGCCTGCCCGATGATCGCCGCCTGCACTACCCAGACTGCCAGCAGGGCCACCGTGCCCACTCCGAAGTTCAGCAGCGTGGAGATCACCGGGCTGCCATGCGCCGTACCGATCTGGCCCAGGACGCCCTGCTGCACGCTCTGCAACAGCCCTGACAGCAGCGGGATCAGCATGAACAACACCAGCGGGCCTACCGCCTTCGAGGACCCGAAATGGGCGCTGGCAGCAAGGACCGCTGCCAGGAAGGCAAGCACCGCACCAGTGATCCTGGCCCCGCTGACCGCAATCTTCCGACCGGCTCCGATGCCCAGCCGGTCCATCAGCAGGCCGGACGCCATCTGCCCGGTCACGATCGCTATGGTGAACAGGGACAAGCCGATCGGCCCGACCGTTGCCGCCTGTGCGAACACGTAGAGAGCGCCGACGACGCCGGCCAGCAGGTACCAGCGCGGGTACACCCGCCGTCGCAGCAGTCCGGGGACGGCACGCAATTTTGCCCGCAGCTTCGGCCGCACGAACGCAAAAAGCACCACCGCCGCGAGGCCCGTGCCGAAGCTGACCAAGGCTGCTCCTACACTGTCCTGCAGCTCGATTCCCAGCTGGCTGTTGAGCCGGCTTTGAAGGGCCAGCCCCGAGCCCGCGATCAGCGCCAGCAGCAGTGCCAGCGGGACCGGCAATTGGATGCCTTCGGGTTGGGTGGGGGCGGGAGCGTTCCCGCCAGGCAGGCGCACCCTGCCGCGGCTGCCGCGGGGAGAATCTGCCGGCCGGTCTGCGTGCACGTGCCGATGCTATCCCGTCTGGCTGATCCTGTCTCCGCCTGCTTCTGCTTCTGCTTCTGCTTCTGCTCACCGCACGGTGCGCCCTTGAATCCACCACCACGTGCCTTGACCTTGACGTGTCGTCAAGCTGCATAGTGGTTGCTATGGGCATGAAACCGCTGGTCACAACGTACTCGATTCACGAAGTCGCCAAGGCTGCCGGGACTACCAGCAGGACCTTGCGGCACTACCAGGACATCGGACTGCTCGAGCCGAGCCGCACCGGCCACAATGGCTACCGCTATTACGACGACGAGGCCTTGGTTCGGCTACAGCGGATCCTCCTGCTGCGCCAGCTTGGACTGGGGCTGCCTGAGATCAACAAGGTGCTGGAAGGCACACGGGACACCACGGCCGCCCTACGAGGGCATTTGGAACTTCTCCTGCAGGAGCGCGACCGGCTTGAAAAGCAGATCGCCTCCGTCAAGACCACTATCGACAAGACGGAAAGGGGCGAACAGCTCATGGCCAATGAAATGTTCGACGGATTCGACCACACCCAATTCAAGGAGGAAGTCGAAGAGCGCTGGGGAAAGGACGCTTACGCCAAAGGCGACCAGTGGTGGCGCGGCATGTCCGACGCCGAGCGGACGTCCTGGAAGGAACGCTCAAAGGAGTTGATGGCAGATTGGATTGCCGCCGGCCAAACCGGATTGGCTGCCAATAGCGATGAAGCTCAGGCCTTGGCACAGCGTCAGTTCGACTGGCTCGCCAGCGCCAACGGCGGCCAGGAAGTGTCCTTCGGATATTTCACCGGCTTGGGCGAAATGTACGTGGCAGACCCACGGTTCGGCGCCAACTACGGCGGTGAGCAAGGTGCCGGCTTCGTACGGGATGCCATGAAGGTCTACGCCGACAAGCACTTGGCATAGGTTCCGCAGAAGCGGCATGGGAACCAGCCGCTCTGGTTGTCCCCACGCCGCTCTAGTTGTCCCTACGGCGCTCTTTCCCGTTACGCTGCCGGGCGAATCAGTTCTTCCCGCGGGATACGGACAACCGCCCAGCCACTCTCAGCACTGCGGCCAAGGCGGCCACCGTCAGCGCCCGCTTGCCGGAGGGCACCCTCCACCAAGAACCGCGCCCTCCTGACGGCTTGCGCCCCACGCGGCGTAGCCACTGCCGCTGCCGTCGGTCCGCTCGGCGTAGTGCCGGGAATGGGCAGCGTCGTCGGACTGCTCACGATGGTGCCGGGCAGGGGCGGTGCGGTGGAGGTGTAGGTGTGGCCGGTCGGAGTGGTCATCTCGACGCTGTGCCGGGGCCCGTCGACGGGTTTCGCGGACCAGCCGTGGGCTTCTTTCGACTGGTTGCAGCGCTCACACAGCCCTTGCCCGTTGGCCAGGGAGGTGGGTCCGCCCCCGGACCAGGCGACGATGTGGTCGATGTGCCGGATCGGTGCATCACACCAGAGGCCGGAGCAGAACGCATCCCGGGCCATGACCATCCGCCGGATCCCGTCCGGGAACTTCCGGGCCTTCGAGTCCATGCCCAACAGCTGCCCGGTTCCCGGGGCTGTGTACAGCCGCCGGATCCACACATCCTCCACGCCGCCGACTTTCAGGTCCCGCAGCCTGACCTGCCTGGCCTGCTCGCGGGCGGTCTTCCAGCCCGGCTCGGTCCCCGCCGGCGGGGCCTTGTGCCCGAAGCCGCTGCCCGGTGGGCCGGGCGGTTTGTCGCCTGACGGGCTTTGGCCTGCTTGGTTCCCACCGGCATCGGCATCGGCCCCCTCCGGTGGGTCCTGCGGCAGACGGATCAGGTCCCGGGCGTACTGGGCCGGGACGATGCCATACCCGGTCAGCCGGGCCGGTTCACTCTCGCCCTGCAGCAGCGCCCGGTCCGTCATCACCAACTGGACTTCGAGGGTGGCCGGGTCGACAGTTGTGCGGCCGGTGACGCGTTCAAACACGGTATCGGCCATCATCTGGCCCCGGGATCTGGGGTCCCCGGCATTGCGCAGCCGCTCCGCTTCCTGATGCAGGGCAGCCATCACCGCAACCCCCTGAGTTACCGGCAGCAGCGTCCGGACCGAGACCATCACATCGGGTTCCGGCCGGGAGGAAACATGCCGGTCTGCTTCGGCCTTCGCCGCCCGCTTCACCACCGCGGGCGCATCCAGCCGGTACGCGATGCGTTGGGCTTCGGCCTCGAGCTGCCGGTTGCCCAGCCCGTGCAGGCGGTCCGGGTTCCCGGCCAGTTCCTCATCCACCCGGGCCCGATGCTCCGGGGTCAGGCAGTCGGTTTCACGGACCAGGATTGCCGCCCGCCATTCATTCAGCTTGCCCGCCTCGAGTGCTTTGAGCGTGTGCGGCATCTCGTTCACCAGAACCTTCGCCCGTCCCAACAGGACGGCGCCCTGGTTCGGGGACTCCCGCCTCGCCAACCCAATCTGTTTGGCGATCCCTTCGCCCCGCCGCTCGGCCCGAACCCCAGCGGCGGCACGCTCGGCCCGCATCCGCTGATCCAAAGCGACCATCAGCCTGGCCTGGTCCGCGGCGATCGCGTCCTTGGCGTTCTCCCGCGCGGTGATCTGGTCCACCAACTCGGCCGCGGACGCATCCAGCTTCACCGGCGGCAGCGGGATCGCAAACCCGTTCACGGCCGATGATCCCACCGGCCTGGCAGAGCCGGGCGGACGAATCGTGGCGGCCGAAGGCATCGCGCCGGGCGCGGCATCGTGCCGGGCACAACTTGGGCGGCGGCAGGTGGTTCAGGTGCTGCCGGATCAAACATGAGCGTCTCAATCTTCTGCATGCCCACTCGGGCACGGCATCGACTACGAACGGTCGCGGAACAAAGCCCGCAGACGCCACCGGAAATCCCCACCCGATGGCCAACGTTTGGTACTGAACTGCTACTGAAAACAATCTATAAGCCGGGTCTGACATTCTCGGAGGGCCCAGAAAATTAGGCACCGCGCGGGTGCTGGGGGTTGATCCGGGTGTTCACAGTCCTACCAGTGGGTGGCCCCGTGCGGATGGCACGCGCTGCCGTTGGTGCACATACGAGTGGCACACGTCTACCGTTGGGGCAGCTGCGGGTGGGACACCGGGGTGCACATGGTCAAGAAGAACATGGCGCTCAGGAGAAACCACGGCTGACGGCGTGGCCACCGGACGAAACAGCCCAGTACCAGTGGCCTTTATGGGGCTTCCTTATTCGCTGCCCTGGGCAGATTGTCCTTGTCCGGCGATGCCTACTGGTGTCTGTCGGCAGGCTTCGACGAAAGGCCTGAGCAACGCGTGGAGTTGCCCGTCGGGTGAGCCGGGCTCTTCGGGATGCCATTGCACGGCGAGCAGCCAGCCTTCGTCGGGGCGGGCGAGTTCCACGGCTTCGACCACGCCGTCGGCCGCGGTTGCGACCACGCGCAGCCGGTCGCCGAGCCGACGGACCGCCTGATGGTGGCCGGACTGGACGGTGATGGCTTCGGTGCCAAGGGCGGTGGCCAGCAGGCTGTCGGGCGCAATCTGCACCGGATGGCTGGCCATGGGCGGCTGCGGCTGGTGGATCTTGTGGAGCGACTTCGGACCGAGGTCTTCAACCAGCGAGCCGGCGAAGCCGACATTGATGAGCTGCAGTCCGCGACAGATTCCGAACACGGGTCGACCGTTCTCGATGGCGCCGTTGACCAGGTCGATCTCGGCTTCGTCCGCTCCGGTATCCACGCAGTGAAGGGTGGGTTCGTCGGCGTCGCCACCGTAGCGGGCCGGGTCCACGTCGCCGCCACCGAGGATCACCACGCCGTCGTAATCCAGCGCACTGAAGACGCGGCCGGAGGCAGAATCTACGACGACGGGTTCCGCTCCGGCGGCGCTCAGGCCGTCAGCCGCCCGCTGGGCCAAATCCGCCAGTCTCTTCGAAAACCAGGCGGGATGGGACGGCGCGTCCCACACGTAGCTGACGGCAATCCGCGGGCGGGCGGCGTCGTCACCCAAGGGGCGGGCACCGCCGTCGTCACCCAAGGGGCGGGCACCGCCGTCGTCACCCAAGGGGCGGGCACCGCCGTCGTCACTCACGGAACGGGCACCGCCGTCGCCATTCACCGGGCCGGACATTGCGCTCAGGCGGGGTAGAGCGGATTGTGGCCGGGGATGACACGTTCGGACTCCCGCACAGGGCCCGGCGCAGACCCGTTTCCGAACGGGCTGCCGCCGAGGGCTTCGCGGCCGTGCTCGGTCAGCCAGCCGGAGAGATCCGGGCCTTGCGGGACGATCCGGGTGGGGTTGATGTCCTCGTGCACGATGTAATAGTGCTGCTTAATCTGCACGAAGTCGGTGGTGTCGCCGAAGCCCGGGGTCTGGAACAGGTCGCGGGCGTAGCCCCACAGCGCGGGCATCTCGCTCAGCTTGTTCCGGTTGCACTTGAAGTGGCCGTGGTAAACAGCGTCGAAACGGGCCAGCGTGGTGAAGAGGCGGACGTCGGCTTCGGTGATGGTGTCGCCCATCAAGTAGCGCTGGTTGGCCAGGCGCTCCTCGAGCCAATCCATGGCGGCCCAGAGCCGGTCGTAAGCGGCGTTGTAGGCCTCCTGTGAGCCGGCGAAACCGCAGCGGTAGACGCCGTTGTTGACCTCGGTGTAGATCCGCTTGATGACCGGCTGCATCTCGTCGAGCTTGTCGGCCGGGAGCAGGTCCGGGGCGCCGTCGCGGTGGAAATCCTTCCACTCAGTGGAGAAGTCCAGGGTCATCTGCGGGTAGTCATTGGTGACGACGGCGCCGCTCGCCTCCTCGACCATGGCCGGCACGGTGATGCCGCGGGGGTAGTCCGGGAAGCGCTTGAAGTAGTTCTCCTGCAGTCGCTCGGTGCCCAGCACCGGGTCGCGGCCGTCAGCGTCCAGATCGAAGGTCCAGGATCGGGCGTCGTGGGTGGGGCCAGGCAGGCCCAGCGAGATGGCGTCTTCGAGCCCGAGCAGGCGGCGCACGATGATGGCGCGGTTGGCCCAGGGGCAGGCGCGGGCTGCAACCAGACGGTAGCGGCCGGCCTCCACCGGCCAGGCCTTGGCGCCGTCGCCGAGCCCGCCGTGCGGGTTGCCGATAGTGCCGCCGGTCGGTCCGTCCGAGGCACGGACTGCATCGGGGTCGGCCACAATCCGGTCCTCGATGTAGCTGGTGTCCCGGTCGAAATCCTCGCCGCTGTGGACGTAGGCGCCCTTGGTGCTGAATTGTGCCGTATCGCTGGTGTGGCTCATGCTTCCACCATATCCGCGGGCGGCCCCGGGTGGGATGGGTGCCCGCGTTGGTTAGCTGCGCAGCTTGTGCAGCAGCAGCGCAACGTGGAGCGAAGTCCGCGACTCGGCGTCGTCGAGCGGGACGCCCAGCTTCTCCTGCAGCCGCGCCAGCTTGGCGTAAAGCGTGGGGCGGCTGAGGTAGCCGTTACGGGCCAGCTGAGCCTTGTTCCCTCCGGATTCCAGGTAGTGCAGGAGCAGGTCGAGGGCTTCGGCGTCCCGGGCAATGGGGGCGAGTTCGGCGTCCGCGAAGGCGGCCGCGCGCGGATCGTCGCGCAGCATGGAGAGCAGTCCGCGCAGCCGGACATCGGCCGATCGGTAGAACCGCCGGCCGGCGCCGAGCCCGGCGGCGGAGCCAAGCCCCGCCGCGGATTCGGCCACGTGCGCGGCTTCGTCGAGCCCTGCCGCGGCAGCCAGCAGGTCCGGCCGGCCGCGGCCAACGCCAACTGTCCAGTCGATGACAGCATGCTCGGCCAGTTGCCCGCACAGCCGCTCCAGCACCGGGTCCTCAAGCTGCCGGGCGGGCAGGCCGACCAGCAATCCGATGGTTCCGGACTGCAGGCTGGCAGGCAGCCCGGAGACCCGCGCGCCCGCCAGTACCCGCTGCAGCAGTTCCAGCAGCGCCCGCTCGCGCCGCTGCAGCTCTATCGGTTCCTCGCCTGGCTGCTTTACGAGCCGGAAGACCACTGGCAGGTAGTCGGGAGCGGGTAGCAGCCCCAGTGCCGCCGCCCGAGTCACGGCGTCGCTCTCTTCAAGGGCTCCGGGCCGGCGGAGTTCATGCAGCAATCCGGCGCGCGCTTGATGGCCGAGTTCGCGCTGGTCCCGTTCGGCCATCCGGTTGATGGTCAGCGCCTGGCCGGCCCGTTCCAGCACCATGGCAGCTCCGGCATCGGTGTGGAGGTCCGGTCCGGAGTGGCCGACGGCGGGGACCCGAGCGTCCGCGGGCACCACCAGACGGCCCCAGCGTTGACCACGCAGGCCCACCGGAGTCTGCAGCCAGCCTTCCGTACCGGCATGCGTCGTTTCCTCGCGGTAGTGCACCAGCCGAGAGCGATCCGTCCAATCTGCCAGCAGTTCCGGTGCGGGCACACCGGACGTCGCGAACGCCAGCACCATGTGCGCCACGTCTTCCAGCACCACCGGTGCACCGAGCAGCTCAGCAGCGCGGTGCACAATCTGCTCCGGTGGCGCATTCTCCAGGCTGAGGTTGGTGAAGACCTCGTGCACCTGCCGCGACCGTTCCAGCTGCGCCAGCTGGCTGGTCACCAGCAGGCGGTGCACCACTTCGGTAACCTCAACAAATCGGATTCGCTGGGCCAGCAGGATCACCGGCAGCAGGGCATTGCGGGCGGCTTGGCGCAATGCGGCAGCAGTTTGGGGCCGATCGGAGGTAATTTCGACGACGACGCCGGCCGCCCCGGCCGCTGTCAGCTCGGCGAGGTAGCGCCCGGCTTCAGCAGCGGAGTCCTCGAACGCCAGGCCGGTGGTGAGCACCAGCTCGCCGCCTTCCAGCAGACCGGCCAGGCTTTTCAGCTCGGCCACATGTACCCAGCGAACCGGGGCGGCGAGCGAGTCCGCTCCGGCTAGCACTTCCGGTTCGCCGGCGCGCACCACCTCCAGCTCAAGGACGTCCCTGACGGTCAATTGCATTGACACAGTGTAAGCCGTATCCGGTTTTTGGGAACAGGATGTCAGCCACATTGCCGGGAACGCGGGTGTTGCCAAGCCTCCGTCAGAACGCTTCTGCTGAGTGGAAGGCAAGCCTTTCCCGGCTGGCCGAGTCCTGTCTCACTGAGTACCACCCCTGCATCCTGGCCAGTCGGGGCAGCTCCCCCGACACCGTCCCACCGTTCCCGGGCAGCGCCGCTCGAAGCTGGAAGGACCAACGATGTCTCCGTCTTCTACCCCCCGCTCGCTCCAGTTCTCGACCCAGGGGATTCCACAGCCCAGCCGGATGGAGCTCTGGTCGATCCACAATTCCAAGGCGCTCATTGCCCTCGACATCCGGACCATGGACGAGTCCCCGCTCACGGCTGCAGAGATCAACCTGCATTTCCCATCGCTTCGGCTCGCCCAAGTCCGCGGGAGTGCCCAGGTCATTGAGCGCAACGAGAGGTATATCCGGAAGCACCCCATGGATGTGGTCGGCGTTTTCTTTGCGCTCAAGGGCGAGGCGTTCTTCTACTACCCCGGCGGCTTCGAGACGCTGCGCCCGGGCCAAGCAGTCATCTACGACGCCGACCAGCCTTTCATGCGCGGATTCCACGGCGGGGTCGAGGAAATGGTCCTGACCATCCCGCGTGACGAATACCTTGCCCTCTCGGGCGGCAAACCCCCTACCAAGCCAGTCGTCTTCGACTTCCGGGAAACAGGTCCCGCGAACCGGCACATGCTCGCGCTCGCGAGGCTCGTCCGGAACACCCTCGCGGCGGCAATGGGCAGCGATGCTGACCCGGCGCCATCGACCGCCTTGGATCCGGTGACGGTCGAGGGCTCGGCCATCGAGCTGCTGCGCCTTCTGGTTGCCGGGTCGGGAGCAGGCATGCCCGAGGGCTACCTCGCCGCAGCCAGATGCTTCATCCAAGACCACCTTGGCGATCCAAATCTGTGCCCCGCCCAGATCGCCCAGGCGGTGGGTATCAGCGAGCGGCACCTCACGCGCGTTTTCGTGGAGGCCGGGAAGCCTCCCGGCGCCTACGTTCTGGCTCGGCGGCTTGAGCACGCCGCAGCGCTTCTCGCGGACCCCGTGGAGGCGAAGACGCCGATCGGGGCCATCGCGGTCCGCTGCGGATTCACCTCGCAGGCCTACTTCACGCGTGTCTTCAAAGGTCATTTCGGCACGACGCCGCTCAACGCCCGTCGTGACGCATGCACGGACGGACTGGCCCTGCCGCATTGACCTCTCCGTTGATGGCGCCAAGTATTTGCGGCAGCTGCGGGGACGGCTTTCGGTCGGTTTTTGTACTCCCCGGACACTTTTTTGCAGCCCGCGGACAGATGCCGCAGGAATGCCCCGGGCAGCAAATGTGACGTGGAACACTCGTGTGACGTTGGCAGAGAGACCGGACCACACGAGGAGAACCCGACATGATTACCTCCCCCATCGACCCAAAGGAGCTGCGGCACGCCTTCGGGCGCTTCGGCACCGGCGTCACGGTTGTCACCACCCAGAATGACGACGGCGAGACCCATGGCGCCACCGTCAGCGCATTCACTTCGGTCTCCTTGGACCCGCCGCTCGCGCAAGTCACCCTCATGCGCGAATCAAAGCTCGCCGACTGCGTGGTGGGGCAACCGTTCGCGATCAATGTCCTGAGCCTCGGGCAGCAGGACACCTGCCTCCATTTCGCCGGTCGCCCGATGAAGGGCGGACCCGTTTGGGGCAAGAGCGTCACCGGCGTCCCGGTACTTGCGGGCAACACGGCGACGCTCGAATGCCGGCCGTGGAACGTCTACGACGGCGGCGATCATCTCATCGTCATCGGCGAGGTCGCGGCACTTGACGTTACGCCGGTACCCCCGCTGCTCTTCTTCGGCGGAAAATTCCACCACCTGGGTGGCCTCGTCGGAGGCGCGCCGTGGGATTTCTGCGGCGACGGCCACGGGGCCCACTTCACATCCTTTCCCGCACTCGCATCCGCCTGAGCGTTCCGCAATCGACCCATCCACGCCACGGCCCCGCGGCCGAGGCCGCCGAAAGGAAATACACCATGACTGACATCCTCGACCAGCCCACCGCCACAGAATCCGACATGAGTGCCCGCACCACACCGGCGAACCCGCTCAAGCCGCAAACCGGCGACGAATACATCGAGTCGCTCCGCGATGGCCGCGAAGTGTGGATATACGGCGAGCGCGTCAAGGACGTCACAACCCACCCGGCCTTCCGCAACTCGGTGCGCATGGTCGCCCGTCTCTACGACGCCTTCCACCGCGAGGAGACGGCGGACAAGCTGCTGGTGCCGACCGACACAGGTTCGGGCGGTCAGACCCACCCCTTCTTCAAGGCCGCCCGCAGCGTCGAGGACCTCAAGGCCTCGCGCACCGCAATCGAGACTTGGGCGCGGATGTCCTACGGGTGGCTCGGCCGCTCGCCGGACTACAAGGGTTCATTCCTCGGCACGCTCGGCGGCAACCCCGAGTACTACGAGCCGTACCAAGCGAATGCCAGCCGGTGGTACAAGGAGTCCCAGGAGAAGGTTCTCTACTGGAACCACGCGATCGTGAACCCGCCGGTGGATCGCCACCTTCCGCCGGAGCAGGCCGGCGACGTGTTCATGAAGGTGCAGAAGGAGACGGACGCCGGACTCATCGTCTCCGGCGCAAAGGTGGTTGCCACCGGCTCAGCCATCACGCAGTACAACTTCATCGCCCACTACGGCCTGCCGATCAAACGCAAGGAGTTCGCACTCATCTGCACGGTCCCGATGGACGCGCCGGGCGTCAAGCTCATCTCCCGCGCCTCTTACTCGCATCAGGCCGCTGTTATGGGCACTCCGTTCGACTATCCGCTCTCCTCGCGACTCGACGAGAATGACGCCGTATTCGTCTTCGACAACGTGCTCGTTCCGTGGGAAAACGTCTTCTCCTACGGCGACGTCGAGAAGATGAACAATTTCACCCCGGCGACCGGCTTCCTCAACCGCTTCTCGTTCCAGGGCGTCATCCGCCTAGCCGTTAAGCTCGACTTCATCGCAGGCCTGCTCCTCAAGGCGCTCGAGATTACGGGCACCAAAGACTTTCGGGGCGTGCAGACGCGGGCCGGCGAGGTGATCGGCTGGCGCAACATGTTCTACGCTCTCGCCGACGGGATGGCGCTCAACCCGGACGCGGGTCCCAACGGCACGGTCCTGCCCAAGGTCGACTACGCCATGGCCTACCGCATGTTCATGTCGGTGGGCTACCCGAGGATCAAAGAAATCATTGAGCAGGACGTCGCCTCCGGCCTCATCTACCTTAATTCCAGCGCACTCGACTTCAAGACCCCCGAGATCCGCCCGTACCTTGACAAGTACATCCGCGGCTCCGAGGGCGTCCAGGCCGTTGACCGCGTCAAGCTCATGAAACTCTTGTGGGACGCGATCGGCACCGAGTTCGGCGGCCGGCACGAACTCTACGAGCGCAACTATGCGGGCAATCACGAAGCAGTCAAGCTGGAGACGCTCATGCTCGCCGAGGCCAACGGCACCACTGCGTCGATGAAGGGCATGGCGGAGGCCTGCATGGCCGAATACGACCTCGATGGTTGGACCGTCCCCGACCTCATCGGAAACGAGGACGTGAGCATCTTCCACAAGCGCTGACTCCGCCATGGGCGCCCTGGATCGGTTATTCCCAGCCGATCCAGGGCGCCTCGGCGTTACTGATCGGTGGGGCTACACAATGTAAACCGCACCGGCGTACTTCCGACAGGGTGTCAGTGGTGCGGTCCGGGCGTGGTGCTGGACGATGAATAAAACCCCCGCTATCCGAGGAGCACCATGCAGACCATCCAGCACTGGATCGACGGCAGCTACGTTAATCCTGATCCGGACAGCCGGCTGGGCGAGGTGACCAACCCGGCCACCGGCAAGGTCTCCTCCCGCGTGGCCCTGGCGAGCACCGCCGTCGTCGATCAAGCGGTGCACGCAGCGGCGGCAGCGTTTCCGGCGTGGCGGGACACGTCGCTGGCGCGCCGGGTGCAGATCCTCTTCACCTTCCGCGAACTGCTGAACGCCCGCAAGGGCGAGCTCGCCGCGATCATCACGGCCGAGCACGGCAAAGTGCTGGACGACGCGCTGGGCGAGGTGTCGCGCGGGCTGGAGGTGGTGGAGTTCGCCTGCGGCATCCCGCACATGCTCAAGGGCGGCTACACGGAGAATGCTTCCACCAAGGTGGATGTCCATTCGCTGCGGCAGCCGGTGGGGCCGGCGGCGATCATCTCCCCGTTCAACTTCCCGGCGATGGTGCCCATGTGGTTCTTCCCGGTGGCCATCGCCGCCGGCAACACGGTGGTGCTCAAGCCGAGCGAGAAGGACCCGACGGCGGCCACCTGGCTGGCCGAGCTGTGGAAGGAGGCCGGGCTGCCGGACGGCGTGTTCAATGTGGTGCACGGTGACAAGGAGTCGGTGGACGCGCTGCTGGAGCATCCGGAAATCAAGTCCGTTTCCTTCGTCGGTTCGACGCCGATCGCCCGCTACGTCTACGAGCGCGGCACGGCCTCCGGCAAGCGGGTGCAGGCGCTGGGCGGGGCGAAGAACCACATGTTGGTGCTGCCAGATGCGGACCTGGACCTGGCCGCTGACGCCGCGGTCAACGCCGGCTACGGCTCCGCCGGCGAGCGCTGCATGGCGATTTCCGCGGTGGTAGCGGTGGAATCGGTCGCCGATGAACTGGTGGCCAAGATCGCTGAACGCACGGCGAAGCTGCGCGTGGGCGACGGCATGCGCGGCACGGACATGGGGCCGCTGGTCACGGCAGCGCACCGGGACAAGGTGGCCGGCTACATCTCGGCGGGCGAGGACGCGGGCGCCGAACTGGTGCTGGACGGTCGCACCGTGGAACCGGATGCCGAGGGCGATGGCTTCTTCCTGGCCCCGACGCTGTTCGACCGGGTGACGCCGCAGATGTCCATCTACACCGACGAGATCTTCGGGCCGGTCCTGTCCGTGGTGCGGGTGCCTGGCTACGATGAGGGGCTGGCGCTGATCAACAACAACCCGTACGGCAACGGCACGGCGATTTTCACCAACGACGGCGGGGCCGCCCGCCGCTTCGAGAACGAGGTGCAGGTGGGTATGGTGGGCATCAACGTCCCGATCCCGGTGCCGATGGCGTACTACTCGTTCGGCGGCTGGAAGAACTCGCTGTTCGGCGACAGCCACGCACACGGTTCCGAAGGCGTGCACTTCTTCACCCGCGGCAAGGTGGTGACCACCCGCTGGCTGGACCCGAGCCACGGCGGCATCAACTTGGGTTTCCCGCAGAATGCTTGATTCGGCCGGGCCGGCACGCGCTTGCCGCAGCTGCCCGCCGAGCCAACCGTCCGCCGTCGTAGTTTAAGGAGAGTCAGATGACCACCACCACCACCGGCACCGCGTTGAGCGCCGAGGAACTGGAAGCCGGCCGCCGCGCGTACCAGTTGGACCGCCAGCACGTGTTCCATTCCTGGTCCGCGCAGGAACTGATCACGCCCATGGTTATTTCCCGGGCGGAGGGCTCCTGGGTCTGGGACGGCGAGGGCAACAAGCTGCTGGACTTCTCCTCCCAGCTGGTCAACACGAACATCGGCCACCAACATCCCAAGGTGGTGGCAGCGATCCAGGAACAGGCCGGGCTGTTGTGCACCGTGGCGCCGCAGCACGTGAACGCCGCCCGCTCGGAGGCCGCCCGGCTGATCGCCGAGCTGACCCCCGGCGACCTGAACCGGATCTTTTTCACCAACGGCGGCGCGGAGGCCGTGGAGCATGCGGTGCGGATGGCCCGGCTGCACACCGGCCGCTACAAGGTGCTCTCCGCCTACCGCTCCTACCACGGCGGCACCGCGCTGGCCGTGAACATCACCGGCGACCCTCGGCGGGTGGCCAACGACTACGGGAATGCCGGCACGGTCCACTTCCATGCCCCGTTCCTGTACCGCAGCCAGTTCCATGCCGAGGACGAAGCACAGGAATGCCAGCGAGCGCTGGAGCATCTGGAAACCACCATCCAGCTGGAAGGAGCCGACCGCTTCGCTGCGATTGTGCTGGAGTCCATCCCGGGCACCGCGGGCATCATGGTGCCGCCGGCCGGCTACCTGCAGGGTGTCCGCGAGCTGGCGACCAAGTACGGGATCGTGTTCATCGCCGACGAGGTGATGGCCGGCTTCGGCCGCTCCGGCAAGTGGTTCGCGATTGACCATGCGGACGTGGTGCCGGACCTGCTGACCTTCGCCAAGGGCGTGAACTCCGGCTACGTGCCGCTGGGCGGCGTGGCGATCTCCGAGGCGATTTACTCGACCTTCGCCGAGCGGGTCTATCCGGGCGGCCTGACCTACTCCGGACATCCGCTGGCCTGCGCCGCGGCGGTGGCAACGATCAACGCGATGCGCGAGGAGCAGATGGTGGAGCATGCCGCTTCGCTGGGTACCGAGGTGTTCGGCCCCGGGCTCGCGGAGCTGGCGGCGAAACATCACTCGGTCGGCGAAGTGCGCGGCGTCGGCGCCTTCTGGGCGGTGGAGCTGGTGCGGAACCGTGCCACCCGCGAGCCGCTGGCGCCGTACGGCGCCTCCAGCCCGGCGATGAACGAGCTGATCGCGGCGTGTAAGTCCCGTGGGCTGCTGCCGTTCGCCAACTTCAACCGGATCCACGTGGTGCCGCCGCTGAACATCAGCGTCCAGGACGCCCGGACCGGCCTGACCATCCTGGACGAGGCGCTGACGCTGGCGGACGCGCACACCGCGGGCTGAGGCTCGGCGGGCCGGACCGGGGAACTGCCGGTACCGGCCCTCGGGGGCCGGCCTTGGTAGGTTGTTCTTCAGCCACACACACCTACCGCAGGAGAACCACGCGCGCATGGGCATTCATTGGGACCGGTTGGACGAGCGGCTGCGGGCGCAGGTGGAGGCCAACACCGCGCAGTACGAGCGGGTCCGCCCGGCGCTGGCGACCGTCACGTCCCAGTTGCAGTCGGGCATCCGGGACATCTTCCGCACCGCCGAGCTGACGCCGCTGTTCGTCACCGCGCGGACCAAAAGCGTCGACTCGTTCCGTGACAAGGCGTCGCGGATGCTGCAGCCAGCCGAACCGGGTGATGCCCCGGCACTGGAGTTCCCCGATCCGCTGCGGGAGATCCACGATCTGGTCGGCGTCCGGGTGATCGTGAGCCTGCCGCACGAAATCCGGGAGGCCGCGGCGCTGATCAAACGGCAGCGCAGCGACTTCGACTGCCGTGCCGACCGAGAGAAGGACATCGGCTCGATCGAGTCCGGAACCTATGGCTACGCCAGCCGTCACCTGATCCTGCGCACGCTGCAGAACAACACGGTCAAGGCCTACCAGCAGGCCTTGGGCGAACCGGCCCGCGCCACCGGCAGCTACCTCTTCGAGGTCCAGATCCGCACGATCCTGTCGCACGCGTGGTCCGAACTCGAGCACGATATCCGCTTCAAGTCCTCGGATCCGCGCGCCTGGAGCCCCTACTTCGACCGCCAGTTCACCGCCACGGCAGCCATGTTGGAGGCGGTCGAGTCGGCCTTTGCCGAACTGCACGAGCGGTATGAGACGGTCACCGGCTACTGGGACGAAGAGGGCGAAGGCGCGGCACCGCTGACGCCCCGCCGGGTCCGCGAGGTGTGGCAGACCCTGCTGCCGCATGTGGACCGCAAGTCCGACGACGACTGGGGCTGGGCGGCGGAACTGCTGGCCGCGCACGGTCTGAAGACCACCACCGAACTGGCCGCGTTGTTGAATCCGGAAACCATCACCGATGTCCGCGCCGCACTGGAGCACCGCTACTCCCCGGGCCCGGACCGGCTGTTGGACGACCTGCTGCTCTGGCGCTTCGGCCGGAGCCACATCGAACTCACCGCCGGCGAGGACGTCCACCGGCGCGAGTCGCTGCAGCGCAGGTTCCGGCAGCTGGAGACGTACCGCTTGGGCATGTAAGGGCTCCTCCGGCACCTGGCACCTAGGTTTCGTGGCGGCGGTTGCCTACGCTGTGGTGAAACGTTGATGATCCGCGGCGAGGTGGCTGCGGATCCGAGCAGGAGGTGCCATGTCCCCCATCAGCCAGAAGACGCGATCCAATCCGGTCTCCGCCGCCATGCGGCCGGTCAACTCCCTCGTTGAACGGTTCATCCCCAGTGCGCTGGTCTTCGCGATAGTCCTGACCGTCGTCGTAGCGATCATGGCTCTGGTCCTGACCAGCTCCAGCCCGGTGGAGGTAGTGCAGGGTTGGGGCGACGGGCTGTCCGGCCTGCTGTCCTTCATGACGCAAATGGCGCTGATCCTGCTGCTGGGCCACACGCTGGCGAACACCCGGCCGGTCCGCCGCCTGCTTTCCTTCCTCGGCGGTGTGCCGCGCGGCCCGATCCAGGCCTACGTCTTCGTCTTCGTGGTGGCGGCCGCGGCGTCGCTGCTCACGTGGGGCCTGGGCCTGGTGGTCGGCGCCCTGCTGGCCAAGGAAGTCGCCGCGCAGTTGAGGGCCAAGGGCATCCGGCTGCATTTCCCCATGTTGGTGGCCGCCGCCTTCTCCGGCTTCGTGGTCTGGCACATGGGCTACTCGGGTTCCGGCCCGCTGACCGCCGCGACGGAAGGTTCCTTCCTGGCCGAGCAGATCGGCCGTACCATTCCGGTCAGCGAAACCACCTTCTCGCTCTGGAACATCCTGGCCGCCATCGCCACCGTGATTGTGGTGGGTGCGGCGCTCTCCCTCGTGGCTCCGCGCGGCGATGACAAAATCGTGGAACTGGAAATCGATGCCCGCGACGGTGAGGCGGACTACGACGACGAGGTGGTCACCCCGGCGGACCGGCTCGATGCCAGCCGCATCCTGACCCTGCTCGTCGGGCTGGCACTGGTGTCCTATCTGGCCATCCACTTCGGCACCGGCGGCACGCTGACGCTGGACATCGTCAACTGGTCCTTCCTGGCACTGATTTTCCTGCTGGTACGCAACCCGTTCGAGCTGATCGCCCTGATCAAGAATGCGGCATCCAACGTGGGCGACATCCTGCTGCAGTTCCCGCTCTACGCCGGGATCATGGGGATCATGACCGCCACCGGGCTGATCACGGTGCTCTCCGACTTTTTCGTGGACATCAGCACGCCGCAGACGTTCGGGGTGTTGGCGCTGCTCTCCGCCGGGCTGGTGAACTTCTTCGTCCCGTCCGGCGGCGGCCAGTTCGCCGTCCAGGGCCCCATCATGCTCGACGCCGCGGCCCGGCTGGACGTGGACCCCGCCGTCGCCATCATGGCCGTATCCTACGGCGATCAGTGGACCAACATGATCCAGCCGTTCTGGGCCCTGCCGCTGCTGGCCATCGCCGGGCTGAAGATGCGGGACATCCTCGGCTACACCATGGTCACCCTGATCGCCTCCGGCCTGGTGTTCGCGGCCACCATGCTGATCGTCGGCGCGGGCTAGCCGGCGAAGGCGAAGCGGTCCCGCCCCACCAGCAAGCCGGTCGCCGCCTGCAGGACCGCGATGACGCAGAGCAAGGTCAGGGAAGCCGCCCAGGCTCCGGACGCGGCGAAGAGTCCGCCGAAGATCGGCGGACCCGCCGCGGCCAGCAGATAACCGATCGACTGGGCCATCCCGGAGAGGGCGCTCGCTTCGCGGTGCGTGCGGGTGCGCAGGCCGAAGAGCGAGAGCGCGGTAACCAGGGAGCTGCCGCAGCCGAAACCGGCCACCAGCACCCAGAACAGCATGATCTGGGGCATCAGCAGGATGCCCAGCACCCCGGCCAGCACCAGCAGCGGCGGGCCCGAGGCGGCCAGGCGCTGCGTCGGCCCGCGGAGCGCCACGGGCGTCATCAGGCTGGACACCACGCCGATCAACTGGAACATCATCAGGTCCCAGCCGGACGCCAGCCCGCTGCGGCCGTGGAAGCGTTCCAGCGTGGGCAGCCAGGTAATGAGGATGTAGAAAATCATGGACTGCAAGCCCATGTACAGCGTCACCTGCCAGGCGATCCCGGACTTCCAGACCGAGCCCCTGACCAGGGCCGGCGCGGCGGCCGCTTCACGGGCCTGGCCGGCAGGCCGGCTGCCCCGGCGCAGGCGGGGCAGCCAGAGCAGCACGGCAGGCACCGCCAGCACCACGAAGGCCGTCAGCGCGAAGCGCCAGCCGGCCGGTTCGCCGCCGATCGGAACCAGCGAGAGCGGCACGGCAAGTCCGGCGCCCAGCGAGGCACAGCCGCCGAGCACGGCGGAATAGCCTCCGGTGAGCGAGGCCATCCGCTCCGGAAAGTCGCGTTTGAGCAGTGCCGGGAGCATCACGTTGCAGACAGCGATGGCGGCGCCGATCAGCATGGTGCCGATCCACAGGTTCGCGAGCGAGCCCGGGATGGGGCGCAGCAACGTGCCCGCCACCAGCAGCAGCAGGGCACCGAAGACCGTGCGTTCGACGCCGAACCTCTCGCTCAGGCCGTGGGCCAGCGGGGACACCGCGCCGAAGGCCAGCAGCGGCACCGCGGCCAGCACGCCCAGGGCGGCAACGCCCAGTCCCGTCTCCGCGCCGATCTGGTCCAGCAGCGGGCCCACGCTGGTCAGCACCGGGCGCAGGTTGGCGGCCACCACCAGAATGCCGGCAATCAGCACCCCGGCCGACAGCGCCCGGCTGGTCCCGCGGGTTTCCCGCACCGCCACTCCCTTCCACGGTAGGTAGTCTCAGGCAACTGTATGCGACGGGACACAGAAAGGGGCACCCTGTCCGCGCAGGAACCGGAGTTCCGCGCGGCGGGTGCCCCTCCGTCGTCGTACTGGAAGGGAAAGCGGGGCAGTTACTTGGCTGCGTCCGCCGCGTCAGCGGCCTTGCCGAGCATCGGCAGGAAGGTGTCCAGCGCCCACGGCAGGCTCAACGGCGAGGCCGCGGAGATGGACAGCGTCAGGGTGTTGTCCGAGTCCGCCACCAGCGCATCGTTCTTGATGGCGGGGATCTGCCCCAGCAGCGGGTCGGTGGTGATCTGCTGCGCGGTCTTATCGTCCGGGACCCAGGTCACGAACACGTCGGAAGCCAGCTCGTTGGCCTTCTCTGCGGACCACGGGATGAAGAACTCGCCGGAGTCCTTGGTGGCGTCGGTGACCACATCCGCCTGCACCATGCCGATGCTGGTCAGGAACTTCGGCCGGTTGTCGTTGGCTGTGTAGACATTGACGCCGTCACCCTTGGCCGGCTCAAGGTTGCCGTAGATGAAGCTCTTGCCCGCCAGCTGCGGGTACTCGGAAGCCTTGGCCACAATGGTCTGCTCGGTTTCCGCGACCAGGTCCTCGGCCTGCTGGCTCAGGCCCAGCGCCTGGCCGATCATCCGGGTGGAGTCCTGCCAGTCGGTGCCGTACGGGGTCTCCGGGTAGGCGATGACCGGGGCGATCTTGCTCAGCGTGTCATAGTCCTCCTGGGTCAGGCCGGAGTACGCGGCCAGGATGACGTCAGGAGCCAGCTCGGCCACCTCGTCGAAGGCGATTCCGTCCACCTCGGAGTACTGCGTGGGCGCGTTCTCGGTGCCAATCGCCGCGCCGAGCTCCTCCAGCTTGGCGTCCCGCCAAGGAGTGGAGCCGTTCTCATTGCCGCCCCAGTCTTCCTTCGGCATGCCGACCGGAACCACGCCCAAGGACAGGGCCACATCGGAATTCACCCAGGATACGGTGGCCACGCGCTCGGGCTGCTCTTCGATCACCGTCTCACCGAACGCATGTTCAACGGTGACCGGGAACTGGTCCGTCGCTGCGGCTGACTGCCCGCCTTCGGAATCTCCGCCGGCGGGGCCGGTGGAGCAGGCGGTCAGGGACAACAGGACGACGGCGGCGGCAGCTACCAGACCGCGCATGCGTGAAACGCCCACGTGGGGCCTCCTCGAATCAAAGGGGAACGAACAAAAGTAAGGGTAGCCTATGCTCAGTTGGAATAAGCAACTACTTTGTTGCGTATTTCGACGGCGGTGCGCCACTGCCGTGCCGGGGCCGGGATTTCCGCCACCGGCAGCAGGAGCCGACCACGGAGCCGGATCGAAAACCGTTGACAAAGTTCTCCGCCCCCTGTGTCATAAGTGAAACTCGTTCATTTCCGGCACAGGCCGGGGACCCAGGAGCGGCCATGGCGGCAGGTTGGATTTTCCACTCCGGCAGGATCTTCGATGGCCTGCGCCTGCATCCGGCGGCCACCGCGGTTGCCGTCTCGGACGGTGTGGTCACCGTCGTCGGATCCGATGCAGAAGTCCGGGCTGCCGCGGGGCCGGATGCCACGCCCGTTGACCTGCGGGGCCGGTTGCTGGCACCGGGCTTCACCGACGCGCATGTGCACGCGGTAATGGCGGGGCTGGAACGGCTGGGCTGCGACCTCTCACACTGTTCCGGAGCCGAGGCCGTGCTGGCGCACGCCGCATCCGCCGCAGCCGGATCCGCGGGGCCCGACTCTTCGACGCCCGGCAACGCTTGGATCACCGGCGGAGGCTGGCACAAGGCCGATTTTCCGGGCGGCTATCCCACCCGCGAGGTGCTGGACGCGGTGGTTCCGGACCGGCCCGTCTATCTGGTCAACGCCGACCACCACAGCGCCTGGGTCAACACCAGGGCGCTGGAACTGGCCGGACTCGACGCCGCGACCCCCGATCCCGAGGACGGAGTGCTGGAGCGCGACGCCGCAGGCTTCCCGAGCGGGACGCTGCATGAGGGCGCCATGGACCTGGTGAACCGGGCCATTCCGCGCGCCACCGTCGAGGAGATGCGGGCCGGATTGTTGGAAGCCCAGCGCTACCTCCACTCGGTGGGCGTCACCGGCTGGCAGGAGGCGATCCTGGGCGACTATGCCGGCTATCCGGAGGCCAGCGCCGCGTACCGGACGCTGCTGGAGCAGGACCGGCTGACCGGCCGTGCCGCGGGAGCCCTCTGGGTGCCGCGGTCCACCACGCTGGAGTCGGTTCCGGATCTGGTGGCCGAGTTCGTCGCGCGGCGGGAGCAGAATGCGGCCGCCGGTTTCCGCACCACCAGCGCCAAAATCATGGTGGACGGAGTGCCGGAGAACCGGACGGCGGCCATGCTGGAGCCGTATCTTCAGCCGTGCGCCTGTGAAGGGATGGCAGCGAACGACGGCGGTGCCTCCGCAGACCGCGGGCTGAGCTACCTGCCCAAAGACGTGTTGGTGGCGGTGGTGGCGGCGCTGGATGCGGCCGGGTTCGACCTGCATCTCCACGTGATCGGCGACCGCGCCGTGCGCGACGGGCTGGACGCCGTCGAACATGCCCGCCGGGTCAACGGCCGCGGCACCGGGCGTCATCACATGGCGCACCTGCAGATCATTCACCCCGCCGACGTGCCCCGCTTCGCCGAACTGGACGTCACCGCCAACCTGCAGGCGCTCTGGGCCTGCAACGACGCCCAAATGCGCGAGCTGACCGTGCCGTTGATCGGCGAGGAGCGAGCCGGCTGGCAGTACCCGTTTCGCTCCCTCGCGGAGTCCGGCGCCCGGCTGGCGATGGGTTCGGACTGGCCGGTTTCCTCGCCGGATCCCTGGCAGGCCATCCACGTGGCGGTCAACCGCAGCCACCCCGACGACGGCTCGGACGGACCGCTGCTGCCGGGCGAGGCGCTTTCCCTGGCGGCAGCACTGGCGGCCTACACCTCCGGCTCGGCCTGGCTGAACCGCCATGACGACGGCGGCCGGATCGTTCCCGGTGCGCCGGCCGATCTGGTGGTGCTGAGCGCCGATCCGTTCAGCTTGCCGGCGGCGGAACTGCATACCGTCGGCACGGACATGACGTTCGTGGCCGGCGAACCGGTGTTCGAGCGACAGGCGGTGCGGGCATGAAAACGTTCTACGACCGGGCAGAAGAAGAGATCCCCGCCGCCCGGATCGACGCGGCGCTGGCCGGGGCGTCCGCCACGCCCTATTGGCTGGACGATCCTTCCCGCCCCGAGTCGCTGCCGCCGCTGCGTGGCCCGGTGACGGCGGACCTGGCGGTGGTCGGCGGCGGCTACACCGGCCTGTGGACCGCGCTGCTGGCCAAGGAACGCGACCCGGACCGCTCGGTGGTGCTGCTGGAGGGCAACCGGATCGGCTGGGCCGCCTCCGGCCGCAACGGCGGATTCTGCGAGGCCAGCCTGACGCACGGCAGCGCTAACGGACAGAAACATCTGCCGGAGGAGACCGAACTGCTGGGCAAGCTGGGCCTGCAGAACCTGGACGAGATCGAACAAACCCTGGTCCGGTACGGAATCGATGCCGGTTTCGAGCGGACCGGAACACTCTCGGTGGCCACCGAAGAGCACCACGTGGCATGGCTCCGGGAGGAAGCCGCCGAAGACCCGGCGCTGGAGTTCCTGGACCGGTCCGCCGTGCAGCGGGAGGTCGCCTCGCCGGCCTACCGCGCGGGATTACGGGACCGTCTGGGGACGGCGCTGGTGCACCCGGCCAGGCTGGCGTGGGGACTGCGCGACGCGTGCCTGAGCGCCGGCGTCGAAATCTATGAACACACCCCGGCCCGTTCCGTGGCAGGGCGCGCGGGGTTGATGGCGCTGCGCACGGACTTCGGCTCGGTGGCAGCCGGGCGGGTGGCGCTGGCAACCAATGCCTTCCCGTCGCTGCTGGCGCGCACCCGGCCGCACACCGTCCCGGTGTACGACTACGCCCTGATGACCGAGCCGCTCACCGGCGTGCAGCGCGAAGCCCTCGGCTGGGCCGAACGGTTCGGCCTCTCGGACAATGACAACCGGTTCCACTACTACCGGCTGACCACCGACGCCGGCGGGCGGGACCGGATGCTGTTCGGCGGCTACGACGCCGTCTACCACTACGGCCGGTCGCTGAGGCACAGCCACGAACAGCGCCCGGAAACGTTCCGTCGCCTGGCCGCCCATTTCTACGCAACCTTCCCGCAGCTGGCCGACGTCCGCTTCAGCCACGCATGGGGCGGCGCCATCGACACCTGCAGCCGTTTCTTTTCCTTCTTCGAGACCGCGTACGGCGGCCGGGTGGCCTACTGCGCCGGCTTCACCGGGCTGGGCGTAGGGGCCTCGCGCTTCGGCGCCAACGTGATGCTGGACCTGCTCTCCGGCCAACCGACCGAGCGCACCCGGCTGCAGCTGGTGCGGAAGAAGCCGCTGCCGTTCCCGCCCGAACCGCTCGCCTGGCTGGGCGTCAAGCTCACCACCGCGGCCATGGTCCGCGCCGACCGCAACCAAGGACGCCGCGGACCCTGGCTGAAAGCCATGGATGCGGTCGGCATGGGCTTCGACTCGTAATCCGCTAGTCCGCCCCGATCGCCGCGGCGTCGGCGGGCACCGTGTGCGGGTCGGCCGGCGCCTCACGCTTGCGCAGCAGCAGCATGCCGGCGGCCACCAGGCTGCAGGCAGCCGCCGCCCAGAACGGGGCGGAAACGTTCCCGAACCATACGGCCACGTGCCCCACGAGGATGGCCGACGCGGCGCCGCCGAGCCAGCGCATGAAGTTGTAGCCGGCGCTGTTCACCGCCCGCGGTCCGGAACCGGCACTCATCGCGCTGCCGGTGAACAGCGTATTCAGCACCCCGGAGACAATGCCGGAGACCACCACGCCGGCCACCACCACCGACTTGATGCCGGTGGACATGGCCAGCAGGATCACCGCATAGAGCACGACGGCGGCGATCGCACCACCGCGCTCCCCCAGCCAGCCGGCGACCTTCGGTGCCAGAACAACGCCGGACACGGCCACGCACAGGCCCCAGCCGAAGAATACGAAGCCGATGAACAACGCGCCCTCGTCCAGCACGAATGGAGCCCAGGCGATGATCGCGAAGAAGGCTGCGGTGTAGAACGCCGAGCCGATCGAGGTCAGCAGCAGGCTGCGGTTGCGCAGTGCCAGCAGCGGGTCCACCAACCGCACCGGCTGCCGGTCGGACTTGTCTCTGTCCTTCTCCAGCATGCTCACGCAGAGGATGGCACCGACGGCCATCAGGATGGCAGTTCCCGCGAACGGTCCGCGCCAGCTGATGTTGCCCAGCACGGCGCCGAGCAACGGACCGATCGCCAGCCCCACTCCCAGTGCGGCCTCGTAGAGCAGGATGGCACCCTGCTGCCCGCCCGCGGCCGCTCCGACAATCACTGAGAGCGCGGTGGCGATGAAGAAGGCGTTGCCCAGGCCCCAGAGTGCGCGGAGCCAGACCAGTGTCTCGATGTCGCCGGCCGCCGCGCACAGTCCGGCCGCGATGACGATCAGCACCAGCCCGGCCACCAGCGTCCGCTTGGCCCCGAACCGGTAGGACATCATGCCTGTCAGCAGCATGGCCACCACCTGCACGCCCAGATAGGACCCGAAGAGCAGGGTGGTTTGTGACGGCTCGGCGCCCAGTGACTCGGTGATCACATTGAGGATCGGGTCCACCAGGCCGATGCCCATGAAGGTGATGACCGCGGCGAAGGCGGTCACCCAGACGGATTTTGGCTGGCACCTCAGCGCATCGGTGAGTTTGGCGTGTTGTTGCGGCGCCGCAACGTTGGTCATGATTGTTCTCCTCAGTGTTCGGCCGGTGATTGTTCGGCCGGCAGCCCGTTTGCTGCTTCCACCGCCAGCAGCCGGGACATGGCCGGCGCGGCGGCGGCCAGCAGGTTCCGGTCTTCGGGCCGGAGGTCTGCCAGCAGGCGGGCAAATTCCTGGTCCCGCTCGGCGGCGAGCGCAGCGATCTGCGAGCGCCCGTCGGAGGTCAGGTCCACCAGAACGCGGCGCCGGTCATTCGGATCGGCCAGCCGCTCCACCAGACCGATCCGGACCAGTCCGGCCACCACACTCGTGGCGGTCGGCATTTTTACACCTTCAAGCGCGGCTAGTTCGCCCATCCGCAGTTTTCCCTTGTCCATCAGCGTGGTCAGCACCGACGACTGCGCGGCGGTCACATCCCAGCCCGGGCTGCGGCGGCGGACCATCTGGTAGATCCGGGTCAGCAGCGGCCTCAGTTGGCGGGACAGCTCGAGTTGTTCATGCTGCATATTTAGATGGTCTAACTATTAGCTCCCTGAAGCAAGTCGGGTGTCGATGGACGTAACAACCGGACTGGTGTGTCCGTCCGCTCCGGGAGTCAGGCGGCGGTAGGCTGGCCCGGATTGCCCCGCACCGGGCGGCGGCTGGATGAGGGGACGCGGCATGTCGGTGTATCCGGTACTCGGGGTGTTGTACGTGGTTTTCCTGCTCGGCTTGGCTGTGCTGGTGGTGTGGATCCTGATCCTGCTGATCAGCTTCCTCCGCCTGAAGAACGCCGAACTTCGCGCCGCCGCGGCACGGCGGGAGTCCGAGTAAACAACCGAAGCCTCACGTTTCGAAGCGCGGAAACGTCTGCACAGGAGAGAATGGAAGCGGACGAAGGAGCGCCATGACCCGCGTGCACACCCTCATCGATACCCCGCTCGGGGAGCTGACGGCCGTCGCCGAGGACGGTTCGCTGACTGCGCTCTACTTCCCCAGCCACAAACGGATGCCGGACTCTGCGACGTTCGGTGAGCGCACCGCCGTCGGCTTCGAAGCGGTCACGGAACAGCTGGCGGAGTATTTCGCCGGCCAGCGCAGGGATTTCGACCTCCCGCAGGCGCCTCAGGGAGACCCCTTCAAGCGACGCGTGTGGGCTTTACTGCGGGAGATCCCGTACGGCCAGACCCGCTCCTACGGGCAGCTGGCGTCCACCCTGGGCGATGTGCATCTGGCGCAGGCAGTGGGCCACGCCAACGGCAAGAACCCGATCTCCATTGTGGTGCCGTGCCACCGGGTGGTCGGCGCGGACGGCTCCTTGGTCGGCTACGCCGGCGGGCTGGAACGCAAGCGGTTCCTGCTGGAGCTGGAGGAGCCGTCCGAGGTGAAAGCCGGCAAGCTCTTCTGATGCCCACCTCACGAAGCCGGGCCGGCAGCCGTCTACCGGGTGTGCAGATGAAACCCTTCGAGCAGCTGGTCACCGACCATGGCCCCACCGTGCTGCGCGTTTGCCGGACGGTGCTGGGCCCCGGCCCAGATGCCGAAGACGCGTGGTCGGAAGCCTTTCTGTCCGCGCTCAAGGCCTACCCTGAGTTGCCCCAGGATGCGAACCACGAGGCGTGGCTGGTGACCATCGCCCACCGCAAGGCCATCGACGTCATCCGGCGGCGGGCCCGGACCCCCACGCCCACCGAGTACCTGCCCGAAGCGCCCTCCTCGCTGGGCCTGCCCGGAGAAGACGACGACGAGCTGCGCCAGGCCGTCGCAGCCCTGCCGCTCCGTCAGCGTGAAGCCGTGGCGCTGCACTATCTGGCCGGGCTGCGGTACGCCGAGGCCGCCGAACTCACCGGTTCCAGCCCGGACGCTGTCCGCCGCGCGGCCGCCGATGGCATGGCCAAGCTGCGGGCGTTCTACCGGAGCGGCCGTCAGCGCGCCGCGGACGTGGCCGCACCCGATGCAAGCGAAGGAGCATTCCGATGACTGCCGATGGAAACGCGGTCCAGGACACCGTGGCCGGAGAGGAACTGGACGTGCTGACCCGCCTCCACCCGGCCCAGCTGGAGCGACTGCATGGCCGGCTGGAACACGAGGCGGCAGCCGCCGGCGCCGTCGACCTTGTCTACACCAGCACCGACACCCCGGTCGGAAAGCTGCTGCTGGTCGCCACGGACGAAGGCCTGGTCCGTGTGGCCTTCGCCAGCGAGCAGCACGATGACGTGCTCGCCGCGCTGGCGGGCACGATCAGCCCGCGCATCCTGCGCTCGCCGGCCCGGCTGGAGCCGGCCCTCCGGCAGCTGGACGAATACTTCGCGGGCAGCCGGCGCCTCTTCGACCTCCCGCTGGACCGGCGGTTGTCCAAGGGATTCCGCGCGGAGGTGCTCAACCACCTGCCAGAGATCCCGTATGGCCGGACCGAGAGCTACGCGCAGGTGGCCGCCGCCGTCGGGAATCCCAAGGCCGTCCGCGCCGTGGGCAGCGCCTGCGCCACCAACCCGCTGCCCGTCGTCGTGCCCTGCCACCGCGTGCTCCGCTCGGACGGCGCGTTCGGCGGTTACCTGGGCGGGCCGGAGGCAAAGGCCTACTTGCTGGGGCTGGAGTCCGCGGCATGAGCACGCTGTTCGGCGACACCCCGGCCGGTCCCCGCGAGATCGCGCCGGGGGCGGTGCATGTGCCGGGCTGGCTGAGCGTGGAGCAGCAGCGGGAACTGGTCGAAGCCTGCCGTGAATTTGGCCGCGGACCGGTCCCCTACCGGGCGGCCAAGCTGCCGGGCGGGCACGAGATGAGCGTGCGGACGCTGTGCCTGGGCTGGCACTGGGCGCCGTACAAGTACACCCGGACGGCGGACGACGTGAACGGCGAGCGCGTGCTGGACTTCCCCGACTGGCTGGCGGAGTGGGGCCGGCGGGCTCTCGTCGATGCCTACCGGGACCCGGCTGCGGATCGGGATTACGCGCCGGATGCCGCGCTGATCAATTTCTACGACGACACCGCCAAGATGGGCATGCACCAGGACAAGGACGAGCAGGCAGACTTCCCCGTGGTGTCGCTCAGTATCGGCGACGACTGCCTGTTCCGCTTCGGCAACACCGAAACCCGCACCAAGCCCTACACGGACCTCCGGCTGCGTTCCGGGGACCTGTTCGTCTTCGGCGGACCGTCCCGGTTCGCCTACCACGGCGTCCCCAAGATCTACCCGGCCACCGCCGACCCCGCCTGCGGGCTGACCGGAGGCCGACTCAACCTGACCATGCGCGTGACCGGTCTGGGCTGAACTACCACCACCTTGGCCCCCTCACCCAATTCATTATTCAGCACCCGCCCTTTTCAGCGCTGGGAAGGGCGGTTGCTGAATAGTGAATCGGAGCAGTAGCAGAAGCAGGACACCACCCGGCGCACTAGGAGAGAATCGGCCCATGGAGAAAACCGCTACCGGCGTCGTGCTCTGCGAGGACGGACTGGCCCGGCCGGTCTGGGCCGCCACGGATCCGCTGCTGCGCGAGTACTACGACACTGAATGGGGCATGCCGGTCCGCGGCGAGCAGGGCGTCTATGAGCGCATCACGCTGGAGGGTTTCCAGGCCGGGCTGTCCTGGGCCACCATCCTGCGCAAGCGGCCGGCTTTCCGGAGCGCCTTCAACGACTTCCAGGTGGACACCGTCGCCGGTTTCACCGAGGAGGACGTCGAACGGTTGATGCAGGACGCCGGTATTGTGCGCAACCGCGCCAAGATCCGCGCCGCCATCACCAACGCCAACGCCACCATCGAGTTGCGGGCGGAAGGCGGTTTGAGCGACTTCGTCTGGTCCTTCCAGCCGGAGAGCACACCGTCGCCGAAGCACATCGGGGACGTACCGACCACGTCGCCGGAATCCATCGCACTGTCCAAAGCGCTGCGCAAACGCGGCTTCGCGTTCGTCGGGCCCACCACCATGTTCGCCCTGATGGAGGCCATCGGCATGATCGACACCCATCTGGTGGACAGCCACCGCCGCGGCACCTCCGGCGTCTGGGCCTGAGGCTTGCGCTTTCACAATCACTTCATGCATCCGCCCGCACGCTGAGATGCATGCCACAATAAGGTCCACCCGCTGGCTTCGCGGGACCCGGACGTGCCCGCCCGGCCGCAAGCCAGACACTGCAGGAGTTATCCGGTAAGGAGACCACGTTGACGATTCTTGTTGCCTACGCACCGCGTCCCGAGGGCCGAGCGGCCCTGAGCAAGGGCATCCAGATGGCCACCCAGAACAACGAGAAGCTGGTGGTCGTCAACGCCAGCCCCGGCGGCTCGCACAAGGACGAGTCGTTCTCGGACGCCCACGACGCGTCATGGGTCCAGAAGGAACTTCACAACTCCGGCCTGGACAGCGAATTCAAGCAGTTCGTCCGCGGCAAGGACGCCGTGGAGGAGATTGTGGACCTGGTCGACGAACTCTCTGTCTCGCTGCTGGTCATCGGCCTGCGCAGGCGCTCTCCGGTGGGCAAACTCATCTTGGGCAGCACCGCCCAGGAAATCCTGCTGACCGTCGATTGCCCGGTCCTGGCGGTCAAGGCCCGCTGATCCATGCAGGTCAACCTGCCGCTGGCTCCCCCGTTCGACGCTCCTGCCGCGCTGGCCGCCCTGGCCGCCCACGCGGTACCCGGCCTCGAGCGGGTCGATCCAGCGGCCGGCACCTGCAGCCGCCTCTTCAACACCGGCGCCGGCCCGGTGCCGGTCACCGCCACCCTGTCGCCTGACTCCGTCAGCCTCGAGGTCGGCAGCACCTCTGCCGCCATCCTGGCGGAGATAACGACGGCGGTGCGCGGCTGGCTCGACCTGGAGCTGGAACCGGAGCGGGTGGCGGCGATGTTGGGCGCCGACGCCGTGGTCGGCCCGCTGGTTGCCGCCCGCCCCGGGCTCCGCATCCTCGGCTGTCCGGACGGTTTCGAGGGTGCCGTTTCCACCGTGGTGGGCCAGCAGGTGTCGCTGGCGGCGGCCCGCACCTTCACCGGCCGGCTGGTGTCCACCTTCGGCTCCGCGGCTGGCGACCTGGCCGTGTTCCCCACCGCGGAGACGCTGGCGGCAGCCGGACCGGATGCCATCCGCGAGGCCGTCGGCCTGACCAACGCCCGCGCACGCACCGTCCTGGCCCTGGCCGAAGCCTGTGCCGGCGGGTTGCGCATCACCCCTGACGCCGACCACACCGATACCCGCCGCCGCTTGTTGGCGTTGCCCGGCATCGGCCCGTGGACGGTCGAGTATCTGGCCATGCGCGCGCTGCACGACCGCGACGCGTATCCGGAGGGCGACCTGGTGCTGCAACGGGCCCTCGAGGTAAAGACCGCCAAACAAGCCCGCGAGATCGGGCAAGCGTGGGCCCCGGTCCGCGCCTATGCGGTCTTCCATCTCTGGACGGCCTCCGCCTACCTGCCGTAAACAGCCCGAGGCGGACGCGCGTGGTCAGTCCCCGTGCAGCGTCATCAGCGGGATCCGGCCCGTTCAATCCGTTCGAGCAAATCCGCTGGCAGCTGGAGATGGGGAACCCGCAGGTTGGAGCGGAGATGACCCGGCTTCACCGTGCCGATGACGGCGCTGGAGACTCCCGGATGATTCAGCGCGAAGGCCAGCGCAATCTCGCTGGCGGCGAGGCCGTCGACGTCGTTGATGAACCGGTATTTGCGTCCCTGGACAAACTTGTGCCGGTGGTTCTTGAGCGCCCGGAGCAGGTACCAGACGTCGCTGGGTCCGCCGATCTTGAAGATGTCCCGCGAGTACAGGGTCTGTGCCAGCGGAGACTTGAGCTTGACGCCCACCCCGGCTTCCTGCGCCTCGGAAATCAGACCCTCCAGCGAGCGGTCCACGATGTTGTACTCCACCATCAGCGCGTCGAAGATGCCCAGCTTCAGCGCTTCCTTGGCTCCGCCGCGGCCGGTGGAGACACCGAGCGCGCCGACCGTCCCCCGCTCCTTAAGCTTCAGCACCGTTTCGATGGCGGGGTCGGCCGGGTGCGGGAATCCGTGGAAATGCAGCAGCGGCAGGTGGTCGATCTGCAGCCGCCGCAGGCTGGCGTGCACGCTGTTTTCAATCGCCCGGGGCGAGTAGTCCTTCACATTGCGGTTGTTGATCCAGTGCGATCCCGCTTTCGTGGAGATGACCAGGTTCTCCGTCCGGCCCTTGAGGATGCGGCCCAGCCGCTCTTCGGCGTTGCCGCGGCTGTAGTTCGGGCCGGTGTCGAAGACGGTGATGCCGCCTTCGAGGGCCTGATCGACCAGCTGCGCGGCCTGCCGTTCAGGGAACGCCTTCATTCCCCAGTAGCCGCCGGCCCCGAAGCTGAGTTCGGAAACCTGCAAGCCGGACCGTCCTAGCGCGCGTCGTTTCACCATGCCCCTTTCCGCGGTCAGCGGACCGCCACAAACCATCCAGCCTAGGCTATCGGGGCCCAGACGTAGTTCAGCGAACGACGCCGGTGCGGTTGCCGTAGGCGCGCAGGGCGAACCCCAGCACTGAGCAGAGCAGGTAGCCGGCGCCCACCAGCAGCCAGCCGATGTGGAAGTTGCCGGTGGCCTCCAGCAGCAGTCCCATCAGCAGCGGCCCGGCCGCAAAACCGGCATACATTCCCATCGACACGATGCCGGAAGCCGCCCCGACCCGCTGGGCCGGAACCACACGCATCACGCCGGCCATCACCACCACGTTGGCACCCAGCACGGTGGCGCCGTGCAGGATTACGCCCAGCCAGAGCAGTGCCGGTACGTCCAGCGTGCCCGCCGCGAGGAAGGCAGCCGCCCCGGCGAGCGCGCCGAACCCCAGCAGGATGAGCAGGGTGGAGGCCCGCACGCCCTTGGCCATCCGCCGCCCCCACAGCACGCGGGAGGTTACACCGACGACGCCCGACACACCCGCTGCCACGCCGCCCATGACCAGGCTGAAGCCCAGTTCCCGGACGGTGAACAGCGGCAGGTAGACGTTGGTGGCCTGCATGCCCAGGCCGGCGAGCAGGGAGTAGCCGGCGAACAGCCAGACCGAGAGCGGGAACCGGCCCTGTGCACCGGAATCCTTCGGCGTTGCCGCGGACCGGGCCGAGGCGGAGTCGGCACCAGGCGGCGTGACGCGCGGCGGCCCAGTGGCTGCGGACGGGGCGTGCACCGCCGTCGTGAGGGGGTTCTCCGGGAGTTTGCGCAGGCCGTAGAGCAGCAGCCCGACGGCGACCACGGCGGCCAGCGCGGTGGCGCCCTGCCAGCCGGCCCACAGGGCGACGATGGGGAAGAACAGGCCGGCGAACAGCTGGCTGCCTTGGACGCCGGACTGCTTCACGCCGATCCAGCCGGGCCGCTTGTGCGCAGGAACCTGCGCGATGATGATGCGGTTGGTGGTCGGGTTGGAGATGGCCTGGGCGGGACCGGCCAGCAGCGCTGCGATCACCAAGACCAGGTAGCTGTGGGCCAACGATGCGAGCACCAGGGCCACGGCCGTTCCGGCAAAGATCAGCACCAGCTGGGCCCGGTTGGAGATCCGGTCACTGAGTTTCCCCAGCCACATGCTGCATACCGCGGCGCTGGCGAAGATGGCGGTGGCCAGCAGGCCGAACTGGCCCTCGCTGATGTCCAGGTCCTCGATGACCAACGGGCTGACGGTGCTCAGGCCGTAGTTGAGCAGCGGGCCCACGCCCATGGCGCACGTGAGGACAAAAAGCAGCGCGCCGCTGGGCTGTTTGGACATGCTGCACTCCTTGCTGGCGGATCGGGCTCCGTCCAGCAGGGTACTCCCAGTGCCGGCCCTTCCCCGCGGCAGGTGTCGCGGCAGTCCGGGCCTGCACCGTAACAATGGAGAGCTAGCTCACCTTTTCCCGCGCCGGTGCGCCGGACTCAGGCGGCTAGCAGCGGTCCTATTTCTTGCCCTTCTGCGTATCCGCATGCGCGTCCACGAAGGCCCGCCGTGGATGCCGGGTGGCGCCCATCGAGGTAATGTCGCGGTCGCCCAGGATCAGCGAACTCCAGCCGGCCAGCAGGCGCCACTTGTGGATCCAGGTGGGCAGCGCCAAGCCGTGGTAGCCCATTGCCGCGTACCAGGCCGGCTTGCCCTTGATATCGCGGCCCAGGATCTTGGCCGCGCCCCGGCCCACGCCGTAGGTCGCAACCGTTCCCAAGGTCTTGTGCCGGTACTCCGCCGGCCCTTGGCCCTGCACCGCGTTGACCACGTTCTGGGCCAGCACCTTGGCTTGGCGCACGGCGTGCTGGGCGTTCGGCGGGCAGTAGGCGGGTTGCTGTTCGGCGGCCAGATCGGGCACCTGGGCGCAGTCGCCGGCGGCCCATGCCCCGTGAACCACCTGGCCGGCGTCGTCGATGACCTGCAACCGGGCGTTCGCGTTCACGTGCCCCTTCGGCCCGCGCGGGACATTGGTGTCGTCCAGCACCGGGTTGGGCTTCATGCCGGCCGTCCAGATGATCAGCCCGGCCGGAATGCGTTCTCCGGTGCTGAGTTCGGCGACCGAGTCTTCGCAGGACGGCATGGTGGTCTTCAGCCGCACGTCCACGCCGCGCTCGCGCAAGTGGCCCAGCGTCCACCTGGACAGATCCGGCCCCACTTCGGGAGCCACCCGGTCCAGCGCTTCGATCAGCACCCAGCGCAACTGGGAGCGGTCCAACTCCGGATGTGCGTCCACGGCGAGCTTGGACAGATCGCTCAGTTCCGTCAGCGCTTCGACACCGGTATAGCCGCCGCCGATCACCACGAAGGTGAGTGCCTTGGCCCGCTCTTCCGGGTCGCTGGTGCCGGCGGCCAGGGCCACGTTGTCCAGTACCTTGTCCCGGCAGTAGATGGCCTCTTCCACGGTCTTGAAGCCGACGCCGTGTTCGTCCAGCCCCGGAGTGGGGAACGTCCTGGTCACCGCGCCGACGGCGAACACCACTTGGTCGTAGTCCAGCGAGCGTTCACCGCCGCCGATTTCACTCAGCTTGGCCGTTTTGGCCTGGACGTCCAGCGAGACGAGCTTGCCGCGGACAATGTCCACGTTCTTGAGCGCACTGCGCAGGTTGACGGTGACGATCCGCGGTTCGATTTCGCCGCCGCCGACTTCGGGCAGCAGCGGCTGGTACGTCATGTACGAGTTCGGCTCAACTACGGTAATCCGGGCCGCCTCCGGCCCCAACCGCTTGCGGATCCCCCACGCCGTGTACAGGCCGACGTAACCGCCGCCCAAGATGAGAATGTGAGGCGTCGCTGAAGTGGACATAGTCCAGGCTCCCTCCCTGTTGTGGACAGTGATTCAGTGGTCCTGGTGCATCCTTCGCCGGAAGCCTTCCGGCCCGGCCTGCGGCCACACTAACACCGGACCGGGCGCAGCTAAACCCTCGGTCCGGGCGCAGCCGCCGGCAAGGCGGCATTCCCGCGGGCCAACCCACCGGCGTGCCCTGCCGGTTCCGGCGCCGGCAGCGACCTACAATGTGCTCAAGTGCCTCCGTCAGTGGGGCTGTTTCGGGGGAGCAGGAAGCGGTGGAGGCGGCAAAGCACACGGTGCGCGGGCGGTCGCTCCGTACCTACCGCCGGGCACGCACCACGCTGATCTGCGTAGCCATTTTCTGGCTTTGGCTGCTGCTGGGCGCCGCCGCGTTCGTCGCGGGCATGTTCGACTCCCCCACCAAACTTTTCCTGGCCATGTACGCAGGCGCCGTGGCCGTGTTGGTCTCCATCCCGATTGGCCTGCTCGCGGCTATCTTCATGCTGCACCATCGGCCTGCCGCGGAAGACCGCCGGGCCACCGGGGAACGGCTGTCCGCGGCGGCCCGCTCCGCCGGCTCGGCCGTCGCCGCACTTCCGTGGGCGGCCGCTGCCGGCCGGGCCAAAGAGCTGGGCAGCAGGCTGGGTCCGGCGGCCAGCGGGCTCGGCACCGCCACCAAGGCCGGCGTAAGTCAGCTCCGTTCGGGTGCGCAGCAATGGCGCGGAGCCGGGGAACAACTGCGTGCACACACCGCGCGGCAGGCTGACGCCGGGGAGCAGCAGCCGGTCAAACGTTTGCCCAGCGTGGCTGCCAGTGCCGCGCAGAAGCCACAGGTTCCCCGCCGGCCGCCGATGCCGCCGCGGCGTCCGTCCGGCCCGCCAAGTGGAGGCCGGTCAGGCCGGGACAGCCCGGACGGCCGCCGCCTGGATGATTTGGCGTCCTAGCACTCCACCACGTTGACGGCGAGGCCGCCGGTGGCGGTCTCCTTGTACTTGTCGCTCATGTCCCGTCCGGTCTCGCGCATGGTCACGATCACCTGGTCCAATGACACCCGGTGCGTGCCGTCGCCCATCAGCGCCATCTTGGCCGCGTTCACGGCTTTGGCGGCCCCGATCGCATTCCGCTCGATGCACGGGATCTGCACCAGCCCGCCGATCGGATCGCAGGTCAGGCCCAGGTTGTGCTCCATGGCGATCTCGGCCGCGTTCTCCACCTGCATGGGGGTTCCGCCGAGCACCTCGGCCAGGCCCGCCGCCGCCATCGACGACGCCGACCCTACCTCGCCCTGACAGCCGACTTCGGCGCCGGAGATGGAGGCCTGTTCCTTGTAGAGGACGCCGACGGCGCCGGCGGTGAGCAGGAACTTCACCACCACCTGTTCCTTGTCCTCGCGGGTGGCGTGCTCCATCCCCGGGGCGTAGTGGGTGGCGTAGAACAGCACGGCCGGGATGATCCCGGCGGCGCCGTTGGTGGGTGCGGTAACCACCCGGCCGCCGGAGGCGTTTTCCTCGTTCACGGCCAGCGCCACGAGGTTGACCCATTCCTGCCAGTACTTGTGGTCCCGGTGGGGGTCTTCCTTGCGCAGCCGCTCATGCCATCCGGGGGCACGACGGCGCACGTTCAGTCCGCCGGGCAGGTCCCCTTCGCGGCGGATCGCCGAATCCTTGCATTCCTCCATCACATCGAAGATATGCACCAGCCCGGCCTCGATCTCCTCGCGCGGGCGGGCATCCTGCTCGTTGAGCATCATGATGTCGCTGATGTTCAGGCCGGTGCTGCGGCAATGTTCCAGCAGTTCGGCCGCGGTGCGGAACGGATAGGGCAGCTGCTTTTTGGAGGACTCCAGTTCCTCCTGGGCCGCTTCCTCCTCACCGTCGCGGACAATGAACCCGCCGCCCACGGAGAAAAAGGTGGCTTCGTGCAGAACCTGGGCATCGCCGTCGTCCGCTGCTGCCAGCACCTGGAAGCGCATGCCGTTGGTGTGCCGGGGCAGCACCGTCAGCGGGTGCAGCACCATGTCCTGCACGCCGTACTCGAGTGGCCGCGCGGTGGCGCCGGGCACTTCCCCGCCCAACTGCAGCCGGCCGGTCGCGGCGATGTCCGCCAGCCGCTCCTCCACTTGCTGCGGCAGGATGGCCTCCGGTTCGAAGCCCTCCAGTCCCAGCAGCACGGCGGTGAAGGTGCCGTGGCCGCGGCCGGTGGCGGCCAGCGACCCGTACAGGTCCACGCGGAGCCCGCCCGCCTTCTCCAGCAGGCCGGCGTCGGCCACCTCGCGCACGAACACGGCCGCGGCCCGCATGGGGCCCACCGTGTGCGAACTGGAGGGGCCGATGCCCACGGAGAAAAGGTCAAAAACGCCTACAGCCATGTCTTCCCTGTCCTAACGCGAGTGGGAGGTACGGCGGTGCCGTCCCCGCGGAGGCGGGGACGGCGGGTGCCTTGGTGGCGGGAGCGGCTACTGTTCCCGCCGGTAGAAGGGCAGTTCGACGACGTCGAACGGCTCCGGCTTGCCGCGCAGGTCCACGTCCACCCGGGTTCCGGGCTCGGCGTACTCGGCGTCCACGTAGGCCAGCGCGATCGGGTAGCCAAGGGTGGGGCTGGGCTGGCCGGAGGTGACTTCGCCGATGGTCCGGCCGTCCTTCAGCACAGGGTAATGGGAGCGGCCGGCGCGCCGGCCGGCGCCCTTGAGGCCCACCAGTTTGCGCGCCGAGCCCTTTTCCTTCTGCGCCTCAAGCGCCGCGCGGCCTACGAAGTCGCTGTCCTTCTTGAGCGAGACCACACCGCCCAGCCCGGCGTCGAAGGGGCTGGCCTGCAGGCTGAGTTCGTTGCCGTACAGCGGCATGCCGGCTTCCAGCCGGAGCGAATCGCGGCAGGCCAGTCCGGCCGGCAGCAGGTCCGCGCTCTGCCCGGCTTCCAGCAGGGCGTTCCAGAGCGAGCCGGCGTTGGCGTTCGGGACGTAGATCTCGAAGCCGTCCTCGCCGGTGTAGCCGGTGCGGGCCAGCAGCAGCTTCAGCGGCGCTCCGGCCACGGTGAAGTCCACCTCGTCGGCAGAGTAGTACTTCATCTCCCGCACGGTGGCGTGCTGGGCCGCCGGCACCAGCTGGAGCAGGATCTCCACCGATTTGGGGCCCTGGACGGCCACCAGCGAGGTGTTGGCGGTGGCGTCTTCCACGGTGACGTCGAAGCCCTTCGCCCGCGCCGCCAGCTCCGCGGCGACCGTCGGGGCGTTGCCGGCGTTGGGCACCACTAGGTAGCGGTCCCCATCCTGGTTCGCGGGACGCCGGTAGATGATCAGGTCGTCGATGATCCCGCCGTCGGCGTTGCAGATCAGCGAATACTTGGCTCGGCCCTCGGCGACGGCGGAGAGCTTGCCGGCCAGGGCGTAATCCAGGAACTTTCCGGCTTCCGGGCCGTTAATCCAGACTTCGCCCATGTGCGAGAGGTCGAACAGCCCGGCGCTGTTGCGCACGGCATGGTGCTCGGCCAGTTCGCTGCTGTACTTCAGCGGCATCATCCAGCCGCCGAAGTCGGTGAAGGAAGCACCCAGCCGCTCGTGTTCCTCGTAGAGCGCGGTGTGTCGGGGCGTGGTGGTCTCGGTAGTCAAGGGGTGCAGACCTTTCCTAGTTCTCGAAAGCTTCGGGCGGCGGGCAGGAGCAGATCAAGTGGCGGTCGCCGGCTGCGCCGTCGATCCGTCCCACCGGGGCGAAGTACTTGTCCACCTGCAGGCCGTGGACCGGGAAGGCGGCCTGTTCGCGGGTGTAGGGACGGTCCCAGTCGGAGCTGATCACGGCCGCGGTGGTGTGCGGGGCCAGCCGCAGCGGGCTGTTCTCCAGCGGGAAGTCGCCGTTGAGAACCTGGTCGATTTCGCCCCGGATCGAGATCATCGCGTCGATGAACCGCTCGATCTCCTCCAGGTCCTCGGACTCGGTGGGTTCCACCATCAGCGTGCCGGCCACCGGGAAGGACAGCGTGGGCGCGTGGAAACCGTAGTCGATCAGCCGCTTGGCCACATCTTCGGCGGTCACGCCGGACTTGGCAGTCAGTTCGCGCAGGTCCAGGATGCATTCGTGCGCCACCAGGCCGTCATTGCCGGTGTAGAGCACCGGGAAGTGCTCGTTCAGCCGCTTGGCCACGTAGTTGGCGGCCAGCAGCGCACTCTTGGTTGCCTCGGTCAGCCCCTCGGCGCCCATCATGGCTACGTAAGCCCAAGAGATCGGCAGCACGCCGGCCGAGCCGTACTCGGTGGCGGAGACCGGAACGCCCTTGCCCTCATGCTCCGCCAACGCGGCGTTGCCGGGCAGGAACGGCACCAGGTGCTCGGCCACGGCTACCGGGCCAACGCCGGGGCCACCGCCGCCGTGCGGGATGCAGAAGGTCTTGTGCAGGTTCAGGTGCGAGACATCGCCGCCGAACTTGCCCGGCTGGGCCAGTCCAACCAGCGCGTTGAGGTTGGCGCCGTCAATGTAGACCTGACCGCCGGCCGCGTGCACCGCGTCGCAGACGTCGCGCACATCTGCGTCATACACCCCGTGCGTGGACGGGTAGGTGATCATGATCGCGGAGAGCGCGTCTGCGTGCTGGTCGATCTTGGCGCGCAGGTCGGCGTGGTCGATGGTGCCGTCCGGTGCGGTGGCGACCACCACTACCTTCATGCCGGCCAGCACGGCCGAGGCCGCGTTGGTGCCGTGCGCGGAGGCGGGGATCAGGCAGACATCGCGCTGGTCGTCACCGTTGGCCAGGTGGTAGCGGCGGATGGCGAGCAGGCCGGCGTATTCGCCCTGCGAGCCGGCGTTGGGCTGGATCGAGACGCCCGCGTAGCCGGTGATCGCGGCGAGCCGGTCTTCCAGGTCGGCGATCAGTTCGCGCCAGCCGGCGGTCTGGCTGGCGGGAGCGAACGGGTGGATGGAGGCGAATTCCGGCCAGGTCATCGCTTCCATTTCCGCCGTGGCGTTCAGCTTCATGGTGCAGGAGCCCAGCGGGATCATGGTCCGGTCCAGCGCCAGGTCGCGGTCGGACAGCCGGCGCAGGTAGCGCAGCATCCGGGTTTCGGAGCGGTAGCTGTGGAACACCGGGTGGTCCAGGTAGGAGGAGCTGCGCAGCAGGTCTTCCGGCAGCTCGAAGCCAGCGGCGGCCTCGGCGGTCTTGCCGGCCGCGTCCTCCACGCCGAAGGCCTCCGCGACCAGGGCGAGGTGCTCCGCCGTCGTCGTTTCATCGGTGGAAATGCCCACGTGGTCGGCGTCGATGCGGCGCAGGTTCACGCCCTTGGCCTCGGCGGCGGCGGCGATCTCCGCGGCCTTGCCCGGAGCCTTCACCGTGAGGGTGTCGAAGAACTGGTCGGCAACCAGGCTGAAGCCCGCGCCGGTGAGCGCGCCGGCCAGGGTGCGGGCGGCCTCGTTGGTGTGCTGCGCAATCGCCTTCAGCCCCTCGGGGCCGTGGTAGACCGCGTACATGCTGGCCACGACGGCCAGCAGTGCCTGCGCGGTGCAGATGTTGGAGGTGGCCTTCTCACGGCGGATGTGCTGCTCGCGGGTCTGCAGCGCCAGGCGGTAGGCGGGGCGGCCGGCGTCGTCCTTGGACACACCCACCAGGCGGCCGGGCAGCGAGCGTTCAAGTCCCTTGCGCACGGCCATGTAGGCGGCATGCGGGCCGCCAAAGAACAGCGGGACGCCGAATCGCTGGGTATTGCCGACGGCGATGTCCGCACCCTGCTCCCCCGGCGGGGTGATCAGGGTCAGCGCCAGCAGGTCTGCGGCCACGGTGACCATGGCACCCCGTTCCTTGGCCTGCGCGATCACCGGGGCGTGGTCGAAGACGCGGCCGGAGGCTCCCGGCTGCTGCAGCACGATGCCGGAAATGTCGCCGTCGGGCAGCCCGGCGGCGAGGTCGGCCACCTCCACCTCGAAGTCCAGCGCCTTGGCCCGGCCCTTGACCACGGCGATGGTCTGCGGCAGCAAGTCGGCGTCCAGCACGGTCTTGCCGGCGGCCTTGGATTTGTTGGAGCGGCGCATCAGCAACACGGCCTCGGCCACGGCGGTGGCTTCGTCCAGCAGCGAGGCGTTGGCGATCGGCAGCGCGGTGAGGTCCTGCACCATGGTCTGGAAGTTCAGCAGCGCCTCCAGTCGGCCCTGCGAGATTTCCGGCTGGTACGGCGTGTAGGCGGTGTACCAGGCCGGGGCCTCCACCACGTTGCGGCGGATCACGGCCGGAGTGATGGTGTCGTAGTAGCCTTGGCCGATCATCTGCACGGCCGTCACGTTCTTGGCGGCCAGGGCGCGCAGGTCGCCCAGCACCTGGGCCTCGCTGCGGGCGGCGGGCAGGGCCAGCGGTTCCTGCTGGCGGATGTTTGCTGGCACCGCAGCGTCCACCAGATCGTCGATGCTTCCGTAACCCAACTGCTTGAGCATGACTTCCGCGTCGTTCCGGCGCGGACCGATGTGGCGGTCTGCGAAGGAGGTGCTGCCGGGCCGGGTGTCGAGGTTGGCTTTAGCCGTCATTGAGGAACTCCAGTTGATCCCCGGCATGGGGTGGCCATACCGGTAGTGAAGGGTTCCTCCCCGCTCTGTGACTGGACCTGAGAGATTCCGCAGGCGGACGGCCCGGGGCCGGTTCCTGCTTGCACCGTCGGTGAGCCGGTCCTTGGAGGGTCCGGCTGCTTTCCAGAGTTGCCTCTCCGCGGCGGTACAGGGGCCTGAGAGATTCCTGGGGAGGTATTGCTCCTACGGCGCCTGCTGACCTAGTGCTCAGCAGGACTCTCCCGCCGCATGTCGAAGGCTGTATGCAGTTGTTTCTAACTCCTTGAATGGTAGTCCAGCCGCTGGCGGGCAACAAGGTGATGACCGCGCCGGAACCGCCACGGTCAGCCGGGCCAGCCCGCTAGACTTCCCCGCGGGCGAGCATGCCCCTGATGTACGCGGCCTGGCCGACGTGCTCCAGGCAGTCGTCTAGGACGCTCACCAGCCGGACGCCCAGCTTCACGTGCGGGTCCCACCGGGTATCAACAATCCGGTCCAGATCGTCCTCGGTCAGCCCGGCCAGATAGCTCAGCGTGCCCGCATGCACGTCGTCGTAATAGTTGCGCAGCAAGTCGGCCGATTCCACCCGGACGGCCGCCACCTGCTCGGACGTATGGCCGTAGCCATGGTCCTTCTCGGCCAGCGGCAGGTCGAAGCGCTCCCACCAGCCCGCCAGCCAGTATTGCCGGGTGCCTGCGACGTCGGCAATGTGATCGTCCTGGATGCGGGTCAAATGCCAGACGAGCCAGGCGATCGAGTTGCTGTCGCCGCCCGGCCGGGCAGCCAGCTGGTCGGCGTCCAGGCCTTCCAGCACGTGGTGGACCCGTTCCTGGATCCGCCCGTAGGCATCGGCCAGCAGGTCGTTGAACTTCATGGTGCCTCCTCGTGACGGACTGTGCGTCAGCCTACCGGCGCCGGGCCGACCGGGGAACGAGCGGCCGCATCAGTCCCGGGCCGCGTCCTCCAGATACCGCGGCCGGCTTACGATGACCAGGCCCACCGCCAGCAGAAGAAGGGCGGCGCCCAGCAGGCCGAAGGAAGCCGCCCAGTCGCCGCTGACGTCGCGCAGCAGTCCGAAGGCCAGCGGACCGGCGCAGGCGACCGTGTAGCCGATCCCTTGCGCGAACCCGGACAGTGCACCGGCGCCGGCGGTGGTCCGGGTCCGCAGGTTGACCAGCAGCAGGGCCAGCGCGAAGGTGCCTTGGCCCAGGCCGGCCAGGGTAATCCAGAGCCAGGTGCCGAACGACGGCGACAACAGCAGGCCGGCGTAGCCGGCCGCATAGAAGCCGATGAAGAGCAGGCCCAGTCCCAGCGGATTGCGCAACCGCGCCGCGATCAGCGGCACCAGCAGGCTGGTCGGCAGGGCCAGAATGGCGTAATAGGCCAGCATGGTGCCCGCCATGGGCGGCAACATTCCGCTGTCCACCAGCAGCGGCGGCAGCCACGTGAACATCGAGAACGTGTTCGACGAGGTCCCGGCGAACACCAAAGCCAGGCCCCAGGCGAGCGGCGAACGCCAGACGCGCACCGCCGTCGTTCTGGTGGTTGCGGTGATGGCTTGCACTGTGGCCGGCGGACCTGGCGCGGGACCGTCCAGGCCCGCCATGGAAGACGCACCGGCTCCGCCCACCCCTACCGCGGCCAAGGCATGACGCGTCTGCGCCCCGTCGTGCTGATCCGGTTCCAGGCCCCCGGGCCGGTAGGGCTGCAGCACCAGGCGTGAAATCTTGCGCCGGGAATGTTCCGTCCATGCGGTGACCAGCCACGGCACCAGGGCCGCCACGCTCACGGCCGCCCAGACCCCGATCGAGAAACGCCAACCGGCCGCCTCCTCGAGCGGCACGGCCAGCAGCGGGCTGAACGCGGTACTGACCGCCAGCAGCGTCACGTAGAGCGCGGTAATGAGGCCGATTCGGTCGGGGAAATAGCGCTTCACCAACGGGGGCAGAAGGATGTTGCCGACGCCGTAGCCGGCCATGGTCAGGCCGGACAGGACCAGGAAGGACGGTACATCGGAGGCCATCGCCCGGCCCAGCTGGCCCACCGCGGCCATGACGATGGCCACCAGCAGCAGGACTTCCAAGCCGATCCGCCGCATCAGAACCGGCACGGCGAATCCGGCGGCGGCAAAGGCCGCGGTGGGCAACATGCCCAGCACGCCGGTGGAGGCGGTGCCGAATGGCAGCTCTGCGGCAATGCCAGCCAGCACCGGCGAGACGCCGGAGACGGCCAGCCGCAGGCTCAGCGCGAGCAGCAGGATGCCGGCGAGGACCGTCAAGCGGCCAGTAAACGGGGAGGTCTTCCGGGGCGCCGGGCCATGGCTGGAGCGGGAGCGGTCCTCGGAATGCGGTCGGGTATCGGCAGTCTGTGGTGCGGGCGAGGTCAAGCGTGGTCCAGGGGGTCGAACGGCGGGGCGGGACGGCCGAGTGGATTCGGCCGGGTTTCACCCTATCCCTTCACGGCGCCGCCTCCCGGCAGACCCGCAGACCGGCTACGAACTCTCCGGCGCCAGCTCCTCGGCGAGGATCCAGAAGGTCCGGCGCAGCCTCTCCACGGCGGCCTCGGGCTGGCCGCGCTGCAAGTACTGCACCGTCTCGTCCCAGCCATCGGTCCAGATGGGATAGGCCACGGCATGTTGGAAGAGGTGCAGCCGGGCCAGCGAACGGCCGAGCACATGGGTGTTCACGTCCCGCAGTTCCTGATGGTCGCCGGCCTGAAGGATGATGCCCACCAGGCCGTCATTAGCCCGGTGCGACGCCAGCATGTCTTCGTGCGCCAGGGCGGTCCGCAACTCGCCCACCAACGTTGCCATTCGGTCGATCTCGCCGGCCGACAACCGCGGGGCAGCCCGTTCGAACAGTGCCACCAGCACCACGCCCATCACGTCCAAGAGCTGCACGGCCTGCTGCCGGCCGAGGTTGGCAATGCGGTGTTCATGTCCCTCAGCCTCGATCAGGCCCTCGTCTGCGAGGGCCGAGACGGCCTGGTGCATCAGCGCGTCTTCCGTGCCAAATCGACTAGCCAGCCCGGACACGGTCACCGTGGTGCCGGGTGCCAGTCCGCCGGACAGGATCTCGTCCCGCACCCCTTGGACCGCCTTGTCCACCTTCGCCCGATCGGCCGCGCTGCCCATCATGAAGACCTCCTGCCGGTAAGTGATTATGACTGGCGTCACATACGAGTAATGTACGTGAAAAGGTGGATCGGGGTCAGGCCGCTGGTTAGTCTGATGAGACCTGCGGCACAGCGTCGTGCGGCAGGTTCTAAACGTGCAACAGGAGGTGCCGGTTGAACGCCATGTTTGGTGCTCGGATCAACATGAACGCCACCTATACGGCCTCGGCCACCGCCAACAGCAAGAATCCACACGACTGGGGCCGGGCCATGGCCGTTGCGCTGTCCGATTTGGTGGAGCAGAGCGAAAGTGATGCCGCATCGCCCGACGAACTGTACGGCGAAGATTTGCGCCTGGTCATCGAGGAGACGGAGAGCGGCGTGCAGATCCATCTGTCCTGGTCGCCTGGCGGCCAGGAATTGGAAGCCGGGGACGCCGAAGGCTGAGGCGCACCGGCCAACCGCCGGCGGACCAAAGACTGTTCCGCAGCGGCCGATACTGCCAAGATGAGCTCATGGTCTATCGCCAGCCGTATGTCCATGACCTCACCGGAGTCTTTGCGGCTCCGCTCCAGGCGTGGAGCGAACCGCACGGGCAGATCCGGGGCCATGGTGCGCAGGGCGTGTACTTCGGGGACGACCGGGTGCTGGCCCGCTGCCTGCTGACGGTCAACGGCCAGGAGCCGGAATGGATGTCCACCCAATCGCGGTCCGCGGGCCGGGCCGATTTCATCTCCTTCCTCCGGACCGCAGCGGAGGGGACTGACCCGCTGGTCACCCTGAACCGTTCCCGGACGGTGCAGGGCGGCCGGCTGGGCGAGACGTTAACCTTTACCTCCGCATTGCAGGACGAGCTGGAACTTCAGGTCCGGGTTGATCTGGTCGCGGATGCCATCCCGCTGGAGCAGGTGCGTGCCGGGGCGGCGGGCGAGGCCGGTTCGGTGGCGCCCGGCGAGGCCCGGTGGAGCTGGCGCGACGGTACGCGCGCCGTGCTGACGGCGGAGGGCGCCGAGGCCGACTTCGACGGCAGCCTGGTCCGGCTGGAGTGGACGGCGCTGCTCACGCCGGGCACCGTCGTCGTCCTCTCCTGGAGTATCGATTACGACGACGCCGGCGCTCCCCTCACTGCCGCATCGGCACCGGTGCTGCGCACGCCGTCAGTGACGGGAGACTCGCGGCTGCAGCGGCTGATGAGCCGCTCCCTCACAGACCTCAACAGCCTGCGCATGGCCGGCAGGGATGCCCCGGCCGACGTCTTTTTGGCAGCCGGTGCTCCGTGGTTCCTGACGCTGTACGGCAGGGAGTCGCTGGTGGCCGCCCGGCTGCTGCTGCCGATCGATTCCGCCGTCGCGGAGGGGACGCTGCGTTCGGTGGCCCGGTGGCAGGGCACCGTGGAAAGCGAAGAGACCGGCGAACAGCCCGGCCTCATGGTCCAGGAAGTGCGGCAGCGCCGGCTGTCGATGGCCGTGGACGCCGTGGTCCGGGAGCTGCCGCCGGTCATCTTCGGTTCGCCGGATGCCACGCTGCTCTGGATCGTCCTGTTGCACGATGCCTGGCATTCCGGCATGCCCGAGGACGCCGTCCGCGACCTGCTGCCCCAGCTGGACGCGGCACTGGATTGGTTGCGGCGACACTCGGACCCCGGCGGCGACGGCTTCATCCGAATGCCGGTCCCGCCCCTCCAAGGCCCCGGACACCAAGGTGCCGGGGACACCCGCGGCGCCTACCGCCATCTGGACGGCAGCGCGGCAACCGGAGTCGTTGCCCCGGCCGATCTGCAGGCCTACGGCTACGAGGCGGCACGAGCGGCATCGGTGCTGCTGGACTACTTTGGCGAGGCCGACGCCGGCGAGGAGTGGCGGGACTACGCGTCGCGGCTGGCTACTAATTTCCGCAACCGGTTCTGGTGTGCGGACGACGCCGGACCGTACCCGGCGATGGCCCTCGACGACCGGGACCGGCAGGTGGCAGGCGTCGGATCCGGCATGGGACATCTGCTGGGCACCGGGCTGCTGGACGCCGAGGAAACCCGGACGGTGGCCGGCCGGCTGATGGACCGGACGCTGTTTACCGGCTACGGCATCCGCACGCTGTCCACCGCGAACCCGGGGTACTGGCCCACCCGCCGCCGCGCGGGGGCGGTCTGGAGCCAGGACACGGCGTGGATAGTGATGGGACTGCTGCGCACCGGCTTCCAGGCGGAGGCCGCGCAATTGGCGGCGGGCCTGCTGGATGCCGCGGAGGGTTTCGACTACCGGCTGCCGGAACTCTTCAGTGGCCAGGCCGCATTGGAGGTCCGCCCGCCGCTGCCCTACCCGTCGGCCTGCCGCCCGCATGCCGGTGCGGCCGCGGCCGCGGTGCCCGTGGCGCTGGCCCTGGGCGGCTTCAGGGCCAGCGCGCGTTAATACCGGTCAGGCTGCGGCGACGCTTCTCTGCCAGGCGGTCCAGGCTGCGTAGCTGCCGTCGAGTTCCGCAACATCGTACCCGGCCCGGCGCAGCGCACTGGCCGCCACGGAGTTCCGCACGCCGGACTGGCAGTAGGTCACGATGGTGCCGTGGGCGGGCAGTTCATCCAGGTGCCACATGACGCGTCCGCCGCTGAGCTGGTGCGAGCCGGGTATGTGCCCGTCGGCGTACTCCGTCTTGTTGCGGACGTCCAGGACCATGGCGGCGTCGAAGCCGTCGAGTTCCCCGGGCTGGATCAGCTTCGGGACAGCGGTGGGCAGCCCGTCGATGCCGGTGACATAACCGGCGACGTTGTCGATGCCCACGCGGACCAGATGGTCCCACACCTCCTGCGCCGCATCCCGGTCCGGGGCCAAGAGGACCAGCGGGGCCTTATCCGTCTCCGGGTTAACCACCCAGGCGCCGTAGCTCGCCACGGACTTGCCCGCCGGGACATTCAGTGACCGGACCACCGTGCCGGAGTGGACATCGCCGTTGGAGCGGGTGTCAATGAAGGTCAGCTTGTCTTCGGCCAGACCCTTGGCGACGTCCGCGGTGTCCAGTTCCACCAGCGGGGCGCGTTCGCCCATCACCGCCGGGCCTTCGCGGTTTTCGCGTTTCATCCGCCCAAAGTAGGCGTGCGCATCGGGCTGGCCGTCGAGGAGCTCATCGATGAAGCCCTGCTCATCGTTCGCGGCAAGGTAGCGCCCCCACCAGGCGTAAAGGCGTTCGTAGCCGACGGTGGAGGACGGGATGGCGCCCAAGGCCTTGCCGCAGGCACTGCCGGCGCCGTGCGCGGGGTGGACCTGTACGTAGTCGGGCAGGGTGAGGAACTTGTCCCGCAGGCTGGCGAAGAGCTGCTTGGCACCCTCGAAACGGGTGTCAACGCCGCCGGCGGCCTCGTCCAGCAGATCGGGGCGGCCCAGATCGCCGGAGAAGACGAAGTCTCCGGAGAGCAGGTAACCGGGCTGGTCGCTGAAGGCGCCGTCAGTGACCAGGAAGGCCAAGTGTTCCGGGGTGTGCCCGGGGGTGTGGACCGCCTTGATGCTGATGTTGCCCAAGGCGATGGTGTCGCCGTCGAACAGCCGTTCGCCGTCGAATTGGTATTGCCAGTCCGGCCCGCCCTCGCCCGAGACGTAAATCTTCGCGCCGGTGGCGGCGGCCAATTCGCGGGTACCGGAGAGGTAGTCGGCGTGGATGTGGGTCTCCGTGACGGCCACGATCTTCATGCCGTTCTTCGCGGCGAGATCCTGGTAGACGGCGATGTCGCGGCGGCCGTCCACCACGATCGCCTCGCCTTTGGCCTGGCAGCCGATCAGGTAGCTGGCTTGGGCGAGGTCGTCGTCGTAAATGCGCTCGATAAGCATCTGGTGCTCTCCTTCAAATGAAAGGGTCTGGGAGGTTTGGGTAGGGAGGTTTCGGTTCTGGATTGGGGCCCGGAGTCAGGCGGTGACGGTGCCGGCGGTGACCCACCCCGCGACGGCGAAGATGAGTACTGCAAATGAGATGCGGACGTGCTTGTCCTTCAGCCGGCGGGCCAGCCGGGCCGCGACGACGGATCCCACGACGGCGGGAACTGCGAACGCAAGGGTGGTGGGCCAGTCGATGCTGAAGCCTGCGGCGTGGGCGCTGAACCCCGCGGCTGAGTTGATGACGATGACGGCCAGGGAGGTTCCGACGGCCTGCTTCATGCGCAGCCCCAGGAAGATGGTTAGCGTCGGGATGATGAGGAAGCCGCCGCCCACGCCGAGGAGTCCGGTGAGGAACCCGACCAGCAGTCCCACTGCCAACGCCTTGGGGGCACACGCCCGGAGGGCCCGGCCCGGCCCCGTGCCGCAGGACCCGTCGGTTTCGCGGGTCCCAGCGAGCATCCGGATGCCTGCGAGCACCATAATTGCTGAGAATGCCAGCATCAGGACGTTCGGGTCAAGGACTCGGCCGACGGCGGCGCCGCCCCAGGCGGCTGGGATGCCGGCCGCACCCACCAGGGCGATGACCGGCCAGTTCAGGCCTTCCCGGATCCGGGGCAGCAGGGCCGCCAGCGAGGACACTCCCACCACCAGCAGCGACGTGGGAATCGCCTGGGCCGGACTCATGCCCACCCCATACACCAAGGCCGGGACGGCGATGATCGCCCCGCCGCCGCCCACCAAACCCAAGACAACCCCGACGAGCAGCCCCAGCAACAGGGACAAGGTCATGCCGCCGGAGCTCCTGCAGTTGCGGGAACGGGGAACTGCAGGATGGCACTCTCCCGGGTGGGCTCCTTGGCGGCCTTGTTCCAGGGCATGACCGAGAGTGCCTTACCCATGGCACAAGTGTTGGTCGCCGCGGAGAACGTCAGGCCGGTGCCAATCGCTCCGGCCAGCATCCGGACCTTGGGGGAAACGAACTTGCCTCCAGCCAGGCCCAGCATCACCAAGGAGCCGGCAGCGAGGCGGACCTGCCGTTCCAGGTCCCAGCGCGCTTTGCCCTTGACGACGTGGCCGCCGGCGGACGCGTAACCGGGCACTCCGCCGGTCAGGACATAGGCGGTGTTCACTCCGGAGGCGCCCAGGCGCTGGCGGGCCTGCTCGGCGCGCGCTCCGGACTGGCAGACCAACACCACCCGGCTGCCCAGGCGGGCGGCGAGTTCGTCGGTGTGTTCGGACAGCAGCGGCATCGGCACATTGTAGGACCCACGGATGTGCAGGGACTCGAACTCAGCGGCTGAGCGGACGTCGATCACGATCAGGTCCTGGTGCTCCGACATCCAGGAGCGCAGGGTCTCCGGAGCGAGTGCGGTAACGGCATGGGCCGAAGAAGGGGAAGCCATGGCTGGCCTTTCGATGGGGAACTAATGGATACCCCACCGAGTATTACAGATACCCCAGGGGGTACGTCAAACACCCTAGGGAGTATACACTTATGGCAGATCCGCCGCCCACATTTGGAGAAACATCTTGGAACTGAATCCGTCAGAACTCACGCCGGTGATCAACCGCATGAAGCGGGCCCAGGGCCAACTGGCCGCCGTGACCCGGATGCTGGAAGAAGGGCGGGACTGCAAAGACGTCGTCACCCAACTGGCGGCCGTCTCCAAGGCACTTGACCGCGCCGGGTTCGCCATCATCGCCACCGGCTTGGAGCAGTGCCTCGTCCAGAAGGACGCCAGCATGGACAAGAAAGAGCTGGAGAAGCTCTTCCTGTCGCTCGCATAACAAGCAACTTCGAGCTTTCCGTGGAGCACCATGACCTCTAGCCCAGCCAGAACGCCGCAGGGCGGAGCGGGCCGCGGCCTGCTCATCCACTCCGCCGGCCCACTCGAGCAGGAAGCCCTCCCCGGCATCCTGCGCAGTGCCGCCAATGCCCGTGCCGCGCTTGGCCAGGAAACCTACATCGAAGTGCTCGTGCAGGGACCCGGCGTCGCCATGCTCGCCACCGGCCCACCGGCCTCCGAAGCCATCGACAACGCCCGAAAACTAAACGTGCGCATCCTCGCCTGCGGCAACAGCATGCGGTCAGCAGGCCTGGAAGATGGAGACCTTGTCCGCGGCGTCGAGGCGGTGCCTTCGGCCATCGCCCATCTGGCCCAGCGTCAATGGACCGGCTGGGCCTACGCCCGGCTCTGAACGCTTAGGCAGCGGGCACCGGACGCCGATGTTTCGGTACCAGCGCCCGCCGGCTTCCCGCGACCGGGCTAGCCTCGGGGAACGTCCGGGCCGGTGGGCCAGCGAAGCAAGGCCGCAATGCTCTTGCCGCCCGGCAGCGCACCTGCTGGGACCATGGCCACCCGGGCGTCGGTCAGCGCCGCGGCCCGTACCAGCGCCGCCGGCGCCGGAATCTTGGCCAGCAGCTCGCCGTTGACCGGTTGCTCGCCGGCGGTGGCGATCCAGGGTTCCACGTTCAGCACATTCACGTGGTGGTCGGCGAGCGCATTGTCGTTCATGATCAGCGTGCCGACCTGCGCCTGCTGCAGGGCGCGGATGCACTCGCCCAGGCCCACGGTCCACTCCGGATGGGCCTGTCCCGTCTGGTTCGCCAGCCGGTTCAGGATGGCTTTGCGCTGTTCGGTCCAGACATGGGCCACCCGGGCGGCGATTTCGGCCCGGAGTGCCTCCTTGTCGGCACCGCCGGTGCGGGTGTGCGATTCAAAGGTGGACTCGATCGCCCGGCTGGCTTCGGAGAGCTGTTCGACCACCAGCTCACGGGCCCGGATATCGCCGGCGATGATCAGCAGCCGCGCCTTGCTGGCCTGTACCACGCGATCAATTTCGGCCGCGATCTCATCGGCGTTCTTGCGCCAAATTTCCTCGGTGCGGTGCTGGTAGCGGCCTTGCGACCACCCGCCGCCGGGGATCTTGGTGAGGTTCTCCCGGTCGCCTTCCACCGTCGTCGTTTCCGCCACACCGTTTCGGCGCGCGTACTGCAGGTGGACCTCACCGCCGTCCCGGCCAACCTCTGCCACAACATACGGGAAGTCCTCACCGCGCGCCTTCAACAGCGGCACCAGGTCCGGAATCGGACCTGCTTCGACGACTTCGGGGCCGGACATGGCCCCTGGAAGCACCTCGTTGACCTCTGCCTCGCCCTCGCGGACCAGCACGTAGCGGCTGACCGGCGACGGCATGCCCGTGGCGGGGGAAACGGCGTCGATCACGGCCCGGATGTCCGCTTTCGCGGCGCCTTGCCTTTCGAGCGATTCACGCAGTCTGTCCGGCAGCACGTCCCCCGCACGGAGCGTTTCCGCGGTCCCGGCGCTGGCGTCAACATAGACCGTAATCCACGGCCCCGGCTTCTTGTACAGCTCGGCGTACCTCTTGTTCGCAGCGTGGGTCGTATTGACCTGCTCGGCCATCATGATCACCTTCCCGGGCGAATAGGAAATGCGGGGTTTTCTTGATCAGTAGCCCTCACGGTAGCACCGGAAGTTTTGCCCTTGAAGGGGCTGCAGAACTTATCCGGATGGGTCCGGCCAATCAGTCCACGAACCCCGTTTCCGACGTCGGTTAACGGCTGCCGGGGCGTGAATTTTCGCCGTCCGGGCCCTGCCCGCGGCCCCTTCTGGCGGCCGCGGCCCGGCCCCCGCTGACGGCTGCGCCCAGGGCCACGCCGATCGCAATCCACCACCACTGGCCGGTCACCGAGGACATCACCACGCCCAGCAGGATCCCGAAGATCAGGCCCATCATCAGTGGGTTGCCGGGCTGCCCGCCCGTCCTGCGTTCATCAGCCATGGTTCCACCGTAGGCCGCTCCGGAGGAGCCGCACCAGGCCCCTCCGGAGCGTGGCCGGCCTAGCCCCTCTGGTACTCGGCGTGCTGGCGGTGTGCTTCAGCCACTTGTTCGCGGATCTTATCCACGTCCTTGGCCTTGTTGCGGTACTTCGGCTCCATTTGCTCGATCTGGCGTTCTTCCTCCACCAGCAGGCCGTAGATCCGTTCGCGCTCGGCTGGATCTGCGGTGTAGGAGAGATCGATGTAGCTGACCGCGTGGCGGCGCGCATTGTTGATGGCATTCTGCGCCTTGCCGGCCTTGCTCACCAGCGAGGCGACCACGGTGATGACCAGGACGCCGATGATCACGGTGAGCGAGAGTCCCGTCGAGATCTCGACGACTGGCACCGGGTTGCCGTCGTTGATGAAGGGCAGGTTGTTCTCATGCAGCGCGTGCAGGATCAGCTTCACGCCAATGAACGCAAGGATGGCTGCCAGACCGTAGGACAGGTAGATCAACCGGTCCAGCAATCCGTCGATCAGGAAATACAGCTGACGCAGGCCCATCAGCGAGAACGCCGTGGCGGTAAAGACGATGTACACGTTTTGCGTCAGGCCGAAGATTGCGGGAATGGAGTCCAGAGCAAACAGGATGTCCGTGCCGCCGATGGCCACCATGACCAGCAGCATGGGGGTCAGAGCACGCTTTCCATTCTGGATGGTGAACAGCTTGTCGCCGTCGTAGTAATCGGTGGTGTGGAAGAAGCGCTTGGCCACCCGGATGATGAAGTTGTCCGCCTCGTCGCCCCCGTGGGAAGGCTTGAGCAGGTTGCCGGCGGTGATGATGAGGATCAGGCCGAAGGCGTAGAAAACCCACGCGAAGGAGTTGATCAGTGCGGCGCCCAGGAAGATGAACCCGGTGCGCGCGATCAGCGAGAAGACGATGCCGAACAGCAGCACCTTCTGTTGGTCTTCGCGGGGCACCTTGAAGCTGGCGATGATGATCAGGAAAACGAACAGGTTATCCACCGAGAGCGCCTTCTCGGTGATGTAGCCGGCGAAGTACTCCGAGCCCATCGCAGAACCGCCAAAGATCAGCACCAGAATGCCGAAGACGATGGCGATGCCCACGTAGAGGGCGGACCAAATGGCGGCTTCCTTCAGCGACGGCACATGCGCTTTGCGGATGTGGAAGAAGTAGTCGAAGGCGAGCAGCGCGAGGATAACGACGATCGTGATGCCCCAGATCAGGGGAGAAACGCTCATGGTTCCCTTTCGTAAGCGGGTAGCGGTTTGGCCCGCAAGTCTCTCCTCCGGCATTGCCGGTCGCTGCAGCCGGCCGGGCGTCGGTGCCCTACGTGTTGACGGCTGCAGCGCATGGGGGATACTCCCTTACGCAGTTGTCAGTCTAACGACGACGGCGGTGCTCGCCTAATAATGCAAGGGAAATCCAAGGTGGTCCGGACAGGATCTGTTTATGGAACGGGTCCTACCGCTGCTGACCGCTGCCGTCCTGCTCGCTGCCCTGGCCGGCTGCTCCGCAAACGCGGACGGCGCGACGGTGCCGCGCGCGGCCGAACAGGGACTATCCCGGAGCACCGCGGCGACGGACGGAGCGGCGTCCGTCAGCACCTCGATGACGAATGCGGCTTCTGCAGGCAACTCCCCCGGCGTCGCCACGGCCCGTACCAGTCCCCCGGTAGCGAGCTACGCCCAAAGCCGGCCCACCGGCGAGGCCAGGGCCCGGATCGTTGCTGGCACCGGCGGCGCCCTCGGCCAGACCGGGCACGGTGCCTATGTCTGTAAGCTCATCAGCACCCCCACCGTCAGCCTGTATTCGGCCGGGGGCTCCATGTCCGGCGGCGGTGATACGCAGGCCGTTGATGCCAATGAAAGCGGCACCACGGTGCTGGAATTGCCAGCCGGCGAAATCAACCTAGCGGCCTACTGCGCCGACCCCGGAGGGGTTGGACCCGACTTCACCGGCACCAGCGCAGCCTTCGTCGTCACAGACGGCGGCAGCATCGACGTCGAAATCGCTGCCGCACCGCAGCCGTGACCATCCGATGCCCTGTCCCGGGCATGTCGGGTCCTGGCCGCCCAATAACTCAAGCATCTGGTCCCACGCGCCGCGGGCCACGGCCACCCTCTAGGACGAGGCCGGGCCAGGTGATAGCTTTCGACGAACTGTCGGCCGCGCCCGACGAATTCGACGCCGGCCAACGCTGAAGGGAGTACGACCATGTCCTATTACGTGGAGTATGTCGTTCCGGCTGATCCGGACGAGGGGAACTTCGAGTTTCCGGTCAGCGAAGAGCAGCGCGGCTATACGGTTCCACTGAGCGAAACCGACGCCGACCTCATCAGCACCGATAACCTGCCCGTCCGAACCGAGGTGTTCGGCGCGTCCCTGGCGGAAGCCAAAGAAGCTGCGGAGTCCATCCTGTCCCACAGCAAGGCGGACCAGGCGCGGCTCTTCGACGACCCCGACGACTCAATGCAGCCGGGAGCTGGCACCCTGGTCGCCAGTTACACGGAGGGCGACGGCTGGCAGGATCACGAGTAGCCCTTAGACCGTCCCGAGTGCCGGCTCCGTAGCTCAAGTCGCGGCGGCGCCGGCCCCCCACCATGTCTTCTACTGCCGCCTCGGAACTTTCCCGCTCCATCAGGTCCCCTTAGCCCTGCTTTCGACTCTCGCCAGGGTCTCCTTCGCCCTCGGATGTCCCACCAACGCCTTCCTCCGCGAACTCTGAGGTCCGCATTGGGGGCGAGCCCAAATTGTCGTACCCGGCTGGTTGAGTGGGGTCATGGAGGAGAACGCGGAGCGGGAACCGGTTTCTGGGGAGGGCCGGAGGTTGCCTACGCAGGAGGAGCGTGAGGCGGCGATCGCGGCGATTCTGGCGCGGATGAAGCCGGCCCGGAAAGACCCGGTGCCGGTGCAGGTGCGGTGGGCGGAGCCCGTGTTCGAGCCGGGCCCGGACCCGTACGCGGGCCTGGTGTCCCGCCGGCCGCGGATGAGGACCTTGACCAGGGCAACCGGGCGCACCGGGAGGACTTCGCGGCCTGGGAACTCGACGACGCGACCGATCGGCCG